>VBJT01000185.1:0-4947 GCA_005880075.1 Chloroflexota bacterium
CTCGTCGCGACCGTTATCGAGCGTTTGCGAGCGTTCGAGGAACATCGAGATAGCCGTTGGCTGCCATTGATAGCCTAATATGATTCGATCACTCGGCAGGGAGCCTCGAGGGAATCTCGTGAGTCACACGCCGGGAGCGGTATCATGTTATAATATGTCAAGAGGAGATAACCGGTCAACATGCTAACGGACTCAAAATCGTCACCAAGCCCGACACCCCGAGAGGAGACGGGTAATAAGAACCATCGGCGCTGTGGAGCAACCACCAAGAACGGCCAACCTTGCGGCGGACGGCCCTTGGAGTCAGGCTTCTGCTTTACGCATGACCCGACACTCTCAGCAACGCGCGAGGCGGCTCGGGTTCGCGGTGGGAAGAACTCGTCAAGCCGCGCACGCCTGGAAAAGCTCATGCCCGAGCGGTTGCGCCCTACGTTCGAGCTTCTTGACAAGGCGGTGACCGAGGTGTATGAGGGGCGGCTCGCGCCCCAACGAGCGTCAGCGATGGCATCCCTCGCTGGCACTATGGTCAAGATTGTTAAGGCGGGAGAGAATACGAATTTCTCCCTGCCACCGCAATTCCACTACAAGGGTGTGGACGAAATCTACGCCATGATTCGCGGCTACCGGCGCATTGTGCCGCCGCTGGCGGGGCTGACTCAGGAGTCGAGCAGAGAGGACGTGAACAAGGCACTGGACGAATGGGAAGCGGCGCACGGGAAGGGCAGGCTGCCAACGGAGTTCATTTAAGGCTTGGAGTCCGCATCTGGTGCGACGGGCGTGCCCTCGTTGAATAAACTTCCAAAGAGTCCGCCCTCGCGGAGCCATTCTTTCCTTTGGTCCCTTGGTTCGAGGCTTTCCTAGGTACTTCCAATCAAGGTTGCGGCTCCGATGCTCGTTCCACTTCTCGCGCCGCGGCTGTGATCTCTAGCGGCCAGGTTCAGCCCCGCGCCCAGCGTGTGTCAATCCCAGCCATGAAGCGGCACCGCGATCGGTATTGCGTTTGCGGTTGCGCCGGCTTGCTCTTCCCACTCCATCAGGTCGCTGAGGGAGTGCGTTGTCAGGTAATACTCCCTGAGCCTTAGGTACAGTGCCTGCACCCACTCGGGCTTGATCATCGCCATCACAATCCCTTTCTCAAAGCCGGATGCGAAAGCGAGTGTGCCCTCCTCTGCCGCCTCTTCTCCCAACTCGTCGGCCAGCTGAGTGAAGTAATCACCACACCAGATCGACACAGCCTTACCCCGCAGCCATGCGGGAGGACCATCGGCCGGCAACCGACAATCGGGACAGGGGCAGCGGCTATCCTGTTCCGGATGCCCTATGCTATCTGCATTGCGGTTCATCACTCCTCCATTCATCATCCACGCGTTCGGCACGACTCTCGACGAGCTCAGCGCTCACTGCAATCTGGCCGAGCTCGAACTCCCGCTTTCGCGGTTGGCCCGGAGGATTTCCCGATGAACTTGGCGCAGAACCTCGTCCCCCCAAACGGCTCGGACGCCCCCTGGGAGGCCTAGGCGCCTCAGATCATGTCGAGGAAATTCGAGAGGCAGCTCGGCCTGGCCCCACCCGTTTTGGACGACGTTGACTGCCAAGGCCAATACCTCCCAGACCGTTAACCGGAGCGAGACCTCACCGCGCTTGGCTGCCCTCGCCTCTGTGGTCCTCAGGGGTCCGCGATAATCAGGCCAGCTCACGGCAGGTCGAATCTTCCGTCAGCCGTGACCGGACGTCCGGGCCTTCGAAGATTCTGCTGACCAAGAGCTTTGACGACCAAGGCACGTGAGTGAAGGGCTCTTGTGAGCACGCCTGCTCGCTCGAGTTCGCCGTCGGTGACCATGCCGGCTCGCAAGCAGGCTTCCAACTGGGCGATATCCACTGAGGGTCGCACGCACTCACTGAGGCGGGGAAAAGCGGCCCGCAGCTTTTCTGCATCGTATTCTTTGCGAAAGCGGGGCTCCACCCGAACGATGACTGCGCGCACCTCGTCGACGAAGTGGCCTTCTTCAGTGACCAGGTCGCGGAGGCGGTCCCTCACATCTTCGAGCCGCTTCTCTAGGGGACCGAGTTTCTCCTTCAATTCGAGATACTCGTCCAGGAGCGCGGCCCGTATGTCGACGATTCGAAGCGTCAATGGTTGCAGCGGTTCGTCCGCTCTCCTCACCCTTTCATCCCTCCCCATAGATAGATCAGTTGCGAGGGCAATGCCTTGCCCCCGGTCATGTCCTAAGACTCGAGCGCTCTTGACCGCACCCTCTTTTCGCTTTTAGGGCTCGATGCAAAAAGAGCGCTAGGCGGTGCTTGCAAGGGTGTCCCGGCCCATGCCGCAAGTAGTCCGAGCATTCGCACTCTCCTCGACGCACGGTATAAAAGCGCAACCCATCCTCAGCAGTCACTCTCCAGACGTCGCCTTCAAGCGGGTAGATAGGTCGCAGTAACACGAGGAAGGCGGCCTTCTCAAGGCGGGTGGCGAGTTGGGGCCGCCGTGCAGCCGCCCTCTCCACCAGCAACCTCAGCTCATCGATGCTGCCAGCCACGCCCTCAATCCTCCCAACTCATTACGCCGCGGCCCCGGCACCCATTCGCCACCGCTCTAGGGCATCTCGGTGAGCCCTCAGAACGCTGGCGCCCATTGCTCGGCGGGGTCGCCAAACACGATCCAGGACGGCTCCACCATTGTGGCGTGTCCATTCCCAATGCCAACACGACTCCCCGGCTCGCGCCGAGACACTGCGTTGGCCGTCACTCAGTCGCACCAGAGCCCGGTACTCGCCGTCACGTTCGACCACGAGGATGGTCCGCCGAAGACTTGCGGCTTTAGATCGAGGCGGATGTCCATCCAGCTGAACTGGAGCGACCTCAATCGCCGGGCGTTCTTCGGCAGTACCGTTTCGGCGCAGCTCCATCTCCCGGGTATAGGCGCTCGCTGCCCTATCGCGGTAGCGAGCTCGGGCAACCATCCCGTTGTCCATCAGCCAGGCTAGGCAGTTTTGGCCCACGAAGTAGCAACGGCCGCTAACACCATCCTTTAGCCCAAGGAGCGTCCTCGGTTGCGTCGAACCGCAGGCGTCACAGCGGTCGTCTCGGCTGCAGGTAACGGTATTCGTCAGTCGTCCCAGCCGCTTTCCCTCAGCGAACTCCCTCAGTTTGGTCTCGTAACAGTCGTCCATCTTCGTTCAGTCACATGCTTCCGCAGAGACATCGCCATCCTTTTCGCAGGGACAGTCTTCTGCCGGCATAGGCCGACCTGAGCGTCGACAATAAGGCTTGACCCAAGGGCAATCCCACAAAATGCGCTCAGCGAACGCGGTCGGGTTGTCTGGCTCGCTTTCGATGACTGTCGCGGCCTCGCCTAGCGCTTGGTGGATGTCCGAGCGGAAGTCCCTGATCGAGTAGCGAGGGTCCCCCGCCTTCCTGTCCTGGGCGTATGCGAGCCAACGGCGGGGTTCCGGCGACTCAGTGGCTGCTACGACATACCAGCTCGGCTCTTCGAGAGAGAAAGCGTCAATGTTGACGTTTTCTCTGTTGTTGGCTTGACCGTCACTCGCATCCGGGTTTTCAGCTGCAAAGAAAAGCCGCCAGACGAGAGCATACTTCTCAGCCTGACGGACACTGATCTCGAAGCGATGCGCGACAGCCTCAAGTGAGCGCGCACCGTACACACTTCGCTGCTGGGCCTCGTGGAGAACAGCGGCCTGAAGCATCCAGGCGCGTTTACCCAAGGAGCGACACGCGCGGAACAGTTCAACCAGCTGGTCGTCGTCCAAATAGATGACGAGCGATAGCGCCTCTACCAGCGAACGGTCCATGATGTTCAGCAGGTTAAAAAGGACCGACGGGTCGAAGCCATGCCCGCTCGCCCGCCGCATAACCTCTTGTCCCGTTCGTCGGTCGACCACTCGCAGCAAGTCTTTGGAGCGGTGCAACGCCCAACCGCCCTCGTGGATTCTTTGGTGGCACGTCCTACAGAGAGTAATAATGTTAGCGTCAGCGTGCACTGCCGGATTCTTGGAGCCGCCCATGCCGCGGCTTTCCACGTGATGCTGATCGAGGTTTCGGTTCGTAGCACAGATTTCGCAGTTCATTTCAACCGGACGATCGCATAAGACTAATATCTAATTACCATTCAATTACCATCTGATTATACGTTGCCAAACGGCAGGATGTCAAGTGCTCCAATTGCGTGATTGTCAGCGTACTTAGCGGCTTGTTAGTATGTCGACGAAGATTCGAAATGGCGACGCTGCGGCAACTGAGAGAAAAGGCGGTATTGACGCAAGCCGAGCTAGCAAGATTGGCTGACGTGACTCCCTCTACTGTTTCTGACCTCGAGTCCAACAAGCGAAAGCCGCGACCGTCCACGGTGCGAAGGTTGGCCAAAGCCCTTAGGGTGAAGCCGTCCGCGATTGAGTTTGACTCAGCCCGATAGGGCGCGCCTTTGTGCGCCTGAGCTTGACTGCCAAAAGAACGGCACCCTACTACTCGCGTCGCCTCAGAATGCCACTTGCAAGATCCGGGCCAACACTACGGCCAGGGGACATGTATCTGCTGACACCTTGGCGCGCGGCGTCGATACCAATGAGCGATTCCGGGGAGTGTGACTAAACGGGGAGTACTACACGGTCCTCAGGCGGGAGTGGGTGAAGGCCCTACGGCGGGATTCGTAGTTCTCGGGTGGTAATGGGATGCCCGCTCGGCATCCCGCGAGCGGTTCGACTGTGATTTCTGCTTGAGGAACTTTCTTCGGCTAAACAAGATAGCCGTAATGGCCTGCGAGCATCATCGCATGCCTCAAATGCTGCCGGTGGAGCCCGAACTTGTCAAACCACCCCCTGAAAGTCGGCTGGCGGTCATCGCTACGCGCTAGCACACTTGTGCGGGTCACAGATCACTGATCGCGTCGTTATACCTAGTGTGCATCTGCTGCAGGCGGGAGCGTATAAAGCC
>VBJT01000185.1:4967-13710 GCA_005880075.1 Chloroflexota bacterium
AAGCGCCCATCCGCAAGGAGCGGAGCCGGCAATGAACAACGGCCTTAGCGGGCGCGGCAGGATAGAGAGGCGCCGTTTCTTGACGGGCAGCGGCCTTCTCGGTGCCGGGGTGCTGCTGGCAATAGCATGCCGTGATAGCCGGAGGAGCGCGCTAACCACGATCCAGAGTACTATCCGGCTCAATGAAGTGGGCTCGCTCGTCTACGCGCCAGGCCAGCCGAATGTCGTCCGCACCGATCTCGCTGAAGCGCGGGGCGGTCGCGAGAAGCGCAGGCGCTCCTTGCTGGCATTCCATCACTTCTCAGATTTTCGGATCGTTGACGAAGAGTCGCCGTTGCGAAGTGAATGGGTGGAGGCCTGCCGGCCCGCCGTGACCACGGACGCCTTCCGGCCGCAGGAATCCCTGAGCCTGCAGGCGGCGACAGCGATGATCGCGCAGGCAAACCGGATCGACCGTAGTGAGGTTACCGGCAGGCCGGTGGACTTCGCCCTGCACACGGGAAACGCGGCGGACAATGCTCAATACAACGAACTTCGCTGGTTCATTGACCTGATGGACGGCAAGGACGTCGACCCGGACAGCGGCAAGCCGGGGTACGAGGGTCTGCAGACTCAGTCGCCAGCGAAGGCCTACGACCATCTGCTCCAAGACGCCCAGAGGCGGTTCTCGCCGCAGCCGCTTCGCTATCCGTGGTACGCGGTGGTTGGCAATCGTGATCTGTTATCGCAAGGAAATTTCCCGCCGGACGAGGCTGCACGAGCGATCGCTGTTGGGTCGGTCAAGGTGACCGGCGTGGGCAAAACGGTGCTGGACGATGTTTGCCGGGACCCGCAGCGATTGGCGGCCCCGGCACCGCGCATCTTCTTGAAGGACCCTGACATGGAGCGCGAGAGCGTAGGCGCCGACGGGGGCAGGCGGCCGCTTAGCCGCCAGGAGTGGATCGAGGAGCACTTTAAGACGGTGATGAACCCCGGACCGCTCGGCCACGGCTTTACCGAGATTAACCGGAAGGGCGGAACAGCTTACTATGCCGTCGATTCCGGGGATGTAGCGCTGATCGTACTGGATACAGTAAATCCGGGCGGCTTCGCGGCCGGCAGCGTGGACGCCGAGCAGTTCGCCTGGTTGGAAGAGCAGCTGAAAGCGCGTAGCCGCTACTATATCGACCGCGCCGGCCGGGCAGTGACTTCATCAGTACGCGATCAGCTAATTGTGGTGGCCAGCCATCATACTTCTGCGGCGATGAACAACCCGTTTCCAGGCCTGAAACCTCAGAGCGAGCGATTCAGGGGGCCACAGTTCGAGGAACTCCTACACCGGTTTCCCAATGTGGTCCTGCATGTGGCGGGTCACGACCTCGACTACAGGATCACGCCCAAGCCGGACGCACAGCGAAGAACGAAGGGTTACTGGGAGATCACGACCGGCTCCCCGCTGGACTTTCCAATGCAGTCGCGTCTACTCGAAGTGGCGACGAACGGGGACGGGACGCTTTCAATCTTTAGCACCGTGTATGACAGCGCAGCTCCGGTGAACCCGGGCGACGCCCGCGATCCGACGCCGGACGACGGCGTGAACCAGCTGCTGCTCGCCAGCGTGGCGCGGCAGGTGGCGGCAAACGACCCGCAGCGCTTCGCGGGCACGTACAGGCCCGCGGCGAGTGATGGAAACGCCGAGTTGCTGCTGACATCGCCATTCGAGCTCGACGGGTCAGAGACGCCAGTCGCGAGCCCGCGGCGCTTGTCGCGCCGGGCAGTATTGGGAATAGGCGAGAGGCGGTAGACGCAGTAAGGGCGCCCCAGAAGAGGCGCCCTTACGACTAGCGTACCGTATCGTTGCGATCAGCGGCCGCGGCGGAGGAGCAGGGTTGCACCACCGCCGAGAACGACAACGGCCGCGGCGATCGCACCTCCAATAATCAGGTAAGTCGTCGTATCAGAGCCGCCATTGTCCTCCTTGGTTTGAGGGTTAGGCGACAGAGACTCTTTCTTCGGAGCCGGGTCGTCGGTCGGTTTCTCGCAATCAGGGCAGTTGGTGGGAGGGCCGCCCGCGCCGCCTGCGCCGATCGTTACGTCGGCGGTGAGAGTCTTGACGAGCAGCTCACCGTCGGGCGTGTCCGGCGAGGTGTCGCAGACGTCGCCGATCTGGTCGAAGTCCGCGTCGTGCTGGTTACCGGTCGGCTGGTCCTTGCTCTCCTGGCCGTTGGGGACGAGCGGGCAGTTGTCCTGGCGGTTGAGGTAGCCATCGGCATCCTGGTCGGTGTTGGTGCCGTGGCTGGTCGGGTCGTCGTTGGGATCGCAGGCCGCATCGAGGCCATCGCCGTCGGCGTCACCGCTGTTCAGCACCGTTGAATCGCCTTTGTTGGGCTGGTAAGGACATGTGTCCATGCTGTTCATGATGCCGTCGTTGTCCGCGTCGCGCTGCCCGACCGTGAATATATTGAACGTATACTTGCCCGCCTGCGGGTTCATTCCAAGGTCGAGCTCGCCATCCGGCTTCGCGGGGTCCTTATCGCAGGCGTCGCCAATGCCGTCTCCGTCCGTATCTTTCTGGTCTGGATTGGCGACGAGAGGACAGTTGTCCGCGAAGTTGTCGGTACCGTCGCTGTCCTGGTCCTCGTTCTTGCCGGTGTCAGCATTGTCGTCGGGGTCGCACTGGCTGTCGAGGAAATCGAAGTCCGCATCGTGAGTGCCCATCACCGGGTGCGCGTCGTACGGGCAGCTGTCATGCTTGTTGTCGGTGCCGTCCCTGTCCGCGTCGTACACCTTTCCGGACGCGATATTTGTCGATGTCAGAGGCGTGCAGAAGTCCGTGATCGGGCCCGGTTCAGGTTCGATCTCAGGGTCGCCGACATCCTGCAAGAGGACGATCGTGGGGAACCCGTAGGAGGGGTCGTGCGGCAAGAGCTTCTCGAGGTCCTCACCCGGGAGATCGAAGGTGGTTCCGGGGTTGTAGATCAGGAACTGGAGGAGCACCGGGATGCCGGCCACCGTGGCCACGCCGGCAGACCGGCGGAACGGCTGCACGTTACCGGTCACGCGGTCGATGAACTCAGGCCAGTGGTCGATGGCATCCAGCAGCCCGTTACCATCCTTGTCCTCCGCAAAGTCCTTCGTACCGAATCCTTTGGCGCTGGTTTGACCCGCCTCCAGCTCGAGGTCCTTGAAAGAGACTGTCGAAGACTTATCGGTGGTGGCGTTGACGAAGTCGAAGTGCACCGCCAGCTTCTGGTTGCAGGGGCTATTAATAAGGCCCAGCGTAGCCAGAGCGTCCAAATTCCCAACGGGTTCGCCGATCGGTATCTTATCGCCGCGCACGATCCCGAAATCGCCAGGGAGGAAGGAGACGACGCCGCCGAAGTTAACGTCTTTCGGGTCCCTGATGCCGAAATCTATCTTGAGATCCCCCGTGGTTTCAGGCTGGGTGTTGGTTAGCGTGAGCTTGAGTTCAGGCTTAAAGTCTGCGTTTGCCTTGTCGGTGCCGGCGAGAACCAGCAGGAAGGATACGATTCCCACTACTGCTCCCCACGCGAGAAGCTGTTTTGCCCTCACGTCATTCGTCTCCTTTCTTGGGTTCCGCGCTAGCCAGTCTGCGGGTCAGTCGCACAGATCACTTCCAGGATGGTGATAGGTGACCGGCGGGCGGTCATACTATGCGACAGCGAGGACGGGCAAGACTAAGGCTAATCCCTCCGGTCCATGGGGTTTGTTTCTTTATCTGCGGGCGTGCGTAATCAAACGTAGGCATCCCGAGCGGATAAGAGACTATCCCTCTGTATAGCCGAAGTTTGATTGCCGTGTCAAGCGCCATAGATAAACTAATGAGCCTACCCAACTTACGTGCGATGCGCGGCCACAGATGTACGCCCGGCAACAACCGCCGTTGGATGATAAAACGTGCTTCGGCTAGGGGCCCGGCGGTGAGGGGCGAGAACGGCAATAGAAGTACCAGCCGGCGCCGGCCGCCGCTAGACCGAGCGCTACCAAAGCGGCCAGCAGGGCGATCAGCCAGGTATCGGTGCCATCATCCCCATTTGGCGACCCGGCGTCGCTCGGAGAAGAACGGCCGCCTGTACCGGTTGGCGCCGGCGAACGTCCCGCTGTCTGGCCAGAGGCGCCGCCCGCGGCGCCGGACTGCCCGGGGACGCCGCGCGTCGCTGGAGTGGGTCCCAGGGAAGGGTTGCCCGCAATGATCTCCTGGTTCGTCGGGCCTAGATCGATGATCTCTGGCTCGGTCGTCACCGGGGGGCAATCCTCGCCGACAGCGAGGGAAGCAGTACTGAGCCGATCGGCGAGAATCATTTCGTCCTGGGTGTCCAGGACCAAGGGGTAGAGAAGCGGGTCTTGATCGAGACCGATTGCTATCTTGCTGATTCCCGGCGACTTGGCGCGGAAGGCAACGCGCGCCAGCACTCCAGCGCCGCTCTCGACATTGGCCTGCGGGTCGGTGGAAGACGCGGTGTCGAGGACTGAGATGCGCAGCTTGCCGTCGGAGTCAGGGAGGGTATCGCTCAGGCTTGCGAGGGGCGAGTAGGCACCTACAGCCGCGAGGAGCAGGTGGTCGTCTACATTAACCGCTTCAAAGAGCGACGGATCATAGCGAATCTCCACATCGAAACCGATCATGGGCCGGTCTTGAGGGACGGCGTCTACGACATAGTCAACGTTGTATATGGAGCCGGGCTCGAGGCGAGCGCAGCCGTCTACTGGGCCAAGGGAGGTAGCCGTGTTACCAGAAGGGTTGGCGTCGATGGCCAGCAGGCCGATTGTTGAGGGCGATTGGCTTGCGGCATGATTCGCCCAGCCGCGACCCGGTCCAGAAAACAGTAATAGGAGCGTGCCAAGGGCCAGCGCTTGGCGGACGCGCAGGCGCGGCATGGTCAGATGTTACGCCAATCTGGATTGTCCCTGCCACTATAAGCGCCAGCCATGCCTGCCTCACGGTTGCTCCGCTTCGTACGCACGCCGTAACATGAAGGATAGCCCGATAACTAATGTGGCAGCGGAGCATACACCCCTTGCCCACGGACCCGGGAAAGACCGGCCAGGGAGAAAGACATTTCACCATGAAGCTAAGACTTTCTATAGGAGCCTGCCTTCTGATTTCGTTGGCGTTCGTTGCCTGCGGCGGCGGCAACGGTCCGCCGGCGCCGCTGCCCGCCAAGGGCGCCGACGTTTGCACTGACCTCAAGAAAGCCGAGCGAATGCGCTACACAATCAACTACGATCTGGCGTCTCCAAAACAGGCAACGCCGGCTGAGGACAGCGCGGCTACGGAGTGGGTTGTCAAGCCGTCTCAGCCCGACTTCGATTTTGTGGCGAACTACGACGGGACGTTTCAGCAGCCCGACAAGCTGGATTATGAGCTCACCTCCACACCGGGCCAGCCGACGGTGCGCGGAATCCGAATAGGGGACAATGAGTGGTTCCAGCTCAACGGCCGCTGGGTGCCGAACAGCCAGCCGATAAGCGGCTTCACATTCATCCCCCCCCTTGCATGCGATGCACTGGTGGCACCTCTGGACCTCGCGGGCAGGACCGCCACCGTCGAAAAGGTAGGCGATACTGACACCCGTCACGTTCATATCGACCAGGCGCCAATCCCGATCGCGGCCCAGCTGTTCGGAGATCGCAGCGACAACGGGCGCCTATTGACTTCCTGGGATGTGGACCTGTGGCTAAACAAGAAGGACGATCGGCTGGTCAAGGTCGAGGCGGCGTCCAAGGCGGCCTATCCATACGGGCGCGAGATCTCTTCGAAAATCGCCCTGGCGGTCAGCGCCTTTAACGACGGCGACATTGCTGACATCAAGCAGCCTGTATAGCTTAGGACGGGACAAGTGAAGAGGCGGCCCGAGAAGGGCCGCCTCTTTCATTTTGGCGTTAGCCGCCTCAGGTATCGCGGCGGCGCTTGATCAGGCGAGAAGCCAACGTCCCGGCCGAGCCGAGCACGCCGGCTGCGCCGAGCGCGGCCGCGATAGCAGCCCAGGCGGGCACGCTTCCGCCGACCGGCGAGAGGCTGCCGACGCCGCTGGCCGGACCGCCGGCGCCACCTGCGGCGGCACCGCCCGCGCCGGCAGCTCCGCGGCCTGCAGCGGTGCCAGCACCGCCGGCCGCTGCAGCTGCGCCACTCTCGGCGCCGCCGGCGCCAACAGCGCTGGTGTCAGGAACCCCACCGGCTCCTAGCGGCGGCAGGTCGGACAGGCAGTCGCTGAACTTGACGTTCGGGTCACCGCCGACCACTGCGACGTTAGTTTTGATGCACTTGATCTCGGCACCATCCGGAGACCCTGGGTTCGTATCACAGGCGTCGCCGATGCCGTCGCCCACCGGTTCACCGGTAGGACCCGGGTCATTGTCGGCTTGGTCGGGGTTGGCGACGGTTGGACAGTTGTCGCCCCGGTTGAGGAAGCCATCCCCGTCATGGTCGGTCGGCTGGTTTGCCGGCGGGCCTGCGGTCGCTTCGTTGGGGGTCGGATCGCAAGTATCGGGAATACCGTCAGGATAAGAGGTGCCACTAAACTGGTCGCTATCGCCAGTGGCCGCACCCGTGTCCTGCAGGTGCGGGTTCCAGACGGTATCCGGAGTGTACGGGCAGGTGTCGAGCGAGTTTTCGAATCCGTCGCCGTCGGCGTCGCGCTGGCTTGAACCGTAGGCGATACTAACAATCTGCGTTCCCGCGGCGGGGAGCGTGCGGATTGGAATGCCACCCTCGTTCGCGGGCGTATCCGGGTTGTCGTGGGTCACACCGTAGGACACGTTAACTGTCTTCAGAGGCGTGCAGAAGTCCGTGACCGCGCTAGGAGCAGGCGGCGTCGCACTTCCGGAGGCGGATGCCGTCTGCAGGACGACCACGCTCGGATAGCCGTAACCGGGGTCGAACTGCGGGAAGTTGGGCAGCTTCGTACCCTTGTCGAAGATCACGAGCTGGAGGATCACCCAAAGGTGACCCGCTTCAGCGATAGAGCGAGTGCCCACGGCGCGGAAGACAGGCTTAATAGGCGGCGCAGGGCCGTTGTTGTCGTCATCGTTTCCGGCGATTTTGTCCGGCCCGAAGTCAACCCAGTCGGGGTCGAAAATGGCGTTCAAGAAAGACGGATAGTGAGTAACGGCTGGTGCGGGCTTCACTTCCGGGATACCGTCCCCGTTGTTGTCCCCGCTCATGGGACCCAGGTCGTTAGATTGGCCAAATGGTTGCGGGTAAACCTTATCGTTGATATCCGTGCTGCCCTTGAGGAAGGTAAACGGCACCCGCAGCTGGCTGTTGTTGCAGGCAGTGCTCACAAGGCCGAGAGTCGGCTGGGAACCGAGTTCGCCGAGGACGGCGCCGATCGGTATCGCGGTGTCGTCGGGCACCGTCGGCGAGAAGGCCAGGACGCCACCGAAGTTGTAATCAAAAGTGTCGTCGGGAGTGCCCGCCTGGTTGTCCGGCCCGAGGCCGATGTTGAAGCTACTCACGATGTCCGGGTGGGAGCCCTCGCTTATGTCGGGCTGGCAGCCTACCGTCAACTGCTGCGGGTCGATGGTGCCGGTACCCTCTTTGCAGTAAGTTGAAGTGTTTACGGGGTTGAAACCACCGGCGGCATGTACCACCGCCCCGTCCCCGCTGACGAGCAGCGTCACGAGGGCTAAGAGGGGGATCGCTGCCAGTCGTAGCAGCGCGAACGGCGGTAAGAGCTTATTGAGGCGTCCGGTCATGGCGTCCACTCTCCTTTGCTTGGGCCCAGGTATGCTTGTCCTTGGCCGGAGCTCCGCAAATTCACTCGTCTATGCTCCCCTGCCAAGTGGTCTATTAACCATCACCAAATATGGTTACGTAGTGTTTCATCTTTATTACATTCTCGCTAATGTTGTCAAGCGAAAAACTTCCATCTTCGCCATCTCTTATCCCACTTTCAACAATTGGCGCAATTGCTCGGGGGTACGGGATCAGGGGCGCCCAGTAAACCAGGGCAGCCGAGAGCGATATCGCCAGGCAGCGAAGCCGGCTGCGGGCAGGCCGATAACGGCGAGAGCGATGAGCAAGTACACCCAGACGGGCGTTCCGCCGCCGTTCTCGTTGTTGCCGCCGCCGCTCTTTGACGGGGTGGCTGTCGGCGAGGTGGTTGCGGGCGAGCTTGTGGGCGTTTCACCGGGCGCCAGGGTCCGTCCCGAGGCGGAGGCGCCTGCGGACGCACCCGACGAGCTACCAGGGCCGCCGGAGGCGCCGGGCGGCGTCTGACCGCCGCCGCCCCCACCCGTCGGCACGGTGGGCGCGATTGTTACGGGCGCGACGCAAACCGAACCCTCAGCGTGGAAGCCGTCGAACAGAGCGTCTTCCCCGAGATTAATATCTGACGTCCCTGAACCGTTAAAAACTACCGCTTTGCTGCCGGGCGGGTTCGGATCGCTGTCATCCAGGTCGATCGTTAGTAGACCCTGATTGGCCTGGCCGGGCAGGACCTGGAGGTTGATGTCAGCCAGAATACCTCCGGTCAGCGCGCTGTAGGAGGTGTCGTCCGGCGGCGCCTTCGGCGGAGTGTCCGGAGTGACGGCCGCGGTCTGCTGGCCGGCAAGCGCGGCGCCGATCAAAGTGGTCTGCGGGCCCGGTGAAGCCGGTGGGATTGCCCCCGCACTGACTATGTCTCGGTGGACGCCGCTGCCCGCGTCAATGGGCAAATTGATGAACGAGATGTTCTGGCCCCTGGTGCTATCCGCGAACGGCGAGAAGTTCGCGCTGGCGGGCCGCATCCTGCCGCCGTCG
>VBJT01000185.1:13772-22841 GCA_005880075.1 Chloroflexota bacterium
GGCCGACGCTCATCGTATTCGTGGCCGCGTCATAGCCGTTGCCGACGGGGGCCATGTCCAGGCTCATGCGCGGCGACTGTATGGCACGGCCTTCACCGGCAAAGAGCAGGAAGCCGGCGGCCGCCGCGGCCGGCGCCGCAGCCAAGATTAGCGCGAGGAGGGGAAGTCGCAACGGGAACCCCCCTTTCCAGGCTTGGGGACGCGGCTATGACGAAGGGCACCGGCTACTTGATAGCCGGTGCCCCGAAAAATCCACTCTCGCGTGACGGCTTTTGAGCGGTAGATCATCTCCTCCGCAGACGCCAGATCTTGTAGCCTCCCGCGCTTACCGGCACAGCGGCAGCGGCGAGGAGCAGGAGATAGGCAATGACCGAAGGCCCGCCGCCGTCATTTTGGCCCGTAGGAGGCAAGGCGGAAGGCGAAACCCTGGGCGTCGGAGTCCTACTGCCGGCTGCTCCGGCGCCTGCGCCCGCCGTCGGCGTGGCGGTCCCGGCGCCCGCTGCCGGCGTAGGAGTGCGAGTTGGCGTTTGGCCTGGGGCCAATGTTGGTGCGGCGGTTGGCGTCGGTGACGGGGACTCCGTGGGCCCNGCGGCGCCCTCGGCGTGGAAGCCGTCAAACAAGGAGGACTCCGCGAGTTGGAGGGTGTCAGTACCGGTGCCGTTGAAAACGACGATGTTGCTGCCGGGCGGGTTCGGATTGTTGTCGTCGAGGTCCATTTGCAGCGTATTGCCGCTCTCGTTACCAATGACTTGCAGGTTTAGCTGCGTCAGGACTCCGCCCGAGGGGGCACTGTATGATGAGTCGTCCGGCGTTGCCTTCGCCGGCGTATCGGGCGAGATCGGGAACGTCTGCGTACCGTTATAAGTCGCGCCGATGAGGGCTGTCTGTGCTGTGTTAGTGCCGTCCGCCGGCGCAGGCGGGATCGATGCAGCGGCGGTAATGTCGCGATGTACAGAAGTCGTCGAGTCGATGGGCAGATTGGTGAAACCGACGCCCTGTGCCGTGTTGCTGTCCGTAAACGGAGTGACGTTCTGGCCCTGGGGACGCATCTGGTCCCCGATGTAGTTGAGGCGCACCTGCCAGCCGACGAGGTCCTCGACGTTGTTGATGACGAGGTGCGTAGTGTGAATATGGGTTGCCGTATTCGCCGTCACGGAGGCCAGACAGTTATCTATCGTGCCGACTGTCATTGTATTCGTGCTGTCGACATAAGTAGTCCCCGTCGTGTCCATGTCTAAGCTTACTGTCGGGAGCTGAACGGCGCGGGTGGTGTTCCAAACCAGGAACAACGTACAGGCAACAACGGCGGCGGCCAGTACCGGCAGCACAAACAAGAGTCGTTTCATCGGCGTCTCCTTGGGCTATAGATAGCGCGCGTACGGGCGCGGCCGCATCCAATACGAATGACTGACTTCCCTTCTAACGTGAAAGCTGCACTTGTGTCAAGGCCTAACTTTACCACGCACGAGGTTGCGGCCGTGTTTGGCGGCAGGGCCGAGTTCGCGTCGAACACGAATCTCGAGCCCTACCAGCCGAAAACCAGCCACGCCGGCGCTCTCGTTAAGTACACTGGAGCCCTTGAGAGAGCATGTCAGTCTGCAGTGGTGGCCCGCTGCCGCATTCGTAGCGATCGTCCTTGTTGGCGTGGTGGCAGTGGCGGCTGTACTGGCGTCCGGTGGGAAGAGCGTGGAGCAGCGGCAAGGGGGTTCACCAGTGCCGGCATCCCCGCGCACAGTGAGCCCGGCGACGACTACGGCCGCGGCATCTTGCGCGCCGAGCGGGCCCCAACCGACCGGACAGCACACGATTTTCGAGAATCTTACCGACGGCGCTTCGAGAGACGATGCCCACTTCGAGGTGAGCTTCGGCGCCAGCGTCGCGAATGAGTCCGCGCAGGCGCACTCGGACCTCACTCTCGAAATGAGCGTCCCCGCGGGCGATGTGGCGCCGAAGGCGTTCTCCATCCTGCTGCCTTCGAAGTGGGGGATCACGCCGGGGTGCCAAATACCGATCGGTCTTGGCATCGGGACGCTACGCTGGGATGTGCTTATCGGCCGCCAGGGCAATCCCTGCAACGAACCTGGGCCCCTCTCATTCAACATGCTCAACGCCAGCACCGACACCGCCGATACCGTCGACTTCCGCGACGCTGACAATAACGGCACGCCGGACTACGCCGAGGACAAAGACCATACGGGCCGAGCCGATGTCATCGAGAAATATCCCTCGTTTCTGAACCGGCTTTTCCCGGGGCGGCGACCGCTGCGCCGAACGGCCGGGCTGTTTCCATACGTGAACCCTCCCACGCTCGCGCAGTCCCTGGCCTTCCAGGACCTCGATGGCTCCAAGGGAACCACGTTAGTGTTCATCCTTCAGGACATTGGCGACCCGGAGGCCGTCGCCGGCACGAGCGGCTCCCCTGTACACCAACCCGCCCGCCGGGAAGTACCAGATCATCCTGACGGCGTTCGGCGAACGGGATGCGGATGGTGATGGTATTGAGAATGGACTGGACACCTGCCCGTTCGACGTGAACGTTGGCAACCCGCGGGTGAAGGGCGAAGGTGACGCAGACGAGGACGGCCTCGATGCGGCCTGCGACCCGAATGACTTCGAGAATAACCCCGATCAGGACGGGGACGGGTACTTGAACCGGGATGACATCTGTCCGTTGGTACCGAGCACGCAGAAGGACGTCGATGGAGACCAGATAGGGGACGAGTGCGACACGGTCGGCCATGGGCCCGATGTGGCGGACGGGAAGGTGCCGCTTGTGATCCAGGCGGCCGAGATAACGATTAAGTAGCGCCCGCCGCTGGAGGGCGCGGAAGGGCGACTACGACTGCGATGGGGAAGGGGACTCAGGCGGCCGAGGCAGCCGCCGTATCTCTGTGAGGTTAGCGTAATAGACAAGCCCGTCCGGACCGACGGTGACATCGAGCCAGCAGTTCTTGGCGATGACATCATTAGCGGTGATCTTGTCGAAGTTCGGAGGGGCCAGTACCAGGCGGCGCAGGAGCTGGGTGCCCGACTCGCAGACGACGAGAGAATCGCCGAGTACCTTGTACACGCTGCCGGAAATGAACTCCGTGCCGGTTGATCCCGGCGCCGACTGAAAGTCCTCCGGCCTGCGGCCCTGCTGCGTCAGGTAGCCGAGCGGCGTTTGGGTCCTGCCGATCGCGCAGTCGTTGAAGGGGAAGGTTCCCACATTGGGCCAGGCATAATTTGCTCCGGCTTCGATTGTGACGACGCCCTCACAAGTTAGCCCGGTGTTATCGATAGCGTAGATGCGCTTTGTCTTAGGATTAACAGTGAAGTTAATCGCGCCGCGAAATCCATAGGCGTAGATGCGAGGATCGGCGCTGGGGTCGCGAACAAACGGGTTGTCTGGTGGAGGGGAGCCGTCTTCTTTGTTGACGCGGAGCATCTTTCCTATCGGCGTGCCCAGGTCTTGCGACAACGGCTTACCGGTCGGCCCGAGCGCCTGCGCTTTGTCGTAGTCGCCAAGCGTGAAGTACAAGCGCCCGTCTGGGCCAAAATGCAGGCTGCCGTTGGCATTAAAAGGGTGCTCGGGGTCGGTCTCCGGGAGATTGGAGACGAGAACGAGCTGGTCCGTGCCCACGTTGTTGTTGTCGGTCAAGCGGACGACGACGGGCTTGCCGACCGTCGGCGGGCCCGCCCGGACGAGCTGCGTGTAGAGGGCGTAGACGTAGTGGTTAGTGGCGAAGCTCGGGTCTATAGCAAGGCCGGACAGCCCCCAACCGATCCCCGCCGTGACATCGGTGAGCGTGAAGAACGGGTCGGCCAGGAGCTTACCGTCGGCGCCGACGACGCGGATGGCGCCTGTCCAGTGCTCCACGAAGAAGAGCCGCCCGTCTGGCGCGAACTCAATGGCGTCCGCGTTGGCGGCAGGCGTCACGACCTCCGATTTGATGCCGAAGGGATTGTCGTCTCCGTTGTCGCCGCCACCGCTGCAGGCGCCGGCAATCAGAGTCAAGAGACACAGCGCGAGAAACAGCAGACAAGCAGAAACGGCACGAGTCATGGTAGTTGTGCCTAGTTTACGTCTCGCTTCGGCCATAGTGCAATTTTAGCGCTCCCCGCGCCGGGTTAAGGTGCGGTGGCTGCGTTCGCGGCCTCCTGCCGGTACAGGGTCAAGTTGTCGTCCGTATAGAACGGGGTGAACCCGACGATGTTCCGCAGGTACTGGTCCATGATCTGGATCTCTCTTTCGCCGACGTAGGAGATACCGAGCTTCTCCGGCCCCAATTTATGAAGGATGACATACTTGATCCGGTTCTTCTCGAAAGCATCACGGACTTTCGTGCGATCAAGATCATCGGGAGACGCGGGATTGGGACAACTCGGACACGTAAGGTAATGAAGGCCCGGTTGTTCCTGGAACCAGGTGAACCCCTCGGTCTTTACACGCGAGAGATACCCACCGAAGGACGGCTTTTGATAGAAAGCCTGGTAATAGTCCACGAGGGCCGCGCCTGTCGCATCGCCGGCGAACGTCCAGCCGGTCCGGCGGCCTAACGGCGCGTCCAGCACCGTGAAATCGCCGGAGTCGTTCTTGATCTGCTCGAGCCCGGGGGAGTTCGTATATTCGTACAGGAATACCGGCGGGTTCCAGTATTCCAGCCCGATGAGACCAAGAGCGAGGACGCCGACAGCGAGCGCCGCGACGCTCAATCGTCGTTTCAGCCAGCTCATTATCTGGTCCAGGCCGACGGCGGCGAGCACGCTTAGGGCCATGACGCCGAAGACGATCATTCTCGCCGGCACCCTTCTCCCGCCGATGACAGGCATCTTGTCGAAGATCTGGTATGGAAGCGGGACCGAGAACGAGACTCCAAGGACGGTGAAATCGGTCGAATCGTTGATCCAGAGGTGCGGGCCGAGCGCCATAACGGCGAAGAAAAAGAATATTATGAGCCAGGGCAGAACGCGATGTAGGCGCCGTCGTAAGCCAAAAAGCGCGACGGTGCCGAGCAGCAAAGGCAGCCCGCCGAGGTACTCAGTCCCTTCGATGCTGCCGACGTGCGCCTGATGCAGTGGATTATGGCCGGCGGGCACCGGCGAGTCCCCGGGGCCCCACAGCGGGCTGGGCGTGAAGTAGGTCAGCAGGTCAGCCGAGAATGACTCATCGCCGCCCGGCTGGTAGTAGTCGCCGCTGCGCAGGTCTCGCAGCGTAAACAGTAGGACAGGCGCACTAATAACCAGCCACACGCCAACAAGCACGGCGGTCCTGCTCAAGAACCTCTTGAGGCCCTCCCGGTCTCGCCGCCGCAGGTAAACAACTACCCAATAGAGGAAGAAGATTCCAAAGACGAGCCCGGCGTCCGTCGCGAACTCGAGCCAGTTGTAAGTAAGTATGGCCCAAAAGATCGCGGCGCCGACGGCATCCCTAATCCGGCTCGATTCTTGTAGGCGGACGAGGAAGAGCACGAAGAAGGGTATGGGCCAGGTAGCGAAAACGTTGATGTGTCCACCCATCCGCATGAAGATGAATGGCGTGAAAGCAAAGATGTAGCCCGCAAGCAGGCCGGCCAGGTGATTGCGAGTTACGTGATGGCCCAGAGCATAACCACCGATGCCGGCGAGTGCGAGGAAGACCAGAAGCAGCACGTTGTAAGTGAGCAGAATGTCGCCGGTGATCAACTGGAGCGGCAAAGACATGAGGCCGTTGACAAAGGTCAGTGGATGGAGATACAGATGCGAGCCCTGCGGATAAAAGATGTAGTCGGTCTGAAAGGGATTGGTCTGCAGGTCGATGAGCGAATATTTGACCCACCAGAGGTTCCAGAGAAAAGCCCAGGCGTCGTAAGGGAAGAACCACCAAACGGAGAGATGGTCGCTCATGTGCTTCGCGAGCGGCCACGTCTGGACGACCGATGCTGCGGAGAAGAATAACGTGACCACGGGCCAGCGCGACAGGCGCGCCCATCTCGAAAGCCGATTCGGGCGGGTGGATACTTCGGGTGCGCCCGCAGGAGCGCTGCTTTCGGTAGTCATGCGGGATCAGTTGCGCGTAGCCAGGTGCGACCGGCCGGTCGGGTTACCAGGCAGTCCAGCGAACTCCGCCGACCAAATTGGTGTCAAACTTATTAGTCCAGAGCACGCCACTGGCATTGATGATAATGCCGGCTGCAACAAGGACGATTCCGTACCAGGTAACCCTTCGTCCCATTCCCTCCCAGGTCAGGAGAAGGGCGAACGGGGCATAGTCCAGGAGGTAGCGGTAACCGAACTGCGGCCAGCCCGTTGAAGCCGCTAAGTGATGAACGATAACGACCGGGACCACGGCTGCCCAGCAACCAACAACGAGCTTGTTACCGCTGCGGACGGCGAACACGACGCTTAGGGTGGCCAGCAGGAAAAACGGCAACAGTCTTACCAGCCGCGGGACATCCCACTGCGCCCAATCGAACCACGGTTGAGAGGTCGGGCCCCTACCGAGATTCGGGATGATGAAGAAGAATATGACCGTGAAGGCGAGGAGCGCTCCCCCCGCGATGCGCAGCCAACGCTTGCGGATCCCGGCGAGGAAAGCCAGAAGAAAAGCTGGCGTAGTGGCCCAGAATGCGGCTCCGTTCCAGGAGGGCAGGACGTATGGCGCATCGGACTCCCAGAAGCGAAGGTCTCCCGAGTTCGGGAACATGTAGAGCGGCTTCTCGAAGAAAATCGGCGCGTGCCGTTCGATATGCTTCCTCGAGACGAGGCCATGCTCCAGCAAGCCGCCGGGAACCGAGAGTGACGCCTTGGCGTGCCAGTGGTCATACGTCGCTTCCGGGGAGACAGTGTCGAACCGGATGTAGTTCAATACGGCAAATCCAATAACGAAGATGGAAAGGGCGACGCCGAACTTTAGTACCGGAAGCGATATGCGGAAGAGGCGAGCCAGCCAGGCGCGAAGCTCGGGCCAGCCGCCCGAGACGGCCTGTCGGACCGTGCGCGCCGTGTCGCGGAGCTTCGAGAAATCCGTGAACATGATTAGGAAAAAGGGAGCCGTCCAGACGGTCGGCAGGCGCGTGATATAGGCGGCGCCGAGGAAAATGCCGGCAGTAAACGGCCGCCTGGCGGCGAGCGTCTCGTAAACTGCCGCAAAGAGAAACAGGGCCGCAACCGCGTGGTTGAAATACCAGACGCCCCCGTAGACTGAGTTCCACCAGTAGACGGTGCCGAAGATGAACATGGCGGTAAGAAATAACTGCTGCCAAAGGCTGTCCGTCAAGCGCCGCGAAACCTGGTAGACGACACCCGCGGTGATTGCACCAATCACGATTGAGACTAGGGTCTGGTTGATATTCAGTCCGAATAACGCGACGCCAGGGAGAATCACGAGAGCGGTGCCGGGCGGCTCGAGCGGGTAATACTTGCTGCCCTCCGCACATGGATATGGCTGGCAGGCGAAATCGAGAAAGCCGATCAGGTCCTTGCCGTTAGCGACGTCCAGGCGCCCGTGGAGGAAGGCATCCGCCAGACGCACCGGGTGGTTGTGCGGCGCCTGACTCGGTCCATCGAGAAAGGAATCCACTAACGAGCCGGACGCCCCTTCGTAGTGGAAGGCCGTAAAGTAGTAGACCAGCAGCGTAACGACTACGCAAATAGCCGTTACCGCCCAGGCTGATCTACTGGTGCTACTCAGCCAATCGATTGCTTTGGATGACTTGAGCCAGGCGCCGGCGCCGGGACGCCGCCAGACTTTGTCCTCAACGGTCATTCGTTTCCCTTGAGCGGTCGAATATACGTTATTACGAATGATACAGCCTGCGCAGTTCAGCACGGAAGGCACGCGCCGGGTGCGGCGACAAGCAGCCTACACCTGCCCGTACACGTCGAGTCCAAGCGTTACCGGCTGTAGCATTGGAGCAGTCTATGGGCTACCTGACGAGGTCTGTCTGGGCCAGAACTCTCCTCGGTCTCGTCATCGCAGCAGCCCTGCTGGCCGTTGTCCTGCTACGCACAGACTTAGGCGCGACATTTGACGCGCTAGGCGAGGCGAATTTCGCCTACCTACCCCCGGCCATGCTCGTCTTCGCTTTCGCCGTCTGGTTCCAGGCGCTTCGCTGGCGCTACCTGCTCAAACCGCTGGCCGACGTTCCGGCGCACCGTCTATATCCCGTTGTTTTCGTCGGCCACCTCGCGAACAGTCTCGTGCCTTTGCGCGCAGGCGAAGTGTTGCGCGCTCTCGTCGTGAACCGCCGCGAAGGGGTCGGCCGGATGGCGGCGCTCGGCACGCTTGTCGTCGAGCGGGCGCTCGACGGTCTAGCGCTCAGCGCAATGCTGCTGATTTTTGTGGCGGTCGTTGATTCGAGCAGCCGGCTCTGGGAACTCGTCCTCGCCGGCACGGTGCTATTCGGGCTTGCCACCGCACTACTGATAGTGATCGCTCTGCATCCTGACCGCTCGCTGTCGCTTGGCTCGAGGCTAATTGACCGTGGACCTGTCCGGTTTCGCTCGCGTCTGCGGCGCTGGCTGAGGTCTTTCCTGACCGGCACCCGCGCGCTGCGCACACCCGGGGGCATCGTTGCCGCGCTGGCCACTACGGCGGCGTTCTGGGTCAGCGTCGCCGTCGTCTATGCAATAGTCGGAGAGGCCTTTGCCCTTAAAGAAGGGTTCGGCACGTACCTCCTCGTGACGGCTGCCGCGAACCTGAGTGTCTCGATCCCATCGTCACAGGGTGGCCTCGGCCCGTTCGAGTTCTTCGTACGCGAGACGCTTGTCTTTTCCGGTGTGGCTTCTCCCGTTGCCACGGCTTACGCGCTCGTCCTCCATGCCACGATTCTCGTCACGATGATCGTTATCGGGGCATTCTGCCTGCGCACTGCCGGGCTCTCGCTTGACATGCTCCGAGAAGCTTCTTCGGTTGAGGAAGATGAAGAGAAAGAGGCGCTCTAGTACTACTTCTCGGCAACCAGGAATAACTGCTTACCGAACAAGAGGTGAAGAGGGCCGGCGGCCAAATAGAGTCTAAGCAAGAACGGCGACTGCGGCAGGCGGCTCTTGAATGAATACGGCAGGAAGCGCGGCCGCATTTCACGAACGGTGAGGCCCGTGATGTTT
>VBJT01000186.1 GCA_005880075.1 Chloroflexota bacterium
TCAGCATCTTCCGCATCCCCGGATCCTGGGAGGCCGACGCCTTCAAGATCCTCGGCAAGTACGGCGTCGAGTACTGTGACCGCTCGGTCTCGATGTCGGAAGCCGCTCGGCGTGCGGTCGAGAAGACAGACACTTAGATGTCTGCGTACGTGATCGCCCAGTTTGACGTAAATGACGTGAACATGTACTACGAGTACGCCTCGAAGATATTCGAGACCACCAAGGGATACGGCAGGAGGATTCTCGCGGCGAACGATGCGGAGGTGCGTGAGGGTTCGATCCCGCACTTGCGAACGATAGCGGGGGAGTTCCCGTCACTGGACAAGGCGCGCGCGTGGTACGACTCCGAGAGCTACCAGGCGATCATCGGGCTACGGCAAAACTCGACGACGGGGCACCTTTTCATGGTCGAAGGCCTTACTATGCCACCGCGAAACAAGCCCGCCGAATAGCCATGTCTATCCTCGTCGACGAGAGCACGACCTTCATCATCCAGGGCATCACCGGCCGCGAGGCCGTTAACATGACCCGCGAGTGCCTCGATTATGGCTCGAAGGTGCTCGGCGGCGTCACGCCCGGCCGCGGCGGCCGCGATGTTTACGGCGTGCCGGTATACGACACCGTCCGCGAGATCACCTCGAAGCAGCCCGTCGACGGCTCCGTGCTCACCGTTCCGCCCGGTTTCGTGCGTGACGCAGCGTTCGAGGCGCTCGAAAACGGCGTCCGCCTGCTCGTGATCGTTACTGAACGCGTGCCCCGCGCCGAGGTGGCGCAGATCGTCGAGTTCGCCGACATGAAGGGCGCGCGCATTATTGGGCCGAACTGCCTCGGGATCATCTCGCCCAGCAAGTCGAAGATGGGCGGCATCGGCGGGCCCGCGGCGAATACGAACCAAGCCTACCGGCCTGGGCATATCGGCGTTATGTCGCGCAGCGGCGGCATGGCGACGGAGATCTCGAACTCGCTGACGGCTGCCGGCTTCGGCCAGAGCACAACCGTTAGCATCGGCGGCGACGCCATCATCGGCTCGACCTACGCCGAGCTAATGCCGCTCTTCGAGGCCGACCCAGAGACGCAAGCGATCGTCATCTATTCCGAGCCAGGCGGCCCGATGGAGGCCCAGCTCGCCGAGTGGGTGAAGCAGAATAACTCACGCCTGCCGATCGTCGCCTTTATGGCGGGGCGCTTTATGGACGCCATGCCCGGCATGCGCTTCGGCCACGCCGGCACAATCGTCGAGGGCAAGCAAGACACCGCGGCGGAGAAGATCCGACGCCTGAACGACGCCGGCATCTCAGTGGCGGAAGAGATCGCACAGATCCCGGAGCTGGTCAAGCAAAGACTGGACTCACTTGGCTGATGCGAGCAATGCTGACAAGCACACAACAGAACCCAGAGAAAGGTGTGGTCTTCGATGGAGCGAGCTGAGGTTGATGGAATAACTTTGGAGTACCAAGTTCAGGGCTCGGGAGAGCCGGTTGTGTTTATTCACGGGGCGCTCATGGGAGATACCTATGCGCCCCTCATGGCCGAACCCAGCCTCAAGGGCTATCGGTTTATCGGCTACCACCGCCGGGGATATGCCGGAAGCAGCCGGCCGGAGGGCTCGCTATCGGTTTCGGATCACGCGGCCGATTGCCTGCGGCTCTTGCGGAAGCTCGACGCGGTGCCCGTCCACGTCGTCGGGCATTCGTCGGGAGCCATAATCGGAATTCAGCTGGCCCTCGACGCTCCCGAAGCCGTGCGCTCGCTCACTTTGTTGGAGCCCGCCTTGCTCGGCGTTCCCAGCGGTGAAAAGCTCGTCGAGAAGCTTGGGGCCTCGGTCCCGATATACGAATCTGGTGACAAAGCCGGCGCGGTCGACCGATTCTTGCGGGATGTGTGCGGTAAGGACTACCGTCGCATCGTTGACGCTCAGGCTCCCGGGGCTATCGAGCAGGCCACCGCCGACGCGGACGCGTTTTTTACGGGTGAATTCCCCGCCATCGCCGAATGGCATTTCGCCAAAGAAGACGCCGCGCGCATCACCCAGCCCGTCCTCTCGGTACTGGGCGCGAACACCGGCGCCTCTATTGGATTGCCCGTTTACAGCGAGATCCACGAGCATGTGCTCGAGTGGTTCCTGAACGCCAGACCGTTCGTCTTGCCCAAGGCCGGCCATCTCCTTCAGGTTGAGAACCCGCAAGACATGGCCGGAGGCCTGGCGGCCTTCCTTTCTGCGAATTGAATAACCGAAAAAGGTATGCTTAATGAGCAACGTCGACACCGTCAAGGAAATGTACGAAGCCTTCGGCGGCGGCGACATCGCCGCCATCCTCGACAAGCTGGACGAAAAGGTCGAGTGGGACACACAATACGAGTCGGCCGCCGCACCGTGGCTGGAGCCTCGGCGCGGGCGAGAGAGCGTGGCGGGCTTCTTCGAGGCGCTGGCGCCGCTTCAGTTCACGAAGTTCGAGCCGCATACGATGGCTGCGGACGGAACCAAGGCTGTCGGCGTCATACACATACAGGCGGACCACAAGGGCAAGCACTACGTCATCCCGAACGAAGGTCACCTGCGGACGTTCGGCGAAGACAGCAAGGTGAAGAGCGACCAGCATATGACCGACACTGCGGTCCACTGGAGGATGGCCAACGGCCAATGACCGCCATGTTCATCCGGATCGACATGATGCCTGAAACGGCCGCCGACCGTGAGTTGGCTAAGAAGCTCGCCGAGGTCTGCCCCGTGAACATCTTCGCGCAGGCGCCCGACGGCTCCGCGGCGATAGTCGAGGAGAACCTCGACGAGTGCGTCCTCTGCGAGCTGTGCGTGCAGGCGGCTCCGCCCGGGGGCGTCCGTGTCGTCAAGCTCTACGATGGGACCGTGCTAGAGCGCTAATATCTAGCTTTGGGGAACATCCCCCCGCGTAATCGCATACAACTCCATGTCATGGTGCCGTCCGCGGTGGAACATGCAGCCACGCATCGTGCCCTCGTGCTTGTAGCCGCCCTTCTGCGCTACTTTCAGCGAGCCCGCATTCTCGACATCGATACACAGCCGGATGCGGCTGATGTTCTTCGAGTCGAAAAGGTATCGCGTCAAGAGCTGAAGCGCCTCCGTCGTTGCGCCTTTCCCCCAGTGCTGCTTCCCGAACAGACGGTACCCGATCTCGAACTCCTCCATGTAGGGCACGGTCTTGAAGTACATTATCTCGCCGATGATATCGCCGCCCGAATCGATCATCACCAACCGGCCGAAATTCTCGCCCCAGAAGCCGCTCCTCGCGAAATCATCGCGGTACGCAACCTCGGACATGACACTCAGCGGCCAGTAGTCCCCGCGGCTGTCGAGATCGAGGTCGAGCTCCCGCAGCTGGTCGAGGTCCGCCTCGCGCACGGGGCGCAGCGTGATGAGTTGGCCTTTCAGCATTGGTTCACCCGGGCAGGCCGTCTAGGAATAAGAACTGTGTAGTCCAGGTCCAGCACCACGTTCGGGTGAGGTGATTCCCGCCCCGTCTCCGCGTCCTTCAGTTTCGCCTCGATTGGCTGCTCGCTCGGATCGAGGTTCTTGACGCCGATCAGGCGCAGGCGCAATGCTGCGGCGTCCTCGCGACCCAGGTCGATCCGCTCAATTACATCCGTCCAGGCGAATAGTGTATCCCCGCCGACAGTCGGGTTCGCGTGCGTACCGGCGTTAAAGCCGAGAATGCGGATAACGTTCTCGAGACCATCATTCGAGATCGCGTGCGCCAGCGAGATAATGTGACCGCCGTAGATGATCCGCGTTCCGAGCCTTGACTTCTTCTGGAGCAGCTCGTTGAAATGCACCCGCGCGTTGTTCTGGTAGAGCCGCGTCGCCATCTGGTGCTCGGCATCCTCGATCGTGAGCCCCTGCGGGTGCAGGATGCGCTCGCCCGGCGCGTAGTCCTCCCAGAAGAAGCGGCTCGCCGTAACATCTGGATCGAATCGTGTGAGGTCTAGCTCCGCGGGCACGTGGAGGTTCTCGACAGCGACCTGACGCGGCAGCTCCGGCGCGTCATCGGCGCCCGAGTTTACCGCCGGCTCGCGTTTATTCACCATCGCCCAGCGATAGAACTGAAGCACCGGCTCGTCACGCTGGTTGAAGCCGCGCGTGTGCACCCAGACGATACCGACGTCGGGCCGGGTCGTCTCGCGCCTGCCGATGACTTCCGTCTCTGCGCGTAAGGTGTCGCCCGGGTAGACAGTCGCCAGAAAGCGGACGTCCGCGTAGCCCAGATTCGCTGGGGAGTTTAGTGACACGTCCGGCACCGCCCGGCCGAACACGATATGAAAGACGAGCATGTCATGGACCACCTCACGTTCGAACCCGAGCGACCTGGCGAACTCGCGCGAGCAGTGCACCGGCCGTCGGTCTCCGGTCAGCGCGATGTAGAGGGCGAGATCGCCTTCAGTTATCGTACGTGGGACGGCGTGGTGGATGAGCTGTCCAACAGCAAAGTCCTCGAAGAAGTTGCCGGCTCGCGTTTTAGCAGTCATCCGCCGCTAATCTGAACAACTGACAACCGGCAATTACAACCGACAACTAAATCTGGCTGTAGCCGCTGCCGGCGACCTCGAACCCGATCCCTTTGCCATCGTCGAGCAATCCGTATTGCTTGAGGAGTACCTGACTGTAAGTCACGAGTCCACTTACCTTTTCGGGCGGCTCGCTCGCAAGGACGAGAACCGCTTTCGCCATCAACTCAGGCGGCTCACCTGCTGGATCGTCGAGACCACGCACGAGCCGATGGTGTACGGTGCCAGGTGTTGGCACCACCTGCGAGGGCGAAACGCACGAGATGGAGACCCCGTACTGGTAAACCTCCGCCGCCAATCCCTGAGTAAACCGCTCGAGCGCCGCCTTTTCTGCTCCATAGCAGGTGCCCCCACCCAACCAGCGTGGATCGTTCCCGTACGGCCCTCGACCTGGGCCGATGGCGGCGCCGGACGAGATATTCACAATACTCCCGGACTGCCGCGGGATCATATCCTCTAACACGAGCTGGCTGAGGATAAACGGAGCGTGAAAATTCACCGCCCAGGAGCGCATCCAGCGGTTCAGGGGATAGTCTTTTACCGGCACGAAGTACGTCAGTGCAGCATTGTTCACGAGCACATCGATCTGCCCGTATGTGTCGCGAGCTACCTGCACGAGGCGCTGGCAATCCTCCGGCTCCGAAATGTTGGCCGCCACCGGGGTTGCCTCGCCACCAGCCTCTTTGATCGCGGCGACTGTACTCTCCAGCGACCCCGCGAACTGATGGTCTCCCTCTTTTTGCGTCCGAGCCGCGCAGACCACGCGGCCGCCTTCGGAAGCGAATACTCGCGCGATCTCGGCGCCGATACCCCGGCTCGCGCCGGTCACTATCACCGACTTACCATCCAGCTTTCCCATGGGTTCTCCTCACTGGCTCCCTCTCCTCGCATGGGAGAAGGGCTGCGGTGGGGCTAAGTTACCGGATCTAGCAACACGACAGCTTCTCCCTTCACCACCGCCTCCCCGTTCTGGTTGAAGCAATCCGTCTCGATTGTTGCCATCCGCTTTTCCGGTTCGATCCCCTTGACCTCTGCCACCGCTTTGATGGTGTCACCAATTTTCACGGGCCTTAGAAAGCGCAGGTTCTGGCTTAAGTACACCACACAGCAACCCGGCGCAAGCTTTGTCCCGAGCGCGGCGGATATGAAGCCGGCGCTCAGCATACCGTGGGCGATGCATTCTCCGAAGCGCGTCTTCGCCGCATAGTCAGCATCTTGATGCAGCGGGTTAGTGTCGCCGGTCACCTCTGCAAAACGCGCAATATCTTCGACACTCACGGTCTTTTCGAATTCGGCGCGATCGCCGACCTTCACCCTCAATGATGATTCAGTCACGGATGCCTCGCGCTCTGCAATTTACTACTGCGGCGATTCGCGAGGCAAATGGCTCCCGGTGTTTCCCCGTCCTTGCCATCCACTCTAAGACGCCGTCGACTCCCAGCAAAGGCACCCGCGGTTGGCCGCGCTATGCTAACATGCCGCCGTGAAGATCACCCACCGGATCGCCGAATTCGTCGTCTCAACCCCGACTGCCGCCATTCCTTCCGACGCTAGAGAGCAGGCCCGACGCGCCGTCCTCGACACGCTCGGCGTCTTGCTGGCGGGCAGCCGGGGAGACGCGAGCGTCAAAGTCGCTGCGCTTGTCCGCGAGCAAGGCGGGGCACAGGACGCCGCGGTCATCGGCCACGACTTCCGCGCCCCCGCAAGTGAGGCGGCGCTCGTCAATGGTACCTCAGCCCATGCGCTCGACTTCGACGATGTCAGCGTGACGATGCGCGGGCACCCAAGCGTTCCTCTCCTTCCCGCCGTCTTCGCACTCGGGGAGAAGCTTGGCTCGAGCGGCTCTGAGCTGACCGACGCTTTTATTCTCGGTTTCGAGGTGGAGTGCAAGCTTGGCTCAATGATCGGCGGTCCCCACTACGCCCTAGGCTGGCATCCCACCGCTACCTTCGGCACCCTCGGGGCGGCGGCTGCTAGTGCTCGTCTCCTTGGTCTGGACGTCGATCGAACTCGCATGACTCTCGGCATCGGCGCATCGCTTGCCAGCGGCGCCCGGCGCAACTTCGGCTCAATGACCAAGCCGCTTCACGCCGGCTGGGCAGCCCATAACGGCGTAACCGCCGCAACCCTGGCCTCGCGAGGCTTCACTGCCGACGGTGAAGCGCTCGAAGCGCCGGACGGCTGGCTGCACGCTGCCTCAGGAGGCGCGCCCATCGACCATTCTCTGATCGAGCGCCTCGGCGACCCCTGGGAGATTCTCTCACCCGGTATCGACGTCAAGCTCTACCCCTGCTGCTACTTTACTCATCTCTCGATCGATGCGGCGCTCGAAATTTCTGCGGAAGTCGCCCAGCGGAACGCGGAGATCGAAGGCATTCGCGTCTCCGTCAGTCCGGGTACGATGATGGTGCTGCGCAAGGAGCCCCCGGAAACAGGACTCGAGGGCAAGTTCAGCCTGGAATACTGCGTGGCCGCCGCTCTAGTAGATAGCGATCTATCGCTTGCAACATTTGAAGACAGCGCAGTTGCCCGCCCTGAAATCCGCTCGATCATGAACCGCATTCGCGTCATTGAAGACGGCCCTCCGGCCTCAGCACCCCTCGGTGGCAGCGCCCTCGTCCAGGTGGCGTTTGATGATGGCCGCTCGACTAGCTCGCGCCGCGTGGACATCCCGAGGGGCGCCCCGCAAAACCCGCTCTCCTGGTCGCAACTCGCCCAGAAGTTCCGGGACTGCGCAAAGCCGATTCTCGAGGGAAGCCGAGCCGAGGCCGCCATCCGGCTGATCGAGAACCTGGATGACGTGGCGAATGTCCGCGATCTCGTTGCCGCATTTCGAACGGACCCTGTGCATGCCTGATCCCGTTCTCTACAACACCCTCACCCGCCAAAAGGAACCGCTCTCCGATCAAAGCGTCGGTATATACGTCTGCGGTGTCACTCCCTACGACACCACTCACCTCGGCCACGCTTTTACCTACACTGCCTTCGATGTCCTTATCCGTTACCTGCGCTTCATCGGCCGGGACGTCACCTACGTCCGGAACGTGACCGACATCGACGACGATATCCTGCTTCGAGCCAGGTCGCGAGAGATGGACTGGAAAGAACTCGGCGACAGCGAATACGCCAAGTTCACGGCGGACATGGAGCACCTCAACAACCTCCCGCCGGAACGCGAGCCGCGCGCAACAGACCACATTCCCGACATTATCAGCATCATCGAGGCGTTAGTCACAAAACGCTGCGCCTACGCAACCGCTGGCAACGTTTACTTCGATGTCAAGAACTGCGCCCGCTTCGGAAAGCTCTGCGGTCTTTCTTATGTCGCGCAGCTGGAGCTGGCGAACGAGCGCGGCAACTTCCCGGCCGACCCGCTGAAGCGGGACCCGCTTGACTTCGTCCTCTGGCAGGCGAAGAAAGACGGCGAGCCGTCGTGGCCGTCGCCCTGGGGCGAGGGCCGGCCGGGCTGGCACATCGAGTGCTCGGCGATGAGTATGAAGTACCTCGGTGAAACCTTCGCCATACATGGCGGGGGCGGCGACCTCGTCTTCCCGCACCACGAAGCTGAGATCGCCCAGTCCGAATGCTTGACCGGCAAGCCGTTCGTCCGCTTCTGGATGCACACCGGCATGCTCTACTGCGGTGAGCACAAGATGAGCAAGTCGCTCGGCAACATGGTCTTCCTCGCCGACCTTCTCCTTGTCTGCCCGCCGGATGCCATCCGCCTCTACCTCCTGGGCCACCACTACCGTGAGCCCTGGAACCACGACCGGCGAGAACTTGCTACCGCGCGCACTCTGGCGCGTAAGCTCTCACAGGCCCTCAATGGTGGCGGTGAAGAGGCAAGCCCTGAAGACATCGAGCGCTGTGGCAGCGGCGTCCTCGCGGCGCTGACAGACGACCTTGACACAGCCAACGCTATCGAGGAGCTGCGCAAGCTAGCGTTCAGTGGGAAACCGGAAGCGCGCCGAGTCGGGCGAACCCTCGGCCAGCATGTCCTCGGCCTGACGTACCAAGACGAGAG
>VBJT01000187.1 GCA_005880075.1 Chloroflexota bacterium
AATCGGTGCATGGACTGAATCAACCGTGACCTGGAACAACCAGCCGGGGGGCAGCGCAGGGACGCCGGTCACCTATGCGGTGCCCGCTGTTGCCCTCAGCTGTCTTTCGCTTGATGTGACCTCTGGCGTGCAGGCGTGGGTTGATGGAGCCCTAAACGAGGGCTGGAGGATCACGGACCAGAACGAGGGAACGGCGCCTCAGGTCGAATACGCGACTCGCGAGGAGCCGGCGACCGGGCAACGGCCACTGTTGACGGTGACGTACCTCGCCCCTACTGCGACGCCGACGGCGACGCCGACTCCCACACCAACGGCAACACCTACAGCGGCTGCAACGGCCACGGCGACTACTACGGCGACAGCGACGGCAACTCCCAGCGCGACAGCGACGTCAACTGCGACGGCAACGCCAACCGCCACAGCAACTCCAACAGCCACGGCGACGGCAACGCCCACGCCGACTGCAACCGCAACTGCTACATCGACGGCGACAGCGACGTCAACCGCCACGGCGACCGCTACGGCGACATCGACAGCCACACCAACCGCCACCGCAAGCGCGACGGCGACGGCAACCGCAACCGCTACCCCGACCGCGACTGCCACTCCGACGGCGAGTCCGACGGCTACGGCTTCACCGACACCCACGCCGACGCCGACATCCACGCCGACACCGACGCCCACATCCATGCCGACATCCACGCCAACGCCGACCGCGACACCGACTTTAACCCCGACGCCAACGCCGACGTCAACGCCGGGGAGCGGGGGAACTGTTACTTTCAGCGCCAATGCTGATACATGGGTAGGATCAGCGCAGCCCACCGTTAATCACGGCACAGAGTCGACGATGTCGGTTGGGTCTCAGCAGCGCTCCTTCGTCATGTTCGACATATCGACCATTCCTCCGAGCGCGACTATTGCTTCCGCTACACTGAGGCTTTGCCGCACCAACGGGTCCGGCAGCGCGCGTACTCATGAAGTTCGGGCGCTCACCTCTGCCTGGACGGAGTCCGGACTCACCTGGAATAACCAGCCCAGCCTTGCAGTCTCTGCGGGTGGCACGATATCAGTCCCCTCGTCCGCCGGATGCGTAACTGCGGATGTGACAACCGACGTGCAGGCGTGGATCCTGGTTGCGCCGAACTTCGGATGGCGGATCGCGGACGTAGTGGAGGCGACAGCACCGCTCGTTGATTGGGCGACGCGCGAGGAGCCGTCGTCGAGCCTGCGACCGAGCCTGAGCGTGACTTACACGCCGTAGATCTCAATCACTCTCTCCACAGCGGAGCTTCGACCGGAACCCGCAATGCTGACCGGATATACTGATGGCGACGCCCCTCGATTCGTTTGGAGGATGCATGTCCATCAGCCCCGAAGTCAGCACACTGCCCGGTGACCTGCGCGTAGTCACTACACCGATCCCATCCGCGCAATCTGTCAGCATAAATGTTTTCGTGGGAGCCGGATCACGCGGTGAGGTGGAGCGGACGAAGGGGCTGGCGCATTTCTTGGAACACATGATGTTCAAGGGCACGCCCAACCGCCCCTCCGCGATCCAGGTAGCGGAAGCGATTGAGGGCGCGGGTGGGGTGCTGAACGCATACACGGCGAAGGAAATGACCTGCTACTGGGACCAGGTGCCCGACGACCGGCTCGAAACAGGTATTGAAGTACTCGCCGATATGCTGCACAACGCGCTCCTGGCGCCCCAAGAAATCGACAAGGAGCGGTCGGTCGTGCAGCAAGAGATCAAGAGGACCAAGGACCAACCGGGCGCATGGGCGGGTGAGCTTCTGGGACGCGCGATGTATGGCGACCATCCGATGGGCTGGTCAACAGCGGGAACGGAGGATACTGTTGCCGCTCTTGCGGAGGCCGATTTCCGCGAATGGATCGGTCTGTGGTATGGAGCTCCCAACATCGTCGTCAGCGTCGCTGGGAACACCTCCGCTGAAGTTGTGAATATGCTGGTTGCCCGCTATTTCCCAAACGGCCGCGCCGTTAAGGCGCCCGCTGTTATTTCCGTTGACGGCGATATCCCAGCCCGGCGGGCCATCGGTGAAGCGCGGCCGATCGCCCAGGCGAATGTGGTGCTCGGCACGCCGGCGCTGCCTCGGGGTGACCCGGACCGTTACGCTCTAATGGTGTTAAATTCACTGCTCGGCCGAGGCATGAGTTCGCGACTGTTCAAGGAGGTGCGCGAGCGCCGGGGTCTCGCCTACTCCGTCGGGTCCGCGGTAAGCCGGCATTCAGATACCGGCATGCTGGCCGTCTCCGCGGGCGTTTCCCCCGAGAACGTCCGGGAGGCAGTAGAAGTGATCTTGGCCGAGCTGGACAAGTTGGTAGAAGAACGCGTCGGCGATGAGGAGCTAACCAAGGCCCGGGATTACACCATAGGAAGCTTTCGCCTAAGCCTCGAGACTCCGATGGCGCTCGCGCAGCGAGCGGGTGAGAATCTGCTTATGCTAAATGAGATTGAGCCAATCGATAGCGTCGTTGAGAAGCTGCGGGCCGTTGAAGCAGAGGATATCTCGCGAGTCGCCCGCCGAGTCCTACGCCGTGACCGAGCGGCGTTGTCCGTCGTCGGGCCGGACATCGTCGAAGACGGCCTCAAGGGGATCGTGGGGGCGTAAGACAAGAACCAAGGCCTAGCAGAACGTTACCAGGGCGCCAGTTTGACGGGGCGTCGAAAGGCCCTTAGTTTTCCTCCACTTCCAGCCCTACCACTCAGGCAAGCCCTCACCGCGACGCTGGGGCCGCGTACGCCGGATATTTGGTCGCACGAAGGCCCCGAGCGCAGAGAGACATCCAGGCCGTGCTATCAACGTCTGCCCCGGACAACGAAAGAGGCCCCTCTTTCAAGGAAGGGCCTCTTTCTCCGCACCCCTCTGGGCTCCCGCCGCAACCCCGCGAGTCGATCGTCGTAGTCGCGGAGGAGGCGCTGCACGCACCCCGTCGCCGATTTCGGCGACGTCACCAGCCCCGCAACTGGTGAATGAGAACTGCACCTCCTCCAACTCAAATAACAACCCGCTGCTCGACACATTACGGCGTTTACCATTCGTTAACTTTTTCTTGCACTACTTCCTCGGTGTAGCGGGTGCGCGTTCGCTGTCCGGCGAAGCAAGTTATACTTGGCTCCGCGCTGGACGGCGCCCAAGGAGAACAGCATCATGGACTACGCGAACATTATTTACGAAAGCAAAGGTCGCCTGGCTTACGTGACGATAAATAGGCCCGACCGTCGCAACGCGATCGACCCGAACACCAGCCGCGAATTACGAGGCGCGTTCGAGGCCTTCAAGTCCGACGACAACGTGTGGGTCGCGATACTCACCGGGGCCGGCCAGCAGGCGTTCTCGGCAGGCGCTGACCTTGTGGCGATGGCGGAGGCATTCGCTGGCGGCGGGCAAGGGCCGCGCTACGATGTGCCCTTCGGCGGCATTACCCGCGGCTTCGAGTGCTGGAAGCCGATCGTAGCGGCGATTAACGGCTACTGCCTGGCAGGCGGGCTCGAGCTGGCGCTGGCCTGCGATATACGCGTGGCAGCGGAGCACGCCAGCTTCGGGCTGCCGGAGCCCAAGCGCGCGATCATTCCGGCCGCCGGGGGTACGCAACGCCTGCCCCGGGCGGTGCCGCTCGCCTTCGCGATGGAACTGCTTCTCACGGGCAACCGTTTCGATGCGCAGACGGCGCTGCGTTTCGGACTTGTGTCTCGCGTCGTACCCGCAGACCAGCTCATGGCTACGGCCGAGGAGACGGCGGCGGGCGTGCTCGAATGTGGACCGCTCGCTGTCCGGGCGATCAAGCAGGCGGCGATGCAAGGACGAGAGATGTCGCTGGAAGACGGATTGAAGCTCGAATCGCAGATGGCAGGACAGGTATTTCAATCGGAAGACGCGCGAGAGGGGCCGACTGCTTTCGCGCAGAAGAGAAAGCCGGAATACAAGGGTCGATAGGCGTGCCCTTACTCGAGAATCTTCACCACGGGGCGCACGTCGAGAGCAGCGACGGGAAGGACGTTGGGCAGCTGCATTCCATAGTGATCGACCCGCGGGACAATGAAGTGACGCACATTGTCGTCAACGCCGGCCCGCATTTTCCGGAACCGGGCTTCGGCTCGCCGGAGCTGAGGGAAGTACCGATTGATTCAGTGGAGGACGCAGGAGAAGAGAAAGTGGTCCTCCGCTGCACTCGCGAGGAGTTCGACCGCCTGCCGGCTCATGTCAAGACCGATTTTACGCCCGCTGCGGCCCAGCCCGTGGAGCCGAAGAAGACAGACCCGGCGCACCGGCTGTGGAACATCGGCGTGGCGCTGGCGGCCTCTTTCGCAAACACCGCAACGGGGATCGCGATGCCAGCAGAGACCGTGCGCAAAGCAAGCTTCGGGCGCGAGATCCTCAACGACGCACCCGTCTGGCGGCTGGAGCCACACACGCACATCGGCGACGTCGAGCGCGTACTGGTCGACGAAGAGACGGACGAAATTCGAGACCTTGTGATTCGGCGCGGCGTGGTTTTCCACGAAGACGTCGTGCTGTCGATCGACTATGTGACCGAGATTCTGGACGGCGTAATACACGTCCAGATCAGCGACGATGAGCTGCGCGCGCTACGAGCCGGCTAAGGCCTACGCCCCCGAGTCCCGCTGCTTCACAAGCTGCGCCCATTCCCGCCGAACGAGTGACTGGCCCCACGCGTAGCCCAGAGAGTCGCCGAGGCTGTTAGCGAGATTTGCTGACAACAAATAGAACAGGGCCAGCAATCCGAAGAACGCGATCACACTCCACCACGCGACATCCCACAATGCGAGAGGCAGCAGGGCGACGATGACGCCGATAGAGAGTCCGCCCCATGCCACGGTGCGTACGACAAGCCCTTCGCGATTGCGACGCCGCCGGTGCATCTCGATTAGCGTTCGGGGAACTGCGGAAACTACCGGCCGCCCAGCGACCGGGCGGCCGCAGTAGGTGCATATCTGCCTGGTAGCGGCCAAGGGGTGATAGCAATAGCCGCAAAAACGCCCGGCATTAGGCGCATCCCCGGCCAGTATATCGTCGAGAAGGCCAAGCAGCCGCTCAGAGAAGATCTCCGTTGACATAGCCCCTGCTTCGCCCTCTTCAGCAGTCGCGGCCGGTTCGGCGGCCGTTCCATGTTCAGTCATAAATACCTTCCGCCTGTGCTCATAGGTTAGCCGGGAGGTGTCCGCCGCCGCTAGACCTGGGCGCTGTGGTGAAAAACGCCGGGAACTTCCGGCAGGGAGCCGTAGCGGACGGAACATAACTCGCGTCTTTATTGGTGAAATACCGGTGTAAGACCCGTGACTCCGATCCAATAGCCAAAGACGCCTGCGCGTAACGTGACGACTAAAAACGATGTCTTACAGGGTGTGGGGTAGGAAAGGGGAGGCAACGGTCAATGTATAGGAGGAGTCCCTAAATGGTGCGGCTGGGAGCGTTGCTCCGCAAGTCCCGCAAGAAAGGCGGCGAGCCGGAAACGCAAGCGGCGGTCAGTCCCAGGGTGGACACGCCGCCGTTGGTGGTGATGATCCCTGACGTGGCCGGGGTTAGCTCTTTTCGGCTGACCACATTCACCGACGCGCAGGCCGCCGCACGGTTCATCGTCTCGCTATCGAGGCCACAGCGCGAACGCACGCACGCCTTTTGGGCGCTACAGAGGGAGCCGGCCGACCTTCTGGAAACGGAAGACAACGGCGGCGAGGCAATGGTCCTGATCCGCTCAGCCGAGGGCTCAGACCTCGTCTATGTCGTCTCCTTCGTCGACATCGAGTCGGCGCAATCTTTCGCGCGGTTCGAAGTAAAACGCGGGATGCACCTCGGCCTGATCCTCATCTATTGGGCGAGCATGGTGAACGTGATTCTTGGCGACGATAAAGTACAGCTGATCCCGGAGCGGGCTCCCCGCGTCCACTCGCGACCTCAATCGTTCACGGCAGCAGTTGGACGAGCTCACCACGTTCCCAGCATGGATATCCAAGAAGAGGCCGACTGGACGGAAGCTCCTGACGAGTTCGCCACGGAGCAGGGAGACGCGGAGGAGCAGCGAAGGCTGGCGGCTGAAGCCGCAGAGCAAGCGCGACTGGCGACGGAGGCTGAAGAGCAGCGGCATCTTGAGGCAAAGGCTAAAGAGCGCCGCCTGGCCGCAGAGCGCGCGCGTCTCCAAGCGGAAGCGGAGGAACAGCGAAGGCTGGAGGCAGAAGCCGAGGGACGCCGCCTAGCAGCCGAAGCGCAAGAGCGCCGGCTAGCAGCGGAGGCCGAAGAGCGGGCACGTCTCGAAGTCGAGGCAGAAGAACAGCGACGCCTGGAGGCGGAGGCGGAGGACCGGCGCGTAGCAGCCGAAGCGCAAGAGCGCCGGCTAGCAGCGGAGGCCGAAGAGCGGGCACGACTCGAAGCCGAGGCAGAAGAGCGGCGGCGCCTGGAAGAAGAAGCAGAAAGATGGCGGCTCGAGGCTGAGGGTGAGGAGCGCGCACGGTTGGAAGCAGAGGCCGAGGACCGGCGAAGGATCGAGGCCGACGGCGAGCAGCGAGCATTGGTCGAGGCGGTAGAGCAAGAACGGCGACGGTTGGAGGAAGAAGCGGAAGAGCAGAGGCGGTTTGAAGCTGCCAAGCGGGCGATCCTCGCGCAAGAAGGCGAAAATGCGGACAGCGGTGCTGAAGAAGCGGTTTCAAGTGAGGAAGCAGTCGCCGGTTCGATCGCGGATTCTTCGCTCGAACCGAACCCAATAGAGGAGCTTCTACGCGGGGAAGCGGAATCGCGTGTCGAGGTGCCGCGGGCCTTCGCGAAGGAGCCGCGCGACGCCACCGATGAAGCCTCGCTGAACGGGATGGAGCATGAGATCAACCCCGCGGACATCGCCGACGAGGTGGGGAAGATCCTGCGCCGGCGCCGCTGGACAAAGCGCGAGAGCCCGTTCGAGGGGTTTAAGTCGCCGCCCGGGCGTTTTTAGAAACCCGACTCTACGCGAAGCCGGAGCTAATCGTGGCCTATGCGTCGGCCGGGGGCGATGCGGTCGCGCAAGAGGCGTTTGACCTCGCCGGCATCCGGCATTGCCCCGCCGTTCGCGTTGGAGGCAATGACATCGCCGTCCAGGCGGACTTCGAAGGTCCCTCGTGAGCCGGGGCGAAGAGCGACTTCAGAGACCTCGGACTCGAATGTCGTGAGCAGCTCCTGGGCGAGCCAGGCGGCGCGTAAGAGGAACTTGCAGCGCGTGCAGTAGGTGATTTCGACGCGCCGGCTGGTCAATCGGGCTCAAAAGAGTAGTTATGGTTCGCGAGCAGGGCGCCCATGAATATGGCAAGCACACTCGCGAGAAGCGAGATCACGCTGACGGTGATCGACACGCGACGCAAGCGCGCGACTTGCGTCGGGTCGGCGTCCATCTGTTCGTTCAGAGCCAGCTGGCGCGGCCCGACGACGAAGGTATGGACAGCTGTCAAGGCGACGGTAATTCCCACTAAGACCATCTTTTCGACGAAGATCCGGCCGTAACGGAAGTCGAAGGCGGTTGACCAGCTCAGAGGCGTGTCACCGCCGACCTGAAAGAGGTTTGAGATACCGGTGAGGACGACCACTGCCATCGCCGCCCAGGCCAGCCAGCCAAAGCGCGTCACGATCACGCGCATGACACGCGCCCGGGCCTGACGGTCTTCAATCGTCCGGATTGCGGGAAGCGCGGCGATGAAGAGGAAGAACTGAGGCCCCACCCAAACTGATACGGCCAAGATGTGGAGCCAGGGCGTTACGGCATCTGACATCCGTCAGATTATACGCTCAAGCTTGATGGCTTGATCGCGCTCGGGTCCCACGGAGACAAGGCATATCTTCACGCCCAGCAGATCCCCTATGAAACCCACATACGACTGCGCCTCCGCGGGAAGTTCCTGAAACTTCCTTACCTCGGCGGTCGGCTTCTGCCAACCGGGGAGCTCCGTGTATACCGGCTCGGCGGCGGCAAGGGCCGCGCCGGCGGCCGGCATCGACTCGGTCTCTTTGCCGTGAACACGGTAGGTTGTGCAGACTTTGATCACCGGCAACGGGTCGAGGACGTCGAGACGTGTGAGAGCGGCGGAGGAGAGGCCGTTGATGCGGACGCTGTGTCGCGCAGCGACGCCGTCGAACCAGCCGCAACGGCGTGGGCGGCCCGTGGTCGAGCCATACTCCGGCTTCGGACCTCCTTCGCGCAGCAGGCGGCCTGTCTCGTCGAGTAGTTCAGTAGGCATCGGGCCGTTGCCAACGCGGGTGTTGTAGGCCTTGAAAACGCCGAGCACCGTCTGGATCTGCGTAGGGCCGATGCCCATGCCGATGGCAGCGCCGGCAGCCAGCGATGACGGGACAGAAGACGTGACGTATTCGTAGGTCCCGGAATCGAGATCCAGGAGCGAGCCCTGCGCCCC
>VBJT01000269.1 GCA_005880075.1 Chloroflexota bacterium
CAGATTCCGTAAGCGGAAGGCTTCGAAATCAGAAACCGAAAATTTGGGTCGTCTTCCGCAAGGGGCGCAAGGATTTCAACGAGAACGACATCCTGCGCGGTGGTCTGGCTGCCGGCCTCGTGGACGTGAAGGTGGTGCGCTTCTCGGAGACCCATACGGCGAGCAAGTTCGTCATCCGGAAGGCCGAACGCGGCCCGGCCCGATAAGCGACCACTAATACGGATGAAGGTCGCTCAGGGCAGCGTCGGAAGAGCGGGCGTCGGCGGGGGCACAGCCAGCGGCGGCGGGACGACGGGCGCAAGTGGAACTATGCCCGGGTCCACGTTCAGGGGGACGGACGTGGGCATCGCTCCGTTCACAGTGCTCTGCGCTTCGTGCAGCGTGGCGTCGACGGTGCGGGTGACGTCCGCGGCTGTGCCGCTTACAGTCGTGAGCGTCGTGGACGCAATGCCGTCGACAATTCCGGTAGCGTCTGGCAGCGCGCCGGGAGCGGGGGCAGCGGCACCGTGTTGGCCGGCGGTCGGAGCGGATTGATCCGGGTCGCCGGCCGTTGGTGAGGTGCTTTCGAGCGAAGTCCTCTCGACCGAAGGCTCCGACTGAGACCACGGCCGCACCGGCTCGCCGATGGGCGATGCGATCGCGGCCGTAGTCACCGCGGTCGTTGCGATGAGCGTGACCGCGCAGATCTTGGCGTTGGCGCCGGCGAGCGCCACAAACTTGGCGATGCCTCCGGGTAGAGCACCCGCACCGGCGCTCGAGGCGCCGATCGACTGGAAGATCCGTCCGCCAAGCATGGCGGGTACCGGCAGAGAGATGAGCGCGGCGTAAGCGGTGGCAGCGCGCTGCATGCGCGAGAGCTCGCCCGAGCACGACTGGCAAGAGCCCACATGAGCGCGCACAGCCGTTTGCTGCACAGGCGTCGCCTCGCCGTCGATAATCGCGGCCATCGAGCGGTGGGCGTGCTGGCAGCGGTCCTGCATGGCCGCGTCCAGTCGCTCGTAGGCCCGGGCGAAGCCGTGTCGCGCCCGGAACAGCAGAGTCTCGACGGCGGACTCCGATGTCTCCAGCATCTGTGAGATCTCCTTGTAGCTGCGGCGTTCCATTTCGCGGAGGAACAGCGCCAGATGCTGCCGGGCGGGTATGGCGGCCAAAGCCTCCCAGGTCAGGCGTACCCGTTCCGTCTGAAGCGCCGACTGCTCGGGATCGTCACCCGTCGCCGGCGCGCTGTCTTCCCTTAGCTCCGTCGTGGCCGGGGCCCGCGAGTTTCTGCGCGCCGCGTCGACGCAGGCGCGGGCGGCGATGCGGTAGAGCCAGGCCGGAAACGCCTGCGGTTCCTCCAGGCGGTGCAGCTCGCGGTAGGCCTTTACCCAGACCTCCTGACAGACGTCCTCCGCCACCTGCCCGTTTCGCATGCAGCGAAAGACGAGGTTATAAACGGGCCGCGCGTACTCCTGGTACAGCTCTTTGAAGGCCGCCTGATTGCCTGCAGCCGCCAGCTTCACCGCACGGCGCAAGTCGGTGCCACTGGATAGCAATGCAGGCGAGCTGAGGGCCTGTGTGGTCACCGAAAGACCCACTTCGTCATTCCTCCGATTAAGACGCGCGCGCTGGATAACCCGTTAACGGCCCGCGGTTCAGCGTGCGTAAAGCCGCGCCGGGCAGGGAATGCCAATTTCTATGACGGCGGGAACAAGACAAATCTTGCGCTAGGCCGCGCTGCAAATTATTTCCGGGCAGATCTGGGCTTGTCCGCGCGCCGCCTGCGTCGCAAGCTAGCGCTGAGAGCGCGTGTTTTCTTCGATCTCGACGATCACCGCGAGTAGATGGCGCAGCCCGAACAGGAAGAGCGAGCCGACCGTGGCAACGAATCCGATGACAGTAAGCATGATCACTGCGCCGGCCGTCGTGTCCTGACAGACCTCGATTGGGCCGGCCACCGGCACCGCAACCTGGGTGCAGGACTCGGTTCCAATCGCTAAAAAGGCAGCGATGGCCAGCACCCAACCGCCGGCCAGGACGGCCCACGCCGCCGGTCCGAGGAGGGCAGCGAATGAGCGCGCGTTCATAGTTCGCGCTGAAAATAGGCGGTGGACCTGCCGGCTGTCAATGTCGGCGGCAAGACGTTGAAAGATGGCGCGGCGTGTGCAATATTCTTGCCTACTATGACAATCAAACACCGTACCCGGTCATGAAGATCCCTTTCCGCCTACTCTTCGGCCTGGTCCTCGGGGTGGCGCTCGGCTACGGACTCACCGCCCGCGGGCCACGCGGGGATCGGAACCGGGACTCCGTCCACTGAGCGAGGTCGGCCGGCGGCAGCGCCTGCGCGGGCTATACGTCATCATCGATCCCGCTGCCTGTGCGGGAAGAGGGCCGCTCGAAATCGCCCGGGCGGCCGTCGAAGGCGGCGCGCGCCTCGTCCAGCTGCGCGACAAGGTCAACGGTAAGGCAGTGCAGCTTTCCCTCGCGCAGTCGCTCGTCTCCCTATGCCGGGAGGTTGGCGTGCCGTTCATCGTCAACGATCAGGCGGACCTCGCGCTGTCGGTGGGCGCGGATGGCGTCCACGTCGGGCAGAAGGACGTGCGCGTGACAGTCGTGAGGCGCCTTGTGGGCGCTGAGATGATCGTCGGCGCGTCGACGAACAACGCGGAGGAGGCGCGGCGCGCTGAAGCCGACGGCGCCGACTACGTGTCGGTCGGCCGGCTGTTCGAGACTAGCTCGAAGGAGAACACGCGCCCGGCAAGCACCGAGACGATCCGCGAAGTGAAGGCTGCGGTATCGCTGCCGGTCTGCGCAATCGGCGGCATCA
>VBJT01000270.1 GCA_005880075.1 Chloroflexota bacterium
GGGCAACCACGAGTATCAGTCCGGGAAGGCGGACGGGTACTTCAAGTACTTTGGCGAGGCCGCGGGTGATCCGGCGCGGGGGTATTACAGCTACGACCTGGGCACCTGGCACATTGTCGTTCTCAATACCAACGACCATTGCAAGCAGGTCGCTTGTGAGAAGGGGTCAGCGCAGGAAGAGTGGCTTCGCTCGGACCTCGCGGCGCACCCGGCGACCTGCACGCTTGCGATCTGGCACGACCCGCTCTTCACCTCGGGGACGAAGCACGGCAATTCGGCGTGGGTGAAGCCCTTCTGGGACGATCTATACGGGCAGGGCGCCGACGTCGTTGTGAGCGCGCACGAGCATAACTACGAACGGTTCGCGCCGCAAACGCCGGCGGGTGAGTCCGACCCACAGTTCGGGATCCGCGAATTCGTTGTCGGGACGGGTGGGGAAAGTCATTACAGCGACTCGAAGTCTGCTCTTGCAAATAGCGAGACCGGAGACGACAGCACGTACGGAGTAATCAAGCTTATCCTCCACCCGGAGGGATACGACTGGGAATTCATCCCTCAAGGGCACGGTGACGCGTTTCAAGACTGGGGCAGCGGGATGTGCCACGGACCTCCGAAAAGCTGACGAGTGCTCACCGAACAATCGCACCCAGACCACGGGGGCCCGTTTTATGACCACTAGAGGAGCTGTGGACGAAATCAGACCTCTATCACCCGACGAGCCGCACCTCCGTCCTAGGGGTGCAAGACCCGTGATAGCGACGTCAATCGGCCAAAATCGGCTACCAACATACTTAGGGGCACGGGTGCAGGTTTTCAAACTCCGCTTCTGTTAGGCGCTTGTTGGATGAAATCTTCCAAATCGAGGGCTGCAGCGAACTGGGTACAAATTCTGTCAGATACGACAAACCCGGGGACACGTCAGTCACCTCGACAACGTAGGATTCGTCTTGATTGATGGTGCCCCGCGGCACGGTCTCTACAAACCCTGGCGGTGTACGCCCCACTTGATATATGCGAAGCCGCGAACCAGACTCGGACGTTATCTTCCAGAGTGTATCGCCCTCGGCCGAGACGCGTACAGCTACGGAGTTCACTAACTTTTCTCTGTTGCACGGCTGGAAGCGAAGAAGTATGGTACCGTCACCCGTTGAAACGCCGACTTCACCAGGCGGCCCCGGGTCTCCGATCCGGATACCGCACGCTGTCATAGAGGCGGCGAGCGTAACCAGAATCAGCGCGGACCACCGCGCGTTTGGGGCTACCCTTTTGAGTATGCGGGCCGACGCGGACCGAGGCCTTTGCCCTGCCACTTGTAACCTCCTTCCGAACCCCGCGAATTTCTCGAAGATATTCCAACAGTATGTTTGTCCCTCTTTCTCTTAGTTTGACGCCGCTCCAGCCTCAGTGCTACAAGGGCCAGCGCCATTAGGACGGGCAGCGCTGGCCGAAGGGGCCGGGCAGCCGCGTGATGGCGGTGACGGCGGCGAAGCCGGCCGGCGGGTCCGGGGCGGCGGCGTGGCGGGCGGGCGCGGCTGGGGCGACGCTCGCGCGATCAGCGCGCGCAGCGCTGAGCGAAGCGGCCGGTCAGCTTCGGGATGGCGGTGATGGCGGCGAAGGCCGTCCGGCGGGTGCGGGGCGGCGTTGTAGGGCGCGGGCGGGACTCGTGCCTGGCGACAGCTGCGCCAGCACCCGCGCAACGGTGCTCCCTACTGCACGTCTTACAATTGATCGGACTTACAGGGTCTTAAATCATGTGGAAGATTCGCTTCGTGGTGCTGTTGACCGGTCTTGTAGTGCTTCTCGCCGCTTGCCACTTCTTCAACGAGAATCCAGTGGTTACGTTCCACAATACGTCTGACACGCGTCTGTGTTTCGGCTCACCCTCTTTCGGCTCACCCTCTTGCGAAGCCAAGATTAAGGCGCGGGGTGAATCTCATTGGGCAGTCGATTCATGTTTTCAAGGTCATACCGGTTGGGTGGGTATTTATACAGAGAGTGGGCAACAAATATACAGTCGATCTGCGCGCTGTGAGGAATGGGGCGACAACGCCTTCGTCGTCATCAACTGGCGCGATGGCGCGTTTGTCGTAGCCGACAGTATCAACGGCCCGACCCCATCGCCACCGTAGCGGTAACGAGACCGTCAGCACGCTCGCGGTCGCCGGCCGCGCTGGCCGAAGGGCCGGTCGGCTGCGCGATGGCGGTGACGGCGGCGAAGGCGTCCGGCGGGGCCGGGGCGGCGTTGTGGCGGGCGGGCGCGCGCGACCGTAACGGCGCGATGGAAGCGCCGCCTGAGCGCTCGCGCGATCAGCGCGCGCAGCGCCGCGCGAAGGGGCCGGTCAGCTTCGTGATGGCGGTGAGGGCGGCGAAGCCGCCCGACGGGCCCGGGGCGGCGGTTCATATTGACACCTTACGGATGTGAGCGTATCTTAACCGCTGGTCGCCGACCGCTAAGCGCCAGTGAGGTGCGATATGCTCCTTCGCCAGTTCTTTGGTGCAGCTCTATTCGTTGTTGGCACACTCCTGCTTGCTGCATTCGCCTCCGATGGTGCGGGCGCTTCCACTCAAAAGATTGGAGAGGGCTCGTGCATGGGCGAACGCGCCTGCGAGGGCTTAACTGGCAGGGTGGGAGTCAATTCATGCCTTGGCTTCGAGGCATGTCTTGGCAGCACTGGTCGCGTGGGAGACAACTCCTGTAGAGGAGACTTCGCCTGCCGCAATAACAGAGGCCGGATTGGCGACGACTCTTGCAACTTCTCCAGCACCTGCCCCGCAAACAACGGGCGCATAGGCAATGACGCTTGCCGT
>VBJT01000271.1 GCA_005880075.1 Chloroflexota bacterium
ATCGACACGGCCACCGGAGTTAATGGAATAGCGAAGTGCCATCCGGAAATAGCCGCGGAGGGCCCGCTCACGCTGTTGTTCCGATGGGGCGACCCAGACGGCGATCGGGTCATCCATAAATGCGCGGACTAAGAGATCGCTGCTGGCCGGAATGTCGCGAGCGGCGGCGCTAAGCTGCGTAGACGGCATATGCTCTCCTCGATTAGTTGATGGACGGCCGGGAGACGAGTCTGGCCCCTAAAGCAAGTCTCCGGTCGCGGCCTTAGTGCTCCCGTGCTCCTTGTACGCAGAGATCATGTTGCGCGCGATCGTCTGGAGGTGGACTTCGTCCGCGCCGTCGACGAGGCGGGCGGAGCGGGCGTGGCGCATCATGCGCTCAAGAGGCGTGTCGGTGGAGTAGCCGAGGGCTCCGTGGACCTGGATCGCGCGGTCGACGATCCGCCAGAGCGTGTTCGCGACGTGGTACTTGGCCATGGACACTTCCTGGCGGAAGGGCAGCTTGTTCTCGATCTTGTAGGCCGCATGGAGGACCATGAGCTTCGCGGCGTAGAGCTCCATGGCGCTTTCGGACATCATCCACTGGATACCCTGCTTATCGGCCAGCATCGAACCGTGGGCAAAGCGCTTTAGCGCTCGGTCCATAAGCATTTCCAGGGCCACCTCGGCGTTACCGATCCAGCGCATGCAGTGGGCGAGGCGCGCGGGGCCGAGGCGATACTGGCCGAGGATATGCCCTTCGCCGCGGCCGCCGAGCATCTTGTTGTCGGTCACGTGAAGGTCCGTGATGCGAATTTCGCAGTGATTGCCGCGCCCGGCCATAGTGTCTATGTCACGGACGACCTCCCAGCCTTCGGCGGGCAGGTCGACGAGGAAGGCGGAGTTGCGGGCCTGCGGTGGGTCGGCGTCCTCGTCCGTGCAAGCGATGAGGATCGCGAAGTTGGCGCCCTTGGCGCCGGAGATGAACCACTTATGGCCGTTTACAACCCAGTCGTCGCCGTCCTTCACGGCCTTGGTCTGAATGAGCGTAGGGTCGGAGCCGGCGACCTCGGGCTCGGTCATCGCGAAGCAGGAGCGGGCGCGGCCTTCAGCGAGGGGCCGCAGGTACTGCTCCTTCTGCTCGGGAGTGGCCCAGTGGAGGAGCGTGTGCATGTTGCCCTCGTCCGGGGCCTGCGCATTAATGACGAACGGGCCAATGCCGGTGCGGCCGGCCTCGGCGGAGACGAAGGCCATCGCCGTCGCGCCGAGGCCCATGCCATCCCACTCCGGCGGAAGGTGCGGGTTCCAGAGGCCTTCGCCCTTCGCCTTTTCGCGCAGGCCGACGATCGTGCGGATGTACTCGCCGCGGTCGGCGCCGTTGGACTCGAGGCGCTCCTCTTCGGGGCGGACGTTGGCGTCCATGAATTTGCGCACGCGGAGGCGGACTTCCTCGACATCGGGCGGGAGAGTAAAATCAACGGGCATCGGGCCACTCCTTCTGTATTGCTGGGAGCATTGTAGATTGCGAGCAGCGGCGTTGTCACGAATAGGGAGGGTGTTGTGAACAAGAGAGCTATTGCGGGAGCCGCTTTGCTCGGAGGGCTGGCAGCCGCCTACATCGGCGTGATCAGGCCCCGGCAGATGCGCTGGGGCGCGACCGACGAAGAGGCGGCGCGAACTCTTCCCTACGATGAGTTGACCAGGGCCGTGACGGTAGAGGTAACGCCCGAGGAGATCTGGCCCTGGCTGGTTCAAGTTGGTTGGGGGAGGGCCGGCTGGTACGGCTACGACTGGGCAGATAATGGTCTCAAGCGAAGCGCCTGGGAGATCATGCCTGAGCGCCAGCACCTGCAAATAGGCACGAAGTTTCCGATGAGCCCGTGGTCTGCGATGTATTGCGGAGACTTCGATGAGCCGCGCTGGATCCTGCTCCGGATGGGCAACGAAAGCGGGACGAGCGATATCGGATCGTTTCTTTATTACCTCGATCCTATTGATGAGCATGGAACGCGGCTCATCATCCGGATGCGGGATAAGTACCGGTGGTTCAACCCTCCCGTACTGGCGATGCAGTTGGCAGTGGACGTGGGCGACATTTACTTCCAATGGAAGCACTTGTTGGGTGTGAAGTCGCGGGCGGAGCGGATGGCAAAAGGACAGGCGCCGCCTTCTTCAAACCAAGAAGAGATCGCGGGGGATGAGGTGATAGCCATGGGGGCTCCGTCCGCGCGAGAAGGCCGCCGTGGCTGAAGACACCGTTAAAGCGTCTTCACCTCCCGGCCTTGACCTCGAGCGGGTCATGCCGTGGTTCCGCGAGCATGTGGAGGCCGTCGAATCGCTGACGGGGAGCGTGATCGGGCACGGGCGGTCGAATATCACTTACCGGCTGGAGAGCGATGGGCGGTCGTGGGTGCTGCGGCGGCCGCCGCTTTCGCACGTGCAGGCGACGGCGCACGATATGGGGCGGGAGTTCCGGATACTGTCCGCGCTGGCGCCGACGGGGTTTCCAGCACCGAAACCGATCGCGCTGTGTCAGGACCCGGCAATCAACGACGCGCCGTTCTACATCATGGAATATGTCGATGGGCTGATTCCCGTCGATCCGAACGAGGTGAAGCGCCGGTTCGACGAGTTGGAACGGCGGAAGATCGGTGAGGAGCTGGTAGACGTGCTTGTGCGGCTGCACTCGTTTGTGCCGTCGAAGATCGGGCTCGATGGGTTCGGCAAGCCGCAGGGGTACCTCGAGCGGCAGGTACGGAGGTTCGCGCAACAACTTGAAGACGTTCGCTATCGCGAGACACCGGAGCTGGACGAGCTCGCCCGCCGGTTGTCGAAAGCAATCCCGCCGGAGCGCGCGCCGGGGATCGTCCATGGGGACTACCGGCTCGATAACGCGATCCTGGACGACCAGGGGCGCATCATCGCAGTGCTGGATTGGGAGATGTGCACGCTGGGCGACTCGCTGGCGGACCTGGGGCTGCTGCAAATGTACTGGAGCCGCGGGTCGAGCCAGGAAGTGGCGATCGCGGGCACGCCGGTGATGGCGCTTCCGGGCTTCCCGTCGTGGGAAGAGGCGGCGGCGCGCTACAAGAACGAAAGCGGGCACGACTTGAGCGGGCTGGACTTCTACACAGTGCTCGCCCACTTCAAGCTGGGCGTGATCCTTGAGAACATGTACAAGCGGTTTCTGGGCGGCGGGACGGTAGGCGCCGGCTTCGAGGCGATCGGAGAAAACGCTCGGATGCTGGGGCAGCGGGGCCTGGCGATAGCGGACACTTCGGAGATAAAGGAACTGAGGGGTTAGGGCGCTCGTGATTACCGCCGAGGAACGAAGTCGGCTCGGACGGACTGCTTGGCTAATCAGGTCTGAGTTACTCGGCCGAAGCGAGCTTCGCCGCGGGGAGATGGCAGAAATTGCTCGCCGTCTAGGTTGCAGCCGCGAGCGAGTGAGACAGATAGCCACAAAGCTTGGCGTTCGGGTGAAACCCGGCCAGCCGAAATTTGCAGAGTGCTCCGATTGCGGGAGAAAAATTCCGAGAGGCAGGCTGGGGCTCTGCGCGGATTGCCGGCACCGACGAACGCTGGTGACTTTAACGTGCATCGTATGCGGGAGAGAGTTCCAGCGGAGGCGCAAGGACTACAACGATTTCATCCGCCGGGTGACGCTAGGCGAAAGGCAAGGTCCGCGATGCAGTAAAGCCTGTGGGTACCGCCGGACGCGTCGATCTTGCTCGTGGTGCGGCGCCGAAGTGGGCCACAAGCCGCCCAGCACGCGGGGCTACCACGCTTTCTGTGGCGCAGGCAGAAGATGCGACCTGGAAGCGATGAAACTCGTGCAGCCGATTCAGTGGCCCAAGCTCGGCTCAAATGTGTTGCCCATGCGAGACCATGTCGCGGAGATTACCGA
>VBJT01000011.1 GCA_005880075.1 Chloroflexota bacterium
GACGAAGCCGAAGCCGCGGGGTCGCCCGGAAAAGCGGTCGACCGCCACGCTGGCCGTACCGACAGGGCCCACCTGTTCGAAGAACGCGCGCAGGCCCTCGTCCGTCGTGTCGTAAGACAGGCCGCCCACGTAAAGTTTTTTCGCCAAGGGATTCCTCCTCCCGCCTGCGGGCGGAAAAAATCTCCCGCTCAGACACTGCCTTCCGGGCGCGGGGAGACGGTACGCTTCGGAGACTCAGCGAGTATAGCACCGTCACACCATTTCCGACGCGGCGCACCTCAACCTCGGGCATATGTTGGCAGTGCCATTTTCGCCTTTGAGATGCGCTGCCTTCCTGCTACCGTAAAGCCATGCCCCTTAAAAACATACCCCGAGCGGCCCTTCTGATTGAAATTTCGGGTGAAGGCTTTGAGTACGGCTCAATCAAACAAACTCGCCGTTTCGGGTGCACTTTCAAACGTGGGCGAAGTGAGAAAGAAAAAACTCGCGGCGAGTCAATCAGAGACCACACGCGGGCGCGAAATACAATCCGAATCCCCGTACAAAATGGGTTTGATTGACCACCGATTTTCGCCTGATGGTCTCAGGTCCCCGCCGGGTGACCGTAACTCGACCGGTTCGGTTCGCCCCGCCCGCTCAGATGCGACGGCGGCTCAGATAGCGGGCGGCGCTGCTGTCTTCGGTCAGCATCCACCCCTCGCCGCAGTCACGACACGTGAAGTAGGTGTAGTCTGTCGGCGCCTTGGCTGCTGAGGTGTGGCCGCCGGTTTTTTCGAGACCGTCGGTCATGCGCCTGCGCCCCGCTCTGAATTCGCCGGCCGCGGAGCGTTGCTGGCATGACGGGCAGAGAGGCGCCCGCTCAATCACTGTCTTTACCCAGAGCATCCTCGGCAGCGTGTTCCTGGGCCACGCGCGACCGCGTCATCCACGGCGACTTCCGGCGCGTCAGGCTGTTCGAGAACTCGCGCCGCTCGCCGCATTCCTTGCACACCGCAGGGCTGCTCGGCCCCTCCTGGTCGCCGATCAGCCAGTGGTGTGTATGCTCGGCGGAATGAGAATCGTCCGCCGGCGGTACATCGCGCGAACCGCTCATCGCGCCAACTCCTGTGTAAGAGCAATGAGCTCGAACGAGAGAGAAGAGCGTCGATGGTTCAGATTCTTACCAGTGCGGATGGTGACCCTCGCTTCCGACGTGAAGTTGGACCCGTCCGGGTCACACGAGCCCCAGGTCGCGAGGCTAAAGCCTGCGAGGCCCAAACGTTCAACTAGCGTCAACAGCTTACCACAGACTGGCCAACTCTAGTGCCGCATCCGATCCTGACGACCCTCCTCGCTCACGCGGAGACGCTCAGCCGCCGCCGCCACGAACACCGCACCTTCCTCCCGGCTCAACGTCGCGTGGCAGGCCTCGCAGACATACGCGGAGACGAGCTCCGGCTTACCCATGTCGGCGGCGCTATCCCAACGAGCGATCACCGCCGCGTGGGAGCACTCGACCTCGGCGGGCGGCTCCTCCGCGGATGCGGCCTTATCCTCCTTGCGGGCGAACAATTTATCCAGGAATCCCATGTTTCACCTCGCTGCCCCGCGAGGGCGAGGCGTCCTCGCCTATCCGAGCGTATTTGGCGCCCCCACCTACCCGTGCGAGGCACTCCTGTCCAGTTCGCGCCCGGCGAATGTCGGTCCACTGCGTACGAGCAGAGACGGCCTGTTGGGCGCTTTGCTCGGAGGCGCGGTGATCGGCGTGTCCTCGGGGCGTTCGGCGCGGCCTGATCGTCTTCGCCTCTGGTGTTTTCGCCCGGCACGCTGGAAAGCGAAAGCAATTGACGCTACCAATCGCTCGGCGGGATGTGATATGCTGAAGTCCGGTAATAGTTTCGTTCGTTGGCACGGGCACCCCGCACCGGGGACTCCCCGCTCAGATGGCCGGACCTTTGCCAAAGTACCAAGGAAAGGAGGCCATCATCCATGAGCTTTCAGGACAGGACCCTTACGCGTGTGGACTGTGGCGCATCGTTCACGTTCAGCGCGGACGACCAGCAGTACCATCGCGAAAAGGGATACACCAACGAGCCTAAGCGCTGCCCGAACTGCCGGCAGGCCCGCCGCTCCAGTAACTACGGCGGCGGCAGCAGCTACGGCGGCGGCAGCAGCTACGGCGGCGGTGGCGGCGGCTACGGCCGCGGCCCACGCGAGATGCACGATGCCGTTTGCGCGCAGTGCGGCAAGGACACGCAGGTGCCCTTCCGGCCCAGCGGCGACCGGCCCGTTTACTGTAGCGACTGCTTCAGCAAGCAGCCCTCTTCCCAGAGGCGTTACTAAAAAAGCGTAGCGACAAGAAACAGGGGCCCAAGTAGGCCCCTGTTTTGCTTTATCCGCAAATACCCTTGAGGCGCGGTAAGTTGTCAGAGCGAATCGCGGTCCTCCCACGGTAGTCGCTCGTGGGCGCGGCTGTGTGTATGCCCATTCAGTTCTCCGTCCGCTTTGGTGTCCTCGACATGAACGTGAGGATGCTGATGTGCGGAAAGCTTCGCCGATGTGTGCTTGCCGTGCGCGTGGTCATGGGTATGCGCTCCGCAGACGTCCGAATCCACTTCGTGCGCGGCGCTCGTCAGCACGCTAGTTCTCAAGTCCGAGTTCCATTGTGCCGGCTACCCCTGCCAATTCCGGTGCCGAAACGAGTTCTGACTGCGTCCCGGTCTCCGACTGACGGTCGCCTTCCGCTAAACGAGCGCGTAACACAGCCGTCTGAAGCGCCTGGAGCGCCGCGCCATCCGACGCGGTGCGTCGCATGACCTCCCCGAGGAGTTGTTCGGTCGTCCATCTGCTCAGGTTGTGTGTCCAGGGGTCCATTCGTGCTCCTGACTTACGGTTTCGCTGTGGGATAGCAGCGATCGTAATCCGGCCTCATGCGAGCGCAGCCGGAATACATATCGAGCTTCGCAAGGTCTCAAGGGCCCGCCGGCACGTCGGACAGCGTGTGGGTTGGTCGTAACCCAGTTCCGCGCTCAGGCCCTGATCTTTGCTGCTGAAGAGGACCGACTGATCGCAATCGCAACGGTCGGGATGTCTTGCTTGGAAACGCACGGGTATCCTTCTCTACCTGCAAGCGGTTAGTTCGGGACACCACAAGCCCGAGATCGCTAGGCCAAAGCCAGCGGGGGCCTAAATTCACCACTCGACGCGATTGTAACACATTGCGAATTCAAGTCCGGTCGATTCGCTCGAGACCGACGGGGCGTAGCTATAATCATTTCGGTAGTGCGCATGGAACGAACAGCAGGCCGCGCGAAGTGGATTTCGCGATGAACCGATGCGCGGTAAAAGGCTGCAGTGGCGCAGCGTGGACGGATTGGCGGGGCCAGGACCTCTGCAAGCTCTGCTCCGAGGCCGCTTGGGTTTGGGCGTCGAGAACCACCACGACGACCGAAGCAGGGGCCGTGCTGGAAAAGTTAGCCGAAAACCTGAGCAAGTATGGAGACAGGACCGGCCCGCAAGAACCAAACCGCTGAAACGTCCGGCGCCCTAGGTCATTCAGAGGACTGTATCGATTACGGCGCCACGCCGGCCGCTGCTCGCACGAAGGCGTCGATCAGTGGGTCCGGCTCACCCTTGGCGGCGGCGAGCTGGGGCAAGTACAGCGTGGCTATGTAGAACCTGGTCCCTGCCAGCTCGACAACGCGGGCCTCGCCGTCGTCACCCAGGCCGGTAATGCAGAGGTCATTCGCCTCGAACAGCGGCTGGTAGCGGCGGTTCAGCTCGTTCGAGCAGTGGAACTCGGCGAAAGTCTCCGTGGCCTCGTAGAGGCGCGCTGCCAGCGAGCCCGGCGCCAGCCGCACGCGCTGTTTGCCTTTGAGCCGCGGAGCGCCCGGCTCAGGAAAGGCGCAGGCGGCCTGCGTGATCAACGCCTCCTCCGGCGGCGCCCCGTACTCGGCGTGGGCGGCATCCGCCAGCCCGAGGACATTGCGCGCATACTCTAACAGAGTATGTTGGAAGCCACCTCAGGTGCCTACAAACGGCACACCCCGTTCGCGGGCGAAGCGGATCCCTGTCAGCCCGCCCTGAAGGCTCCGGTATGGCGCGCCCGGCGCCGCCCAGAGGCCGTCGAACGTCTCTAGCGCGCCGGTCCCTTCCGCCTCTACCAAGTCGGTCGATACCCACTCGTAGTCGACGTCTATACCGAGCCGCCGCGCGCTCTCCTCGATCGCCGCGCCCGTCTCGCGATGCGAGACGTAGCCCGGGCCGTAGTCGCCCACGATGCCGATGCGCGTGCGCCTCACCGCCCTCGATTATAGCGGGCGAGGTACCGCGGCGGGAATCTAGCCCGCCAGCGCCTTCTCCGTCGATGGCTCGGTCGCGTAATGGAGGACGATGCGCGCGACGTCCACCTCCAGGCCGGTCGTGAACCCAAGGCCCAAGATCAACCCGAACACCCGCATCGGCAGAATAATTTCACCCGGCATTTCGACCATCGGGTTCGGCTTCAACCCCCTCACCCACGCCTCATTCGCCGCGTCCATCAATTCGCGGTTGCGATAGGTCCCGGGGTCGGTCATCGAACGGAAGAACTCCGCCGTGGCGCGGAAGCCCCCGCCTCCTCCTTGTTTGAGCCGGAAACCGGCCTCCTCCATCGCTTCAACGACGCCCTCGTCATTGTGCGTGAAGATGCAACGGATCATCTTCTTGAACGCTGTCAGGAACCGGGGCGAGAGGCGCTTCGTCAAGCCGAAGTCAACGATCGCCAAGCGGTCACCCGGTAGAGCGAACAGATTGCCGGGGTGTGGGTCCGCGTGAAAGTGCCCATGCTTCAACATGAGCTCAACGTATACCTCGACAACGAGGCGCGATAGCTTCGTTATGTCGAGGCCCTCTCGTACACCGCGCTCGAGCTCGGTCACCTTGATGCCGTCGATGTAATCCATCGTCAGTACGCGGTCGCTCGTGTGCTCCCAGATTACGCCGGGGATCACAATCGCAGGCCGCTGGGCCAGCAGCGACGAGATTGCTTCCATGCTCCGGGCCTCATGCAGCATGTCCACTTCGAGCGGGATGTTCGCCGCCAGCTCCTGGAATGCCGGCTCGAGCGGGAAGGAGTAGAGCAGGCGGCTCTCAAGCCAGATCACGGCCCTCAGCAGCTTCAAGTCTGTATCGACCAGACGCTCGATGTTCGGGTAGACGACCTTGACGGCGACCCGGCGTCCGTCCTTCAGGCGAGCCTTGTACACCTGCGCGAGCGAGGCCGCCGCCACCGGCTTCGTGTCGAACTCCGCGAAGGTCTCCTCGATCGGCGCGCCGAGCTGCCGTTCGATGTGCGGACGCATAGACGCCCAACTGCGCGGAGGAACCTGGTCCTGCAGCCGCGAAAGCACGCGCACGTATTCTTCCGGGAAGGTGTCCGGGCGGCTCCCGATTGTCTGCCCGATCTTGATCATGAGCCCTTGAAGGCGCAGGACGGTGTCGTAGATTTGCCACGCGCTCCGGGTATGGTAGGCGCTCAAGCCCTCGTCGTATGCCTCCTGAGAAAGCCTGCCCCCCCGCCGCAGCGATAGCAGCTTGTACCCGGCGAGAATGGAGGCTACGACACCACCGGCGTAGGCAAAGCGAAGCGGCCGCATCTCGAGCACTCGCGGCAGCAAGTCGAACGCCTCCCACTTGGCGCTGGGCGATGCTGTGGATGCGCCGAGCTCAGGCGCAGGCACGCGTCCGGCGACCATCAACCTTTCCTTTCTGCGGAGCTCGTGATCTCCGCGCCTGGCTTCTTCCCCTCACCTCCTGACACAGCTTCCACCCGGCTCGCGACCGTCTGCACTGCATCCAGCACATATGCTTCGAGCTCGTCGGCACGCAGCCGGCCGCCGAGCTCGCTCCGAATGAACGAGGCGACAAGGATGTCGACGAGCTGAGTCGCCAGGGACTTCGCTTCGGGCTTCGATCGCTCGGCCAAGTGCTTCGCAATGATTGCCTGGAAGATCCCCATCCAGCGATCGAGCAACTCCCTGCGGACGAGTTCGGCTTGCTCGTGGGAATAGTGCGCTTGGAGCAACAGGAAGCGGATGAACGAGCGGTGTTCTCGCATTTGCCGCAAGCTGAGAATGGCGACGTTCGAAAGCGCGTGCCGCAAATCGCCGGGCGGGACTCCCTGCTCCAGCGTCTCGATCCCTACCCGCAGCGGATGTTCCTGGAGTACTGCCTTCAGCAGCTCTTCCTTCGAACGAAAGTAGTGATAGAGGAGTCCCTTCGTCGCCTCCAGCTCGAGGGCGATATCGTCCATGCTCGCCCCCTCGTAGCCGCGCCTAGAGAACACGCGTAGACCGGCATCGATAATGCGGCGGCGGGTCCGGGCGGCGCGCTTTCGCCGGAAGTCGGTGCCGGCGACGAGTTTCATACCGGGCAGTATGGGAGATACCGGTTGGTATGTCAAATGCGGCCTGCTGATTGATCACTCTAAGCCGAGCGCTTAGCGGCCAGCCGGTTCGCGCGCTCGGCGAGCGCGGGCATCTCGAGCTCGCGCGCCACCTGCTCAAACGCGGGTGCCGGACTTCTCCAACGCAGCACCTCGACGGAGTCGAACAGGCGCTCGCCGCTGCGCAGCTTCGCCAGGTCGCGAAACAGATAGGCGCGTTCGCGCTCGAGGTGGAACGTGCGACACAGCTTTCGCGGCCAGGGCACATTGAGGTCCCAGGCAACACAGTCCTCCGGGAATGATTCGAAATGGGCCCAGCGGGTGAGGACGGCGGCCGCAGAGCGAGCGCCGAAGCCGGGCAGGCCCGGGTAGCCGTCCGCGCTATCGCCCACAAGCGCGAGATAGTCGGGGATCGAAGCCGGCGGCACGCCAAACTTTGCGGTCACGCCCGCCTCGTCGAGGACGACGCGCGTGCGCCGGTTAAGTTGAACTACACGCTCGCCCTGGACGCTTTGGCTGAGATCCTTGTCCGGCGTGCAGATATAGACACGCTCGACCTTCGTCTCAGCAGTTGACAGCGCCGCGGCCGAGGCCAGCGCGTCGTCCGCCTCGAACTGGACCATAGGCCAGACAATGACGCCCATTGCCTCAAGCGCTTCCTCTAGCAGCGTGAACTGCGCGAGGAGGCGCGGGTCGACGCCGGCGCTGGTCTTGTAACCGGGCCATAACTCGTTGCGAAACGACTCAATGACGTGATCGGTCGCCACGCCGATATGCGTGGTCCCACCCTCGAGCATGCCGAGCAGCGAGCCGAGTACTCCCCTCGTCGCCGCCACCTCCCTCCCGCCCGCGGTGACGTGGGAAGGTAAGGCGAAGTGGTGCCGGAACAGCTCATAGGTGCCGTCGACCAGGTAGACGTTCACGCCCGATAGTCTAACGGACGGCTTGATGAGCGCGGTTGCGCATGCCCGGCCGGAAGGGACGTTAGACGCGCGTGATGCCGACCAGCTCCGCGCGGATCACGGTCCGCGATGTGTATTCGCCACCGAATACGGGATCGCCGGTCCGATAGAACGAGCCGCCGCAGGTGATGATAGTAAGCACGTCGTGGTCAGCCGGATACATCATCTGGATCGTGGCCGGGTCGTTCGGGTCCATCGATTCGTTCATTACGACCTGGTAGACGACTTGAGCGCCGCGATCGTCGACGAGCCGGATCTGGTCGCCCGCACCGAGAGTGCCCAGGCTATAGAAGACCGCTGCCCCGTTCCACGTCACGTGACCGGCGAACACGGCGTTTCCGCCGGTGCCCGGCCGCGCGGAAAAGTCGTACCAGGCGGCGATTCCGCCCGCGCCCGGGCCTGTGGGCACGATGGGCACCCTGTTCTCGTCGAGCCCATACACGACGACAGGCGCGTTTACGCCTATACGGTCGATGACCATCGATTGCGTATCCGAGAGCGGCGGAGGCAGGGGTGCCGGTGGGGGCGGAGGCGGTGGGGGCGGGGCAGGCGTGGCGGCGGGAGTAGCGCTTGCCTGCGGTGAAGGCGGTGCGACGACCAGCGCAGCTTCCTGTTCGCCACTGCCGGGAAGCACGACGTATCCGAGCGCGCCCAAGGCAAGCAGATATGCCACTCCGGCCGCAATCAGCGGCCGCCTTTTCTCGGGCGCCCTCAGAGGCGCGAGAATGTACTTTCTGAACACAGTTTTAGCCCCCAGGAAAGGATGTCTACCTTAAGCTTAAACGCACGCGGACGCATTTGGTCACTCGGGCGGCCAACCAGGAAAGATTCACGCTATAATCCGAAGCCTGAAGGAGGCGCCCATGGAAGTGTTCGAGGCCGTCCGCACGGTCCTTGCCGTCCGCCAGTACCAGGACAAGCCCATCCCGCCCGAGATAATGCGCCGCATTGTGGAGGCGGCTCATCTGAGCGCGAGCAGCATGAACCGCCAGCCCTGGCACTTCATCGCTGTCGACGACCGCGACATCC
>VBJT01000012.1:0-8351 GCA_005880075.1 Chloroflexota bacterium
TACCTAAACGCCTGCCGCATCGTATACCTGATTGACGAGGCAGGGGCCGTCGAGACGTACGGTTTCGCTTACGGCACTCTGCCGGACCACGCCGAAAAAGGCGAAGAACGCTTCACCGTCCTATGGGACCATGCCGATGATTCCGTGCGTTACGAGCAGTTCGCTTTTTCACGACCCAATCACCTGCTAACCAGCCTCAACTACCCGCTCGCTCGTACGGTCCAGAAGCGCTTCGCGCGCGATGCACTCGCTGCCATGGCTCGCACCGTCGTACGAAGCTGATGAGCGTCGAGATCATCTTCGAGTTCCACTCGACCAGCACCGACAACGAAGCGGGCGTCGCCTCGGGCTGGAACGACCCGCCGCTCTCCGGCAGAGGCTGCGAGCTAGCGAAGGAGCTCGGCAAGCGCCGGCAAGGCGAGCGCGTCGACGCCGTCTTCTGCTCCGACCTCCGGCGCGCCATCGAGACCGCAGAGATCGCGTTCGGTGAGCGCATCCCCTTCCATCCCGACAAGCGCCTTCGCGAATACGACTACGGGACGATGACTGAAGCACCGGTGGAGCAGATCCACGCCGAGCGCCCGGTCCGCGTTGATACGCCATTTCCCGAAGGTGAAAGCCTGCGGGATGTCAGCGAGCGCGTCCGCGATTTCCTCGCTGACGTCCCGCGCGATTGGGACGGCAAGCGAATCCTTATCGTGGGGCACGGCGCGACAAAGCTCGCGCTGGATCACCTGCTGGGTGGAATGACGCTAGATGATGCCGCGAGCCAGGCCTTCACGTGGCAGCCGATTCCGCCTAGCTGGCGCTATACTCTGGACAGTTGACTGGTAGGGGCGACCCTACGCGGACGCCCTCGCCTCGCGGACCGCTAGAGCCCGTCCTCTCCCTCGTCACCACCCTGCCGTCGTCGACGCATCACCGTAAGCGCCGCCGCGCCGACCGCTGCGCTCGCCGCAGCGCCGAGCAGCAAGCGCCGGCCACGCCGCCGCTTTTTTCCCGCCTCCCACTTGATCTCGAACTCGAGCTCCGCCTTGCCGTTCTCCGCCTCGCTCTCGATCTCCAGGACCACGGGCTCGTCGAGCTTGACTTCGTACCCGTTGACGCGCGCAGCCCCCTCGCTCTTCAGCTGCTGCACCCTGTCAGTGATCTCATCGAGCGCCTCAGATAGGCGCATCTCACGCTTGACCTTCATGCAGAGCCTCCTTCTTTTACTCGCCTCCGATTATCGGGCTACAAACCACTCGTCACAGCTTAGTAGTGTTGCATCGACGTGGCAATCACTCAGACAGAGACCCCAGCCTCATCCTTGCCCGCCCCTCGCACCACCTTCAAGTCCGCCGCCGCCGAGCGCGCCAGCGACCCTGCGTCGTCGCACATCTCCACCATGAGAAAGCCCTGCTCGAGCCGTTTGCGCGCCGTCACGACGTTCCCCGCGTGCGCCCCCGGCGCCACGTCGTGCCGCTTGCATGCGTCGAGCACGCGCTGGACCGCCTCGACGAACGCAGGTTCATCATGATCAGATGCCGCCGGCAGCCCAAGCGAGAGGCTGAGGTCGGCCGGGCCGATATATGCCGAATCGACACCCGGCACGGCGAGAATTTCGTCCAGGTTCTCGACGGACTCCTTCGTCTCGACTTGCACGATGCAGAGCACTTCCTTGTCAGCCCGCGTGATGTAGTCCCGCCCGCCGTAGAGCGCCGCCCGAATCGGGCCGTGGCTGCGGATGCCTCGGGGCGGGTACCGGCACGCAGACACCGCCGCTTCCGCCTCGGCCGCCGTGTTCACGATCGGGATGATGACCCCATAAGCGCCGGCGTCCAGCGCCTTCATGATGGTCCCCGGCTCGTTCCAGGGTACGCGCACAATCGGTACCGTTTCTGTCGTGGAGATCGCCTGAAGCATTGTCACAGCGATCTGATAGTCGATAACGCCGTGCTGCATGTCCACGCAGAGCCAGTCGAACCCAGAGTGCGCCATAAGCTCTGCCGAGAAGCTCGAGGGCACCGTCAGCCATCCGCCGAGCGCCGCCTGCCCGGCCTCCCACATGCGCTTCACGCGGTTCTCCCGCATATCGCCGCCGATTATACGACGCCACACCCGAGGGCCTTCATTTAGGAGTTCAGGGCTGTTTCCGAGATTACGCCTCCGAAGGCAAAGCGTTTAGGCCGAATGCTTCCCGGCGGTGTCAATCGATGTCGTCACCTGGACTCTTCGCTCCCTCGGGCGCCATCTTCTCGAGCTGCTCTCCCGTTTTGCGCAGCACATCGCGCACGCGCTCCACCTGCGCGGTGTCGCCTCTCGCCGCCGCCCGGAACGCTCCTCGCGCGATCCGCATGAGCGGCCCCATCACCTCGGTCCCGCCGGGACTAAACGCGTCCCGCCAGTCATCCCAGGCCGACGCCCGGCTCCAGATGCGCTCCACCCCGGGCGCTTCCTCCTTGAGTGCGTTCCGCCCTTCGTTGGTAATGTGATAGACGCGCTTACCGTCCTTGCCCGTCTCCATACGCACCAGTCCCTCGTCCTCCAACTGCTGGAGATTCGGGTAGACAGTCCCGGCGCTCGCCTGGTACATGCCGCCGGAGCGCGCTTCCATCTCTTTCATCAGCTCATAGCCGTGCATAGGCCGCTCCGCCAGCAATGAGAGCAGCGCCAGACGGACCTCGCCCGACTCGAAGAAGCGCCGCCGCCAGCCCCACGGCTCGCTCCGGTGCCCTTGGGGCTCGAAGCCGAACCAGGTACGCCAGCGGCTGCCCCCCGGCCCCCGCCTACGCATCGGCGTCCACGCACAGCTCCCCGCGCGCCGTCCTCATCCGCTGCCGGAACAGCGTGAAGACAATGAGCAGTCCAAGCCCAATCACGAACCAATCCATCACGCTTCCTCCCGCCGAACTTCTTACAATGTATCGTAAGATATATCGGATTAGTTGTAAACCCTCGGCACACCGAATTTTTGCGAAACAAACATTCGTCCCGTCAGCAAATGAACGAGGCCCGCCGGATGGCGGGCCTCTCGAGCCACTACTGCATGTTGTTGCGTTACGACGTCGCGGTCGGCAAAGTTTCCTTCTCGCCGTCGCGCCAGCGACGACACGGCGCCGCGTCCGAGCCTCCCTTGAACTGTACGATCTCGTCGATCTTCCCCTGGGTCGCGGTGTACGCGCGGTCCGCCTGCTGCTGGGTGATAGTGCCGTCCGCGACCTTCGCGTCCAGCTTCGCCTTCACCGACTGAAGCAGAGCCGCCTTGAAGTCCTCCGCGCTCATCCCCTTGGACTGCGCGATTTCCGCTAGGCTCTGCCCGGAGCGGATCGCCGAGACGATATCCGCGCGTTCCATGTGCAGGACGTCCGCCGCTGCGCCGATCACCAGCTTCGCCCCCCGGCAGACCCCGGCTCCGTCCTTGCCGTGCCTCAATCTGAGAACTGAGAGCGGCCCGTATTCGCCTACCCGCGCCTTCAGCTTCGCCGCCTCGTCCGTCGTCAGCTTCCCGTTCGCGACTGCCTCGTCGATTAGGTCGAACTGCGCGTTCGACATCGCCGTAGTCAGCTCCTCGGTGCTGATCCCCAGCTTCTCCGCCGTCTTGGCGATGAAGCTGTCGCCCGGGCGGTCGCTCCCGCCTCCCTGCGCGAGCGCGCCGTGGGCCGCCAGGATCGCTACCCCGAGCACAAACGCCCCGACCATTACTGCCAAAAGCCCCTTCACTTGCAAATCTCCTCTCTCTCGTTGAAATCTACGTCTCTTCGACGCGTTATGTCACATGCTAGGCACCCACCCTTAAAGCTCCATTAAGCCAGCGTTAGAATTCCTTCATCCACTTCGACTGTCGGCGGGCCCGCCACGGAATAAGTCGCCCACTAAAGACGCTCCTTCCCCCTTTTAACGTTCCTTTAATCTTCATCGTCTAAACTGACAACTGATCACTGATCACCGACCATGTATGTCCTTGTTGTCGAAGACGAACGCCGCCTCGCCCAGATCGTCCGCCGCGTCCTTGAAGAGGAAGGCCACACCGTAGACCTCGCCCACGACGGCGAGGAAGGCATCGCGATGGCCTCAGATGGCTCTCACGACGTCATCCTCCTCGATATCCTTCTTCCCGAGATTGACGGTATTGAAGTCTGCAAAACGCTGCGCCGCAACCGTGTCGATACCCCCGTCCTGCTCCTCACCGCCCTGGGCGACGTTGACGACCGCGTGCGCGGTCTCGACGCGGGCGCCGACGATTATCTCGCGAAGCCGTTCGCCTTCCAAGAGCTGCTCGCCCGCATCCGCGCGCTTGGTCGCCGAAAGGTGCAGGCCCGCGAGCCAACTCAGCTCGAGGTCGATGGGCTGATGCTGGACCTCCGCCGCCGCCGCGCAGAGCGCGACGGCCGGATCATCGAGCTTAGTCCAAAGGAATTCAGCCTTCTCGAATTCCTCATGCGCAACCAGGGCCGCGTCGTCACCCGCATGCAGATCCTCGACCATATCTGGGGCTACGACTACGCCACGGACTCCAACCTTGTGGACGTGTACATGGCGTATCTTCGCCGTAAGGTGGACAGCGACGCCCCCAGCCTGATCCGCACTGTCCGCGGCGTCGGCTACGCCCTCGGAGAGTAGCGTGTTTGGGCGCGCCCGCTGGCGCCTCACGCTCTGGTTCGCAGCGGTCTTTGCCCTGATCATCGTACTCCTCGGCGCCGCCGTCTTTCTAACGGCGCGACGCGTCCTCTTCGATCAGGTCAATAGCGACCTCGTCGCCCGCGCCGAGCGCGAGAGCCAGCCCGTCGCCCAGCGGCTCCTCCAGCGCATCCGTGAGGGCGGGCAGCTCACCGGCATCAAGATCGGCCCCGACTTCACTGCAGGCGGATACTTCTACGCCGTGGCTGCCCAGGGCGGGACAATCATCGGCAGCACTCCCAACGCCGATCCCGCCGGCCTCGCGAATCCGAAGGCCATCGATGACGCCCTCGCTGGCAATGAGGCCTTCATCGACACGACATCGTCCGAAGGCGAGCAGTTGCGGGTGCATCTCGTCCCGCTCGGCCGCGGGCAAGACCGCCGCTTCGTCCTCGAAGTCGGCCGCAGCACGGAGCCCGAACGCAAAGCCCTGCGCGGCCTCCTGCTCATCCTAGCGGTCGGAGGTGGCGCCGGCATACTCCTCGCCGTCGGTGCCGGCTTCTGGCTCGCCGGGCGGGCTCTGCGCCCCATCCAGCTCGCAATGGACCGCCAGCGCGCCTTCGTTGCCGACGCGTCACACGAGCTACGCACTCCGCTATCCCTGATTCGCGCCAACGCCGAAATTCTCGAGCGCCATCGCGAACAGCCCGTGGACGCAAACATCGGGTCCGTCGGCGATATCATCGGCGAGACCGACCGTCTGAGCGTGCTTGTTGGACAGATGCTGACCCTCGCCCAGGCCGACTCAGATACGGCTGCCTTTAGCATGGCGACGGTGGACTTCAGGGCGATCGCCCAAGACGCGGCGCGCCGGATGCAGCTCCTGGCTGAGCCCAGGGGGATCTCGCTGGACTTGAACGCGAACGGCCCCGTCACTGTCAGTGGCGATGCCACCCGCCTGCGCGAGCTCGTCATGATCTTGCTCGATAACGCCATCAAATACAGTGGGCCGGGCGCTTCCGTTCACGTCGACTTGAAGCGAGACGGCGGTATGGCCGAGCTGCGCGTGGTCGACGAGGGGCGCGGCATTGAGCCAGGCGCTCTACCTCGAATCTTCGATCGCTTCTTCCGCGCCGACAAAGCCCGCTCCCGCGAAATGGGCGGCACCGGCCTCGGCCTCGCTATCGCCAAGTGGATCGCCGAAGCCCACAACGGCACGATCGGCATTGACAGCAGCCCCGGCCGCGGCACGACGGTTACGGTGGAACTCCCGGCTTCGGCCTAACTCGCGACTGTCATTCTGAGCGCGACGCTATTCGGACGCGGTTCAACCGTCTCCGCGAAGGAATCCGGGGTGGGGCAGACATCCGCGCAAATCGGACTACGATCCGATCAGCTCTTCGCGGTCGAGCATTAGCGCCCTAGGCCCGCGCCAGCTCAGGCCGCCCGGACCATGTCCAGGCCAGGTTCGCGCGGCTGATGCCCATCAGCATCCCGTGCAGTGCCGTCGGGTGTACAAACAGGTTTCCGCCCCCATTCTCCCGCCCCGCCGTATATCGCGAGCCCCGCGCTTCCAGCCGCTCCCGAATCTCTCCGGTATTCCCGGTCTCTGAATAGCACATGTAGATTGAAGGCCCCCTCCGCGCGAAGAACCGCCCCATCGCCAGAGAGGGCTCCGTGATCTGCGTCAGCTCGATCCGGTCCAGCCGCGACGGCGGGTCGAACAGCGTGAGCGTGCCATTGTAGCCCCACTGCTCGCTCTTTATCGGGCAGAAGCGCGATAAGTCTAGGCCAAACGCCTCGGCGTAAAACCTGGCCGCCTCTTCATGGTCCTCGACAATGTTCGTCACCTCGTATAGCGAGCTGATCAGCCCGACAGGCTGCCGCTCGCTTGTGCGCGAAATCACCGTCCGCATGCCCCGCGTCTGGTCGGGTTCGATGAAGATCTGCCCGCTCTCTTCACTGAAGTGCAGCCCCCGGTCGGCCATGCGCCGGGCCAGCGGTCCGGGGTCATCTGTCGAGAACCCTGCGGCGAAAATGCCTTCTTCCCATCGGTCGAGGTGCGACGCCACCGGCCCGTCCCCGGCCGGCTCCAAAAGTTCAAACTCGCTCTCGCCCGCTTGAACAACGGTCCGCTTGGCGTTGTATACGCGAAGCTCGTCCTCTTGGACCTTCTCCGCGCCCAGTACTTCGGCGAAGGTATCGGCAGCGATGGCACGGTCACGCACCGCAAGCTGCATGCGGTCAACGCGCTGGAGCATCTTACAAAAAGCGACAGCGGCGTCCCTAGGCGGAAGGACGCCGCTGCCTGTGTTCGGTCTATCCCTTACCGATGCGGGTCAATTTCGTCCCGCATACCGGGCAGCTTCCCTGCGTAGCGGGCCGCCCATTCTTTAGCGTTACCTTCTGGGCGTTCTTGATCTCCCGCTTCGTCCGGCACTTCATGCAGTAAGCTTCCATAAAGCTCCTTTCCTCGTGTTACGGATACCCATTCCCGAATAGGATAGCGCCCGAAACCCTTAAGTCAACTAGCTTGCCATACGTAATTTGTGAATAAATTGCCGTAATGCGTCACCTATAAAGGTTTGCATAACCTTCCGGCGGCCTTATTCGCCGGTAATCGCTACGCGCAAATGTGAAAAACGGGAACTCGAAGGGTAAACTCTGATATGTGGCGGAGCGTCTTGGGCCCCGGATTGCCGGCCGCCTAATACCGATTCAGCTCGTCGATCAACTGGCGCAACCGGCCAAAGCTCGTCTGGTTGAAGTCGACTGCCAGCCGCCGCAATTCAAGCGCGTCGCCGTCCTCGATCTCCCGTGCGCTCGCCTCCACCAGTTCCAGGGCCTGCTCGCCTAAGATGTCCGCGAACGATAGCGCCAGCGCCTTGAGCTCTTCGTTGGAGGGCAGCCGCAGGATCCTCACCACCAGCCGTCCATTCACATAACGTTGCGACTGGTAATTCGAGTAGAAGTGCACGATTTCGTCAACCGCTTGCTCCACGGTTTCTGTCCGCCGGAGCAGCACCAAGTCTTCCTTTGAGATAAGACCCCGGTCGAGCAGATGGCCGTGGACGAAGCGCAGCCACTCCGTCCAGTAAGTCCCGCCGGGCTCCTCGAGCAGGATGATCGGTTTCACATCGCTCTTGCCCGTCTGCATGAGCGTCAGGAGCTCGAACGCCTCGTCCAGCGTTCCGAAACCGCCCGGCAGCAGCGCGAAGGCGTCCGACTCCTTGAGAAACGTTACCTTGCGCGTGAAGAAGTACTTGAAGTTGATTAGTTTGGCGTCACCTTCGATGAACAGGTTCGGCTCGGACTCCATCGGTAACCGAATTGCCGCGCCGAAGCTCCGCTCGGCCCCGGCGCCCTCGTGACCGGCCGCCATGATTCCGGGGCCTGCTCCCGTGATCACCATCCAGTTCTTTGCCGCGATCGCCGCCGCGAAGTTGCGGGTCACCTCATAAGCAGGGTCCTGCTGAACGCTCCGCGCAGAACCGAAGATGCCTACCTTGCGATAACTCTTGTAGCCCTTGAACACCTTGAACGCATACGCAAATTCCTTCAGCGCCGCGTTCACCAGCTTCATCTCCCCTCGGTCGGATCGGTCGCGGTCCAGGCGAAAGCACGTTTTGATCATCTCCTCGAGCAGGTCGGAATCGTGGCTGGGGCCGGCAACGGCGACCAACTCCACAATCCGCCCGTCCAGCGCCTCGTCCCCCGTGCTGTAATGCCTTCTGCGTGGTTTTTGAGCAACC
>VBJT01000012.1:8687-13346 GCA_005880075.1 Chloroflexota bacterium
GATGGCCTTATTCCGCGAGGTCACGCCGCTGGTTGAGCCGCTTTCGCTCGACGAAGCTTTCCTCGACGCCTCACAGCAGGCCGACGAACACGGCGGTCCCTACTCCCTCGCTCGCTACCTCAAAGCCCAGGTTAAGGAGCGCACGGGCCTGACTCTTTCGGTGGGCGTGGCCGCTAATAAGCTCGTCGCGAAGGTGGCCTCGGACCGGGGCAAGCCGGACGGCCTCGTCCTGGTTCCCGAGGGCGGCGAGGCCGAGTTTCTCGCGCCGCTCAAGACGCGCGCCCTTTGGGGCGTTGGCCCAAAGGCCGAAATGGCTCTCAGCGCGGCCGGCTTTCAGACCATCGGCCAGATCGCCGCCGCCGAACCCGCCCGGCTCGAAACGGCCCTCGGTTCCCGCGGCCGCTGGCTTTACGCGCTGGCCCGCGGACTAGACGACAGCCGCGTTTCCACCGAACATCAGCGCAAGTCAGTCGGAGCCGAGAACACCTTCCCCCGCGATCTAACCGACGGGCCCGCGCTCCGCGCGGAGCTCGATCGTATCGCTCAAAGCGTCGCCCGCCGCCTCGAAAGGAGCGGCTTCCGGGCGCGCACCATCGTCCTCAAGCTGCGCTACGCTAACTTCCACACGATTACCCGTCAGTCCAGTCAGCCCCTGCCGACCGATGACAGCGGCGAGGTTATGGCCGCAGCCACTGCTTTGCTCGACTCAGCGGCCAAACCCGGCGATCTCTTCCGCCTGATCGGCATCCATGCTACCAACCTCGTAACAGGCGAACCTCGTCAAATGGAACTATGGGTGCAGATGAGAGAAGCTGCACGCGAGACACGCTTGTAGCACCCAATCGCGTCGCAGCCGCCAAGCCCTGACTTATCGCTTAGAGGCGCTCGATCTTCTGTTCGATATTATGCGGCAGCACGACGCCGTCGGCGTGCAGGTGCCCATCGTGCGGGTCGCGGAACCGTTCCTGCAGCTCTGCGCTCTCCAGAAGCGTCCGCACTACCCGCGGGTCCCATTGTCGCCCGGCGCCGTCCCTCAGGATCGCCGTCGCTTCTTCGAGCGGCATCGCCTCACGGTATGGCCGGTCGCTTGTCATTGCGTCAAACGCGTCTACCACCGAGACGATGCGCGCGCCCATCGGAATCTTCTCGCCCATCAACCCGTCCGGGTATCCCCTGCCGTCCCACCGCTCGTGATGATGGTAGACGACGGGGTAGGCGTTCATCAGGAATCCCACGCGCTTGCAAATTTGGCCGCCGGAATAGCAATGCTGCTTGATAATCGTGTACTCCTCGGGCGTCAGCCTGCCGGGCTTCTTGAGAATAGAGTCCGGCACAACAATCTTGCCCATGTCGTGCAACGCTGCGCCTAGCCGGATGACCTCGATTTCCTTCGCCCCTAAAGCCAGCTTCGCGCTCATCATGCCTGCATACTCCGCCAGGCGGCGGCAATGGTCGCCCGTATACGGATCCCGGCTTTCGATCGCTTCCGTCAGGGCGAGGGCCGTCTCGAACGCGAGGCGCGCGAGTGATTCGCGCTGCCGCGCGCTGCGGACCGCCAGCTCCGTTTGCTGCGCCAACCGCTCGAGCCGCGTCAGATCTTCGGGGGTAAAGTCGCGCTCCTCGCCGTAGCAGACCAGGAGCGCGCCGTGCAGCTCCTCCTCCAGGTCCAGAGGCGCGGCAGCCGCGGAGACTATTCCCGCCAGTGCGGCGAAGTCGCGGAGCTTGTCGTATCGGGGATCCTCGAAAACGTTGCGAGAGGCCGCCACGCGCCGGTGGAGCATGGCCCAACCATCGACGCCTTCGCCGTAGGGCGCGCCATCTGGAAAGAAGCGGGTGAACACCTCATCCGCAAAGCCAACAGGCAGGAACGGGCGCTGCCCCGTCGTCCCGATCGGTACCATGATAGTGCAAATTTTTGCGCCGCAGACTTCCGCCACCCGACGCGTAATCTCATCCACGACGGTCTGCTCGTCGTTCTCTTTCAGGATCGTCGTGTGGATCGCAGACAGCGTTTCCAGCTCACGCTCACGCCTATCGTTGCGAGCGCTTACGTCCATTAGTCCGCGCTCGGTAACCTCGAGCTTCGAGCGCTGCTGCTGGATGCTGGACCACTGGTTGAGGCTCACCGCCAGGAACAAATATACCGCCGGCCACCCAAGCCAAAGGACGGGTTTCACCGTTGGATCGAGCGTGACACCCACAACCTCCATCGCCGGGCTACTGAACACCGATGCCAGCCCGGCGATCAGCAGCGCCATCTGCAACGAGTAGCGATAAGCTACAAAGATGATCGGGATGAAGAACAGCGTGGTGAAAGCGCTCGGGACCTTCCCATCGAGGTACACGAGGCAGCCGATCGCGATAGTCGCGGTGGCCGCGACTGCACTCGGCCATGCCCGGGCTATTTCGCTAATACGCAGCTTCACTGGCGGGGAGCTACCTCTAATTCGGGACTAGGGGATATGCCGCTACACTAGCTAACGACGACCCTTTATTAACCCTCGTTACATGTTCTCGGTAACCGGACGGTGAAAGTTTAGAAATAGTTGAGACACCATGGAGCAGGCGCGTAACAGCGACAAGCCTGCGTTCTCAAGCAACAGCTTCAGCCTGAAAAAGAAAAGCGGCCCGAATCGTTGCTCAATCGGGCATCGAGTATCCGCCGTTCACGCTAAGCACCTGTCCGGTAATCCACTCCGCACGGTCAGATGACAGAAACGCCACGGCGTTCGCGATATCGCTCGGCTTACCCAGGCGGTTCAATCCCTTCGCCAGCGGGTATTGGCGCATTATCTGCTCACCCTGCGCCGCAAGCCATGCCGCCGTGGCTTCCGTCTCCGTGGTTGCCGGCGACACGCAGTTGACGGTCACGCCCGAACGCCCCAACTCCTTCGCCAGCGCTTTGCTGAACCCGATGACGCCCGCCTTGGCCATCGAGTATGCCACCAACCGTGGCTCGCCTACCCGCCCGGCGTCGGAGATGATATTGATGATCCGGCCCCAGCATCGCTCCGACATGCCTTCGATTACCGCGCGCGAGCAGTTCAGCACCCCGTAAGTGATCAGCCCCATCGTGCGCTGCCACTGCTCCGGACCGCTTCCCGCAAAGAAACCGCCGGTGGCCGGCACGGCATCGCGGGCGCTTATCGCCGGGATTCCCGCGTTGTTCACAAGAATATCGACGGACCCGAACTGATCGGCCACGCGCGTCACCATCCCGTTTACGGCCTCGGAGTCCGTGACATCTGCCGATGCTCCGATCGCGTCGCCGCCTGCTCGCGAGATCTCGCCCGCCACTTCCTCTGCCCTGTCCTCGAAGAGGTCGTTTACCACTACGCGCACTCCCTCCTCTGCGAGCGTCAGGCAGATTTGCCGCCCGATCCCCCGGCCCGCCCCCGTTACCAGCGCCGACCGACCGCGAATCCCGAGGTCCATTTCGATTCCTCCTGAACCGTAACCGACAATCGAAAACAGCGAAGTGTGACGTGAGTCACATTTTTCCGCTTATACCAGCCATATTATTACCTCAAAGGCAAGACGAAGAGGTCCGGCCTTACCCCTCCCGCGAGGCCCCGAATGGCGAGTTCGGGGTCTCGGGCTTTTTCCGGCAGCACCGAAATCGTACGTGAATGGGCCGGGGCGTCTGTTGGACGCCCCGGCCCGTTCCCTTGGACCCTTCGTCGCGAGAGCCGGAGACCGCCGTTCTCGCGGTTGCGAGTTCCGCTATGGCGCGAAGTAGCCTGCCGCGTCGAATATTACGTGCACCTGGCCGTTGTTGTTATAGGTCTTCACGTTACCGGCCGTGCCCACCTTCACGATGACAAGGTTCGGTATGTCCTGCCACGGAAGGAAGTTCAGGTTCGAAGCCAGCGGACGTGTCACACCGGCCGGGTACACCGTGAGGTAACTGGGCGCTGTCCCCTGCGTGGCCGTTGTATTGATCACGATGCTGGAGGCGCCGGCCGGGATGCCTCCCGTGCTCGTGACGGCTGCCGTCATCTCAGAGTTTGCCGCCATCTTGCCCATCGCCGGCATCGGCGGCCCGTATCGTGTGTCCAGAATGCGGGCCGGCGTGACCGCGTGGAACTGGTCCCCGGTCGCCCCGTACCAGCCGACCACATCGAAGATCACGTGCGTCGACCCGGCGTTGTTGTAGACCTTCACCTTCCCGTCCGCGCCGACCTTCACGGTCACGAGGTTCGGGACGGTCTGACCGGCAACGAAGTTCAGGTTCGATGCCAGTGGCCGCGGCGAGTCTGAAGGAAACACCGTCAGGTAGCTCGAGGTCGTGGGTGCATCAACCGTCGTGTTCACCACGACCGCCGTTACTCCACTGGCCGGCACCCCTGAGCCAAACGTATTGGTCACATCTACGTCCATGGTAGCGTTCGGGCCCAGCTTACCTGCCGGCGCGCCCTGGCCGATTCGCGTGTCGAGGATGCGGACCGGCGAGAGGCCGTTGAACAGCGAGCCGCCGCTCCAGCCGCCATACCAGCCGACGATGTCGAAGACAACGTCCGTGTTGCCGTTCTTGTTGTAGACCTTAACGTTGCCGTCGGCTCCGACCTTCACGGTCACGAGGTTCGGCACATCCTGCCCAGGAGCGAGGTTCAGGTTCGACGCCAGCGGTCGCGCCTCACCGGATGGGTAAACGGTGAG
>VBJT01000013.1:0-8365 GCA_005880075.1 Chloroflexota bacterium
TGTGACATGAATCACGGTTCTAGATATTGGCGAACTCCCGACGCTATGGTAATGTTGCTACAAATCTATTAGAGTAGAGGTAAGGACCTTGCCAAAGGGGCTCGCAGGGACCGCAGCCGCTGCTGCAAATAGGAATCTCCGCGCTCATCTCCATACAACGATGACAAAGATGACGTACGCCTTGAACCCAGTCCTCAAGTGGCGACCCGGCCTGAAGGACGGCGCCGAGGTATTGCTGCTCGCGATGGCCCTTCCGCTTTACTATCTGGTGCGTGGGCAGGTGCACCAGAGAGTCAGTGAGGCGATAGAGCGAGGTACTAACGTCGTCTCCTTCGAGAAGAGCCTGGGAATATTCTGGGAAGCCGAGCTGCAGCAGTCGATAATCCATCACCACTGGTTCGTGGACTTCCTGAACAGCTTCTACTTGTACGGACACCTGCCGCTGATCGGGCTGCTCGCCGTCTGGCTCTATTTCTGGCACCGCCCGCAGTACTTATTGATGCGCAACGCCTTTCTTCTGTCGGGCGCCATCGCGCTCGTGATCTACATAAACTTCCCCACGGCCCCCCCACGCCTACTTCCGCCGCACATTGGGTTCGTCGATACAGTATTCAACCAGTACGGCCAGGAGCGGCCGTTAACCCCTAGCTTCTTCGTGAACCAGTACGCGGCGATGCCGAGCATGCACTTCGGCTGGAATATGCTCGTTGGCGTCGCGCTGTGGCTGTCTACAAGAAATCCCTTCCTGCGCGCGCTCGCCGTCCTAATGCCCCTGGGCATGTTCACGGACATCATTCTCACCGCGAATCACTACTTGCTAGACCCGATACTCGCCATTCCTGTAGTTGCCCTCGGCCTCGCGATTACCCTTGGCGGACGGTGGTTCGTGCTGCGTGTCTTATCACCGGAGAGCAAGGCGGCGAGAGGGCACGGGTGGGTAAGCTGGGTGTACTGGCTGGTGGCAATCGACGAAGCGAGCATCCGGCAAGAAGAGCAGCGAGCGCCGCAGCCTGCCTGATCACATCCGATGATTGCGTTCGCCTGGAGCGACGCTCGTGCAAGTTAAGAACCTTCTGACCACAGTCCCACGCATCCTCTTCACTAATGCTCCACTCGACGCCCAACTCATTGTGACCCGTCGCTGCAACCTAAGTTGTGGCTACTGCTCTGAATACGACAACTTCTCGGAGCCCGTACCGGCAGATGTGCTTAAGCAGCGCATTGATGCCCTGCATCGCCTGCATTCCGCGAATATCACGATGCTTGGGGGAGAGCCACTGATGCACCCCGAGATTGCCGGACTCGTGGCCTACGCCGGCCGAAAATCGAACACGAGCGTCGTGACGAATGGGTTCCTTTTGCGGAACGGAGTCATAGAGTCGCTGAATGAGGCCGGCCTCAATAATTTGACCGTAAGCATCGACACGCTTCACGCTGACCCGACGCGCTACATTCAGAAATCGCTCCGTTCTCTGAGGACACGGCTGGAGCGGCTGCGGAGGCTTGCCCGCTTCGACGTGCATGTGACCGCAGTCCTCTGCGAATCATCGGTGGGTGATTTCAGGCAGCTATTGCGCGAGGTCGAAGCGTTCGGGTTCCGCATGTCGATCAATCTGATCCACAATGCGAAGGGCTATGTGACGATCAGCGGACAGCCGTACCTCGAGTTGTACGAGGAGTTCTATCGCGAAGGCAAGCCGTTCACATACCTCGACTATGATTACGGCAAGAAGCTGCTTCATGGCGAGCGACCGGACTGGAAGTGCCGCGCCGGCGCCCGCTACCTCTACGTAGACGAATTCGGAAACGTTCAATTATGCGCATCGCAGCTTGGGAGGCTGGGGAAGCCGGTCGACGAGTACAGCGCGGAAGATCTGCGGGAGCAGGCGAGGACTTATAAGGACTGCGAAGAGGGCTGCTCGGTCGGATGCGCCTACCGTTGCTCGCTCGTGGACAACGACAAGCCCCAGTTCGTGAAAGCCCTCCTGAAGGGCTTCGTCAGCGGGACTTTGCGCGATAGCAGCCGGCGGCGCGCGCTACCAGCGGGCGTACATGCCGGGCCGGCACTCGGCGACAAGTAGCTCATTCGCCCCAGACGGCGCCTTCGATATGTTGAAGGGAAAGCAGGCGCCCGCTCGGCTCGAAATCGACCGCGATAACATCAATCCTGCGGCGCTCCGGCAGTCGATCGTCGGTTTGGCCATAAGCTTCGGCCAGACCAACCAGACGCCGCTGCTTCGCGGGCGTCAACGATTCGCTCGCCGTTCCCAGAGTTTGGCCACGCCGGCAGCGTACCTCGATGAAGGCGAGCAGGTCATCCTGTTCGGCGACGATGTCGATCTCGCCCTCTCGAAAGCGGAAGTTGCGCTCTCGAATGCGATATCCCTTCGCCAGCAAGTGCTGGACTGCCAAGCGCTCGCCGAGATCGCCGAGTACCCGCCGCGGCGGAGGCACTAGTAGGCGCCCTGCTTCTCAAAGATGCGGCGAGGGCTCTCCACGGTCATCGTCCGAATCTGGTCCTCGGTGACGCCTGCCTCGCGGAGGGCTGGCAGGACATTGTCCGGAATGTGGTTGAAGTGCCAGTTGGGGACGATCTTTTCTCGAAGCGGTGGGTCCACCCAGCCGAAGTAGCAGGCTGCGTCGTGGGATAAGACCATCTTCTCGGCATAGCCTATACCGCACATTTTCGCGATCGTCGCAACCCGCTTCTCGTTCTCCAGGAAGATGTCGACGCCGAAGCGGTCCATGCCGATGTAGCTCCCGCGATCGCAGAGCTTCCTCAGATAGTTCGTGTCCTCCGTGTCGCCGCTGTGTCCAATGACAACCCGCGAAAGGTCGACTCCCTCGCTCTCGAATACATCTTGCTGCTTGAGACCGACCTCACTGGCCGCATGGGTGTGCGTGGACATAGGGACGCCGGTCGCCCGGTGCGCCCTAGCGGAGGCACGGAGAATCCGCTCGACATCCTGCGTAACGCCGGGTTCGTCTGTCGCGCATTTGATGATGCCGGCCTTCACGCCGCTATCCATAATTCCGTCCTGAATGTCCTTGATGAACAATTCGGCGATGTAATCGATACTCCGGCCGGTGGTCGCGCGCAAATGGTGCGGCACCTCCCAGTAGAGCCCCGTAGCCACAATGACCTGCATGCCGCTGCGGTCGACGACCTCCTTCACGAGGGGGATGTCCCGCCAATCGCCGGGTGTCAGGTCCACGAGAGTATTGACGCCGCGCCCCATAACGTCTTTTAGCTTCGCCGCTGCCTTGTCGATCTCTGCCTCGCGCTTCATGATGGGAAAGTTTTCCTTGACACCGGGCGACTCGACGATGATGTGCTCGTGCATGAGCGTGAAGCCCAGGTCGGCTGTATCGATCGGGCCGGAGACCATGTTAACGGTGGGCATCGCAGGGCGTCCTTCCTTCAAATATCAGCGCAGATTATAGCGGAAGACGAGGCATGATCATCTCACGCACAGGAGAGAAGGAGCGGCGGTGCAGCTGGCACGGCCCCAGACGGTCGAGTGCTGCGAAATGCTCCGGCGTGGCGTACCCTTTGTTCGTCATGAAGCCGTAGCCGGGATGAGACGCGTGCTCTTCAGCCATCAGCCGGTCGCGGGCCACCTTCGCAATGATCGACGCGCAGGCGATCGACATGATCTTCTCATCACCATCGATGACCGCTGTCTGCGGCAATCCGCATGCTGGCAGACGAAAGGCGTCGAGCAACAGGTGCGCGGGTCTCACGACCAGCTCCGAGATCGCGCCGAGCCACGCTTGCCGTGACGCCTCCGCGATCCCGATCCGGTCAATCGCGGAGACAGAGACGAAGGCGACGGCCGCGGCGAAGGCGTGTTGCCAGATGTATTCGGAGAGCTCTTCGCGTGCCGCAGGAGGCAACTGCTTACTGTCACGCACGCGGGACAACCAGCGAAAACGGCCGGTTATGCGAGGTAGCTGGGGAAGGACAACCGCACCCGCCGCCACCGGCCCGGCGAGCGGCCCGCGGCCGACTTCATCGATTCCGGCGATGAGCTCGATCCCTGCTCTCCAGAGGGCGCGTTCCGCGGCGAGATCGGGTGCCCGCATGGCGTTGCCTTACATGCTAGTGACACCTCCGAGTGGCGTCAATAGAGGTAAGCTGATTATCATTTTCTGCTTGACCCGGCGCTGCGCTCCGGCATAACGTTTGGCTCATCCAACGTGAGCAGCCACTTAGGGGGAGAAGAAGCATGCCAATTGTTCGAATCGAAATGTGGACCGGACGGACGGTCGCGCAGAAGAAGGAACTGGCGCGCGTCGTCACCGACGCGATGGTGAACATCGCGCATACGACGGCGGAAGCTACGATCATAGTCTTCGAGGATATCGCGAAGAACGATTGGTCTCAGGCAGGGGTGCTGGCATCGGAAGAGGCGTGAGCGCTATTTGTAACTCGCTCGCGCCCGGGCCGTCCCTTTAAGTATGACGGGCGGGGAGGCTGTCGTGTGTTATAATGGAGCAAGATGCGGGTAGGCCTGAGGCCTGCCCAATCGCTTCTCAGGGGAAGAAACTTATGTACGGACGCTGGTTGCGGAACAGCTTTATCTACCTCCTGATTCTGGTCGCCATCGTCGCCATTGTCTTCACCGTCTTTCAAGGAGGCGGCTCAGGCAGAGTCAAACAGGACGTCACGACATTTGTCCAGCAGGTGAGCGCGGGCAACGTTTCGGATATTAAAGTCGATGATACAAACGTCACGTACAAACTCAAGGATGATCCGGACCATGGTTACAAGACAGAGCTAGAGAAGGGAGATACTCTTCGACAGGTGCTCGTCGATGCGGGGATCAAACCGGAAAAGTTCCCGCAATACGAAATCAAGGACCCGAGTCCCTGGACCAACTATCTTGGCCTGCTGATCAACTTCCTGCCCATTATCATCATCCTCGCCATCGTCTTCTTCTTCCTTAGGCAAGCGCAGGGTTCCAATAATCAGGCGTTAAACTTTGGCAAGAGCCGCGCGCGGATGTTCAGCGGCACGCGCCCAAGCGTGACGTTCCTTGACGTGGCGGGCGTGGATGAAGCCAAGGAAGAGCTGAAAGAGGTTGTCGAGTTCCTAAAGTACCCGGAGAAGTTCGCGGCGCTGGGCGCCCGGATTCCGAAGGGCGTCTTGTTGGTCGGACCCCCGGGCACCGGCAAGACGCTTCTCGCGAAGGCCGTCGCCGGCGAGGCGGGCGTGCCGTTCTTTTCGATTAGTGGGTCTGAATTCGTCGAGATGTTCGTGGGCGTCGGCGCTTCTCGTGTTCGCGATCTTTTCGATCAAGCCAAGCGAAACTCGCCCTGCATCGTCTTCATCGATGAGATCGACGCCGTCGGCCGTCATCGCGGCGCCGGCCTTGGGGGCAGTCATGACGAGCGCGAGCAGACGCTCAACCAGATCCTAGTCGAGATGGACGGGTTCGATACCAATACAAACGTCATCGTGGTGGCGGCGACAAACCGTCCGGACATCCTCGATCCGGCCTTGCTGCGACCTGGACGCTTCGACAGGCAGGTCGTGCTCGACCAGCCTGATATCCGCGGGCGCAAGGCGATCCTGGAAGTGCACGCCAAGGGAAAGCCACTGGATGGAGACGTGAGTCTCGAGGTGCTGGCGAAACAAACGCCCGGCTTCTCAGGGGCGGACCTGGCCAACCTTATCAATGAAGGCGCCATCCTGGCTGCACGACGCGGCAAGAAAAAAATCCAGATGCCGGAATTCAACGAAGCAGTTGACCGCGTGATCGCGGGACCTGAGCGCAAGAGCCGCGTGATCAGCCAGAAGGAGAAGGAAATCATTGCCTACCATGAGGCGGGGCATGCTCTCGTTGGCCATATGCTGCCGAACGCGGACCCTCCCTACAAGATTAGCATTATCGCGCGTGGCATGGCCGGTGGATTCACTCGCTTCTTGCCGGAGGAAGACCGTCACTTCTACAGCCGGAGCCAACTGATAGACCGTCTTTCGGCGGGGCTGGGCGGACTCGTCGCTGAGGAGCTCGTATTCGGCGAGAGCACTACCGGGCCTCAGAATGATCTCGAGCACGCGACGCGTCTTGCCCGACAAATGGTGACGCAGTGGGGAATGAGCGACAGGCTTGGCCCTCGTACGTTCGGCCGTAAGGAAGAACTCGTCTTCCTGGGTCGCGAGATCTCGGAACAGCGTAACTACAGCGAGAAAGTCGCAGAGGAGATCGACGAGGAGGTCCGCCAGATCATCGATAAGGCTTACCAGACGGCCAAGAAGCTCCTCACAGATAACCGTGACCGTCTCAATGCAATCGTTGGCGTGCTTCTCGAGGAAGAGACCATAGAAGGCGACCCGTTAACCGCTCTGCTCTCAGGCAAGACGCCCGAAGACTCGACGCCGGGTCCCAAGCCTGACGAGCCGACGGCACCGCAAGAGAGCGGCGAGCGGAAAAAGGGCGTGACCCAACCGAAGCCCGGCCTGGCCTGGGAGCCCCAGTCCAGGCTGGAGAATCCGAGCAGCGGCTAGCCGCCTTTTCTGCTGGACAGAGCCCATTCGGGGCAACTAGAATCGAACTTTGGGCCTGCTACACGGCACCGATGCCACAGCTATGGAGGAATCCCATCCACGCCGTAATTAGAACCGGTGGCAAGCAATACCGCGTTGAGGCGCACCAAATTCTCGACGTTGCGCGGTTTGCCGCCGAAGCGGGCTCCATGGTCGAGTTCAGTGATGTCCTGCTCGTTGAGGACGCCGGGGAAGTAGAACTAGGAACGCCGTTTGTGGAAGGCGCGCGGGTTGTCGCCGAAGTTGTTGAACAAGGCAGAGACGCAAAAATACTCGTCTTCAAGTACAAGAATAAGACCCGCTACCGGCGCCGAAAGGGACACCGCCAGGCATACACGCGAGTGGCTGTCCGGCAGATCTTGGGCGGGGGGCGTGAGGCTACGGAAATCGAAGAGAAGCCGAGACGCAGGCCACGGCGGCGAACGACGACGGAGAAACGCGAAGAGCCCGTCCTGTCTGAGCCCGGGGCGATTACCGAGGGAGTACCGTCGCTGGCAGCCACCGAGGCAACCGTGGAAAAAGCCCCGGCAACAGCGGCCCACACTGACCGCACGCGAAAGGCTTCGCAGCCATCGACCGAGACCATGGGTGAGACATCCGGCGCAGGGGACGCGAAACCCACGAGGCGGGCAAGAACGAAGACGGTTGAGAGTGGCGAGTAAGGCAGAATGGCACACAAGAAGAGTGGCGGTAGCGCCAAGAATGGGCGCGATTCCCAGTCCAAGCGACTGGGTGTGAAGCGCTTCGACGGAGAACTGGTCTTGCCGGGCACGATCATCGTGCGGCAGCGCGGTACGCGCGTGCACCCGGGTGTAAACGTTGGGATGGGCCGCGACCATACGATCTTCGCTCTCACCGGGGGCAAGGTGAAGTTCGCGCCGTATAATAAAGAGGGGCGAAAGAAAGTTAGTATCGTCCCGAGCGAGTAAGGACTAATGAAGGCAAAAATTCATCCCGAGTACCGTCCTGCCACGGTCCACTGCGCCTGCGGCAATACCTGGGAGACGAGGGCAACGAAGGCACAATTGAGAGTGGAGGTGTGTAGTCACTGCCATCCGTTTTTCACCGGCGAGCAGCGTATTGTCGATACTGCTGGACGAGTAGAACGCTTCAAGCGTCGCTACGGCATGAAGTAGGAACGCGGGAACAGGTCACGATTTCGGGCCGGGGGCCAACTCCGGCCCGATTGTTGTAAGACGTTGGGAAATGGCTGAGCGCCGGATTTATTACGGGGGACAAGCGGTCATCGAGGGCGTCATGATCCGCGGCCCGACGAGCATGGCCATCGCCTGTCGCAAGCCGGACGGACGGATCCTCGTGCGCGAGCGGCCGCTGGGCGGCGCCTATACCGGCCCGTTGCGCCGCCTGCCCCTCCTAAGAGGCATCATCGTCATGTGGGAAACCCTAGCACTTGGTATCCGCGGGCTGGTCTTCTCCTCGAACGTCGCGATGGGCCAGGAAGATAACGAGATCAACTCGCGCGCGCTCTGGGCGACGGCCTTCGCCTCGCTGGCATTGATCGCCGTTATCTTCTTTGCTGGGCCTCTACTCCTGGCGGACTGGCTCGAGCGCCTAGTGCACAATCACTGGTTAGTCATCCTGATTGAGGGCGCGATCAGGCTCGGCGTCGTGGTTGGCTATATGGCGGCAATCGGACTACTGCCGGATGTGCGACGCATCTACGCTTATCACGGGGCGGAGCACAAGACGATACACGCGCTCGAAAAAGGCGACCCTCTCGAGCCACAGGTAGTCCAGCGCTATTCAACGGCACATGTGAGGTGCGGGACGAGTTTCTTGCTTACGGTAGTC
>VBJT01000013.1:8408-21227 GCA_005880075.1 Chloroflexota bacterium
CCGCGATTGCGTACGAATTCATCCGGTTGGGCGGCGCGTTTGAATCGAACCCGGTCAATAGGCTGATCATGTGGCCAAACCTGGTATTGCAGTCGCTCACAACACGGCAACCTGACGACAACCAGGTAGAGGTAGCTATCTGCGCGCTGCAGGAGGTGCTATACCGAGAGGGAGTGCTTGAGCGAGTGGCGCCGGCAGTGGCAGCGGAGGCAGAGGAGAGCATCGAGGCCGCTCCGCCTCTCGATTGAACTACGAAGCGTTGAATTCGCGGTAGAAGCACGTCCGCTCGCCCGTGTGGCAAGCCGGCCCCGTCGCTTCCACGCGCACGACCAGCGCGTCTTCGTCGCAATCGTATAGAATGCGGCGAACGTTCAGGTAATTCCCGGATGTTTCGCCCTTCAGCATCAGCTTCTTGTGCTCGCGGCTGTAGCGCCACACTTGCTCGGATTCGGCTGTTCGCCGGACGGCTTCGTCGTTCATCCAGAAGAGGGTAAGCACCTCGCCGGAGTCGTCGTCCTGGATGATCGCGGGGATTAGACCACGATCGTCATACTTGAGTGCCATCCATGTACCTTTCGTTAGCGGGCCGCGGCTAAAGCCGGACCGGAATGTCGCGCTCCGCTAGATATTGCTTCACGTCGCGGATTCTATGCGTCCCGAAGTGGAAGATACTGGCCGCTAAGGCGGCGTCCGCCTTTCCTTTCACGAATACTTCGTACATATGCTCGGGCTCGCCGGCCCCGCCCGAGGCGACGACCGGCACCCGGACAGCCTCTGAGACGGCGCGCGTGAGCTCGAGATCGTATCCTTCCTGCGTACCGTCTGCGTCCATGCCCGTTATCAGAATTTCGCCGGCGCCCGCCTCAGCGCAGCGTCCCGCCCACTCGACCGCGTCGATCTCGACCGGCGTACCCCCTCCTACCCCGCCGTATGTGTGCACCTGCCAGCTGCCCGCTGCCAAACGTTTGGCATCGATGGCGACAACGATGCACTGAGACCCGAAGCGCTCGGCCGCCTCTCGAACAAGATCAGCGTTCTCGACCGCAGCAGTATTTATCGCCACCTTGTCTGCGCCGGACTCGAGCATCTGCCGGACGTCCTCAGGCGAACGGATGCCACCGCCAACCGTAAACGGTATGAAGACTTCATTGGCGATGCTTCGCACCATCTCAATGGCTGTGTCCCGACGCTCCGGTGATGCTCTTATGTCGAGAAAGACCAGCTCGTCCGCTCCCTCGTCGTTGTACGCGCGCGCCAGTTCCACTGGATCGCCGGCGTCCCGTAGATTCAGGAAGCGGATTCCCTTGACAACGCGTCCATCGGCGACATCGAAGCAGGGAATTATTCGCTTGGTCAGCACAGAAACACGCTCAGAGGCCTAGAAAACGGTGTCGCCGCGGAGCATCTGGCGGGCGATGGTGCGTCGCTGGATCTCGCCCGTCCCGTCCGGAATTCGGAGGGTTCGGGCGACGCGAAAGCCTTCGTTCAGTGGCATTTCGTTGGTGAGCCCCATTCCACCGTGCACCTGTATCGCTCGGTCGTAGCACTCTTGCGTCTTCTCTACCGCATAGGCTTTGGCGATCGATATTTCCTTTACGGGAAGCTGGCCAGTCTGCGGGAACGCCTCGACCAGCGCCGCCGTCTGAAGGACCATGTATTTCATGGTAAAAATATCAATCGCCATGTCCGCGAGCATGAACTGAATGGCCTGGTATTCAGATATTGGCTTGCCGAAACTTATGCGCCGCTGGGCGTACTCCAACGAGCGGTCGAGCGCGTAGCCGCACATGCCGATGCAGTTGGCGCTGATCGAGATGCGCCCCTCCGAGATGCCGAACATGGCGATCTGGAAGCCCTGCTCCTGTACACCGATCAGGCGGTCCGCCGGCACACGCAGGTTGTCGAAGGACATCGAGCCGCAATCGCCGCCCTGGTGGCCCATCACAGGGAGCACGCCGTCGAATGTGTAGCCGTCTGCTGAGGTCTCGACGAAGAACGCGCTGATGCCGCCCTTGCGTTCCGCCACCAGATCGTCGTTCGTTATCGCGAAGACCACGGCATAGTCCGCATACGGGGAGTTCGTGATCCACTGCTTGCTGCCGTTGATCACCCAGTCGTCGCCGTCCCGCTTCGCGCGTGTCTTAATACCCCAGATGTCCGATCCAGCATCAGACTCACTGAGGGCGAAGCAGACCATCTTCTCGCCCGCGGATATGGCAGGAAGATAGTCTTTGCGAACCGCATCGCTAACTGAAACGAGCATGTGCGAAGGCCCATCTACGAAGGAGGCGATTGTTGGCTGAGTGAGAAATCCCTTGGCCCAGGTGATGAGCGGGCGGCCCGGGCCGTATCTGCGATAGAGCGCCTCCTCCACGAACACCATTGACCGCACGCTGAGCCCACCGCCCCCGACGCTCTCGGGAGCGAACATGGCGTAGTAGCCAGCGTTGCTCGATTTCATGCGCACCCCGCGCTTGGCGTCGACGACCGCCTCGACTGCGCGACCCTTCTCGTCGAAGAACTTTCGCTCGTCGACGAGCATATTCCCCATCTGCTGCTCCATCGGCAGCACCTCGGAGTCGACGAACTGATGCATTCCGGTGACGGCGCCTTTCACCAGATCGCGAATGTCTTCAGGGATGCCGACATCGGCTGCGGCCATGGTGAAAACCTCCCCCGCCCCATTTTGCGGCGGTCAAATCGCAGTATACGGCGGACGCAGAAGAGGCGCCACTTAAGTAAGCGACCGCTAAGACCGGACGGTCTCGATGGCATCCTCGAGACTTATGTCACCCGTATACAGCGCCTTGCCGATGATCGCGCCCTCGACTGGCAATGCAGCGAGCCGGCGCAAGTCCTCAATCGAGGACAATCCACCGGCGACGATCAAGCGTATCGGGAAAGGCAGGCCGGATATGAATTCGAGCAAGTCATGTAAGGCAGCGAGGTTGGGGCCGGTCAGAGTCGCGTCGCGCAGGATGTCGGTATAGATAATGCGCGCCAATCCCATCTCCGAGAGCTGCTTAACGAGGTCGGTCGCCTCGATTGTCGAAGTCTCGGTCCAGCCTTCGGTTGCTACGACGCCGTGGCGAGCGTCCACGCCAACGACCAACCGCTCACGGAACAGCACGATCGCATTCATCAGAGAGGTCTGGTCTTTTACAGCCGTCGTACCGAGGACTACTCGATCCGCCCCAGCGTCTAGGTATCGCTGAATCGTAACGACATCTCGAATGCCACCGCCCACTTGCACTGGTACTTTGGAAGCGCCAAGAATCGCGCGCATGGTAGCCTCGTTGCGGGGTTGGCCATCGCGAGCGCCATCCAGATCGACGACGTGGAGCCGTCGAGCGCCAGCGGCCTGCCAACGTCCCGCAATTGCGACCGGATCCTCATCGAAAACGGTCTCGCGAGCGTAATCGCCCTGCTCAAGACGAACGCAACGCCCGCCTCGGATATCGATAGCGGGAATGATCTGCACGTTTGGCCGGCTAACTGACGCCGGTTGTCGCCGCGATCTTCAGGAAGTTGGCGTACATGCGCAGGCCGACTTCGCCGCTTTTCTCCGGGTGGAACTGGGTGGCAACGATGTTTACGCGGGCGATAACCGAGGCGAAGTTCACGCCGTATTCGGTTTGCCCGATAACCACGTCTGGATCAGCGGGCTGAGGATAATACGAGTGCACAAAATAGAAATACGAGCCGTCCGTGACGCCGTCGAAAATCGGGTGCGGCTTGACGATCCGCACCTGGTTCCAGCCCATGTGCGGGACCTTAAGGCCGTTGGCGAACCGTACAACGCGGCCGGGCAGGATGCCGAGGCACTCGTGCTCGCCACCTTCCTCGCTCACCTCGAACAGCGCCTGCTCGCCCATGCATACGCCCAGGAACGGCCGCCCCGAAGAGATGTAATCGCGAATCGGCTCGACGAAACCACTCGCCCGCAGGTTAGACATCGTATCGGCGGCAGCGCCGACGCCCGGCACGATCACGGCCTCCGCGTCGTGCAGGTAAGACGGGTTCGACGTGACGAGAGGCCGCGTGCCCCCGTTCACGACCGCGCGCGACACGCTGTGCAGGTTGCCAGCGCCGTAATCGACAACTACGACTTTCATAACGTCATTCTAGCAAACGCGAATTAGCCAGAGTGCCACCGTCGAAATTCGTAGCTCCGAGTTCATGGCTACTCGTCTAAGTGCCCGCTCTTCGCTCCTGAGTCTTACTAAAGCATCTTCTGCATCCACGTAACGTCAATCCAGCGCTCAAACTTGTACCCTACCTCGCGCTCAACACCCACGAGTTGGAAGCCGAAACGCTTGTGCAGCCGGAGGCTCGCTGGATTGTTCCCAGCAATGCCTGCGATTATCGTGTGAAAGCCGTTTTCGGCGCCCACCTGTAGCAGTCTCTGCATCAAGGCGGTCCCGATGCCCTCGGCGTGGCAGTCCTTTTTCACGTACACGGAATTCTCGGCCGTATACCGGTAGGCGATCTTCGGGCGGAAGCGGCGCAGGCTCGCCCAGCCAATAACCTCACCTCTGCGCGCGGCCACCAGCACTGCGTAGGGATAAGAGGTCTCGCGAAGCCACGCACGCTTCTCCTCCAGCGACTGCGGCTCGGTATCGAACGTGGCGGTCGTGTTGAGAATGGCATCGTTGTAAATCTCGAGGATACCCGGAAGGTCGTCCTCGATGGCCGTTCGAATGATAGTCTCATCCATTGTGACGTTAGATTACGCTCCCCGAGCCGCCGGTGAAAACGTTGTGTCAATTAAGCTTTGATTGCGGGAGCCGCGGCGTAATACGCTAATCTCGCGATGGCCTGCGGGATCGATCACGTACAAGACGCCAAGGTAAAGGCGGAAGAGCTGCGCTTCGAGATCTCCCGGCACGACTACCTCTACCACGTGAAATCGGAGCCGGAGATCAGCGACGCCGAATACGACGAACTGATGCGGCGCCTTCGCGCAATTGAGGCGCACTACCCCGAGCTCGTAAGCCCGGATTCGCCGACTCAACGCGTGACCGAGCAGCTCGTCGAGGGCTTTCCGCCCGTCGAGCACAGACTGCCGATGCTATCGCTGGCAAATGCCTTCAATTTCGGCCACCTACAGGCATGGCACAAACGGGCGTCCGCATTGGCGGCAACAGACAAGTTCGAGATGGTCTGCGAACCGAAAATCGACGGCCTTGCGGTGGCGCTCGTGTACAAGAATGGCCGCCTCGTTCAGGGGGCGACGCGCGGCAACGGTTTTCAGGGCGACAACATTACAGAGAACCTGAAGACCATTCGCAGCATTCCACTTCAGCTGCAAGGGAAGCGCTTCCCCGAGCAATTCGAGGTGCGCTGCGAAGTCTACATGTCGAAATCAGCGTTCGAACTCCTCAATGAGACGCTGCTCGACCACGGCGAGCGACCTGCCGCGAACCCGCGGAACGCAGCAGCGGGCTCTTTGCGCCAGAAGAACCCGCAGATCACGGCCTCCCGCAAGCTCGACGTCTGGATCTACCAGCTAGGCTGGGCGGAAGGCGACGGAGCGTTACCGCCGAGTCACCATGAGACACTACGGTGGCTCGGCGAGCTTGGCTTCCGGATCAACCCGGAGATCCGGCGATTCAAGGACCTCCAGGCTGTCGAAGCGCACTACCGTTCTTGGGAAGACCGACGCCACGACCTCGATTACGAGATCGACGGTATGGTGGTAAAGATAGATCAGAAGTCCTTGTGGGACGAGCTTGGCTACGTCGGCCGCGAGCCGCGCTGGGCCATCGCTTACAAGTTCCCGCCGGTCCAGGCGACCCGTTCGCGATTCTCGAGCCGGTTCAGGTCGGCGGCGTGATTGTCAGGCAGGCGACCCTTCACAACGAGGACGACGTCCGGCGCAAGGACATTCGCGAGGGCGACATGGTGATCGTTCAGCGCGCGGGAGACGTGATCCCGCAGGTCGTTGGTCCCGTCCTCGAGAAGCGCACTGGAAAGCAGAAGCCTTACCACATACCGAGGAAATGCCCGGTATGCGGCAGCGAGGCGGTCCGCCCGCCGGGCGAAGCCATGAGATACTGTTCGAACATCTCCTGCCCCGCCCAGATGTTTCGCTGGATCGGACACTTCGCCGGCGTGATGGACATCGAGGGCCTGGGCGAGCGCTGGATCTCGATTCTGCTCGAACGAGACCTTATCAAGGACCCGGCCGATATCTACTTCCTGACGAAGGACCAACTCGTCGCTATCGAACGCATGGGCTCGGTTCTCGCAGACAAGATTCTGAAGAACGTTGACGCGTCTAAGGGCCGCAACCTGAACCGACTACTCTTTGCATTAGGCATTCGGCATGTCGGCGGAGAAGTTGCGCAGCTTTTGGCGGCGCAATTGCACCATCTGGACGCGCTAATGGAGGCTGGCGAGGAAGATATCCGCAACGTCGAAGGTATCGGCCCCAAGATCGCCGACAGCATTCACGCCTACTTCCGAGACCCGCAGAAACGAGCGATCATCGAAAAGCTGAGGCGCGCGGGCGTCAACTTCGAATACAAGCGCCCGAAAACCGTGGAAGGTCCCCTTAGTGGCCAATCATTCGTCTTCACGGGTACGCTCGCCTCGATGCCGCGTGCAAAGGCGGAATCTCTCGTCGCCTCGCTTGGTGCGGAGGCAGGCAGCAGCGTCACGCGCAAGACCACCTACCTCGTCACGGGGGCGGACCCGGGCTCGAAGCTGCGGAAGGCGCAAAATTATGGCATAACAGTCTTCGACGAGGACTCCTTCCTCCGTCTACTCGGCGAGCACGGAGTAGATGCTTCGTAACCACGTGGGCCGCGCGAGCACCGGCTCTCTACGCTGTGGGCTGGTTCTACTCACCGTCGTGACGCTGGTCGCAGTTGCCTGCGCGGAAGGCCCGACTGTCACTGGATCAGGCTCTTCAATCGCAGGCACTCAGACCGAGGCGACTTGGACGCCACCCCCGGGGATCCCCTCCGCAACCCCTTACGTGCGTCTCGGCCTCCAACCCGCGAAGGTTACTCGAGTCGTAGACGGGGACACCATACATGTGGAGATAGGGGACAAGGACTATCGCCTCCGCTACATTGGGATGGATACACCAGAGACGGTAGACCCGAGGCGCCCGGTGGGTTGCTTGGGCAAGGAGGCGAGCGAGCGCAACCGGCAGCTTGTTGAGGGCAGAATTGTGGGACTCGAGAAGGATATATCGGAGACTGATTCGTTTGGCCGGCTCCTGCGTTATGTCTGGGTGGAAGACCGGATGATCAATGCGGCTCTTGTCGAAGAAGGCTACGCGCTCGCGTCAACCTATCCCCCGGATGTCCGCTATGCGGGCCTCTTCGCTTCGCTGCAGGCGCAAGCTCGATCCGCGCTAACCTGGCCCTTTTGCAGCCTTCGTACGCGTTAGGTATAATGCGCTAGTCTATCCGCCTGCCGGAGAGGTAGGTGTAATGACCCGGAGGCGAGATTGCCCCTTAACCCGTTCAATGCCGTTCTCGGCATATTCTCTCACGACATAGCAATTGACCTAGGAACCGCTAACACGTTGGTCATGGTCAAGGGACGAGGGATCGTTATCGACGAGCCCTCGGTCGTCGCCATCGACCGCATAAACAAGAAGATCCTGGCCATCGGTGTGGAGGCCAAGCGAATGGTCGGGCGCACGCCTGCCGACATCGTTGCTGTGAGGCCACTTCGCGACGGCGTAATCTCCGATTTCAGCGTGACCGAGAAGATGCTTCATTACTTCATCCGCTCGGTCCACGATCACTTCGGATTCGGTTTGCCGAGACCCCGCGTTTCGGTTGGGATCCCTTCGGGCGTAACGGAGGTGGAGAAGAGGGCGGTACACGATGCGGCTCTCAACGCCGGAGCGCGCAATGCGTATCTCGTAGAGGAGCCGATGGCGGCGGCGATCGGCGCGGGACTTCCTGTCATGGAACCGGGCGGCTCGATGATCGTCGATATCGGAGGAGGCACTACCGAGGTAGCCGTTATTTCCATGGGCGGGATCGTGGTCGCTACATCTATCCGCACGGCCGGCGACGAGATGGACGCCGAAATCGTGTCTTATGCCCGCCAAGTACACAATATGTTGATCGGCGAACGCACTGCGGAGGAGGTAAAGATCGAGGCAGGTTCCGCGTACCCGCTGGAGCGTGAGATCACGATAGAGCTTAAGGGCCGCGATCTGGCAACGGGTCTTCCGAAGGCAGTCGAGGTGAGCAGCGTCGAGATCCGAGACGCCCTTTCGAGCTCAGTAAACGCTATTGTGGAGTCCGTACGGCAAACTATCGAGATTACTCCGCCTGAGCTCGTGGCCGATATCATGAGCACGGGGATAATCCTGGCCGGAGGAGGCGCTCTTCTGAGGGGACTTGATCGCCGACTCGCGCAGGAGACCCGCTTCCCGGTATACGTGGCCGAAGAGCCGCTGACATGTGTGGTGCGGGGCGCGGCCGAAGTGCTGGAGGAAGCCGCAATCCTGCAAAAGCTGCAGGCGCGGCTCAATACCAGAAAGGCGCCGCGGTAGGAGCAGGCAGGGCGTGCTCTCCAGTGGATGACCACTGGGAGAGAGGCAGACGGAGGAAACACCGATGCGTCTAGTCTCGTGGCTCGTGGCGGTTACTGTAGTTAGCCTCGTAAGTATCGTTCTTTCCGAACGACGAGCCTTCGATCCAGTCCAAAACCTATCGTTGACGGCTACAACGCCGCTGGCATCGCGCCTGCGGGATGCGGTGAGGCCCGTCGATGATTTCTTCAAGGGCATCACCGACAGAGGAGACATCGCCCGTGAAAACAAAGACCTAAGGGACCAGGTTGAAAAGCTACAGCACGCAGTCGCCGCTCAACAAAACGCCGAGCAGCGTGTGCGCGAGCTGGAGGACGCACTAGGCGTCAAGCAGTCTCGGCCTGAGGACCAATTATTAGTCGCGAACGTGATGTCCGAGGATACTTCCAGTCTGAAGCGGATGATAGCGATCGATCGCGGCTCCAACGATGGTCTTGACGAAGGCATGGTCGTACTTTCCCGCGGTGGCAGCCTGATCGGGACGGTTTCCCGCGTATTCAAGGACTTCTGCTGGGTACAGCTCATCACTGACCCAGACAGCAGCGTGAATGCTCAAGTCATCCCCAGCACCCCGCAGACGCAAGCAGGCGAACCAACGCCCACTCCAGCCGTGACGGGAACACCTGCCGTGACCGGCACCCCGGCGCCTCTCACCTCCTCACCTGCTTCCACGGCTACTCCGGCGCCTGCGCCTCCTTCGCCGACTCCCATGCCTACTCCTCTCCGCGGCGTTGCCGAAGGCGACCTTAAGCACGAGCTGATCCTCGACCTTCTACCTGCGGATGCGGCTCTCGCCCAGGGTAGTCTGGTTACAACATCTGGCCTGGGCGGCAACTACCCTCGAGAGCTGCTTATTGGCAGCATTCAGAGCGTGGAACAACGGTCGCAATCGCCCTTCACAAAAGCAACGCTGAATCCCGCCGCGAATCTATCTACGCTCGATACCGTGCTCGTGCTGTTGAGCTTTAAACCGGCGAGGCTGTCGCAGCAGTGAAGTACGTGACAGCGGCTGCGGTGGCCGAACTCCTCGCCATTCTCCATGTGTCTGTGATGCCGTACATCGCGATACTCGGTGTCACGCCCGACCTCGTTTTGATCTTCGTCGCCGTCTGGGCGGTGATACGCGGCCACGAAGAAGCTGCGGTAGTCGTGCCGATGGCCGGCTTTATCAAAGACCTGGCGACGAGCGATCCGCTCGGCACTTCCGCACTTGCTCTGACGCCGATTGTGCTGCTCGCCTCCGCGACGCGCATCCGAGCGGTAGACACCGAATTCTTGCCCAGCGTTGTCGTGGTTGCGTTGGGTAGCCTTGGATACGGTATCATCAGCATGATCGTGCTCGCCGGGACAGGACAGTCCGTGACCTGGAGCGACTCGATACTACGGGTCGTGCTCCCGGGGTGCTTGATCAATGCTCTCTTCACGCCTCTCGTCTACCTGCCTNCCTTGTAATGGCGCGGTAAGGAGTTGATGGGACCCTTTAGGGAGCGCAGACGCTGGCGAAGCGCCAAGCCCAAGATAGAACGAGACCGGACTCATGGCAGCCCGGCGGCGTTTGCCATACTTCGCGCGCTGATCATCCTGATGTTCGGCGCGCTAACTCTTCAACTCATTAACCTTCAAGTTCTGCGTGGACCTGAGTTCAAGGAACGCGCAGAAATCAATGCTCTGCGCGAGGTGCCCCTACCCGCGGCACGCGGGCTCATTAGCGACCGCAACGGACAGCCTCTCGTCGAAAACTCCGCGCGCTTCTCGGCCGCCATCCTGCCCGGCGATCTTCCGGAACGTGGAGAAGCGAGCGTCTACCGGCTTCTATCGGGCGTAAGCGGCGTCTCGGTTGAGGAGATCGATAAGAGAGTGCGCGAAGGTGTGGCAGCGCGAGGCGAGTTCACGCCTGTCGTCATCAAACAAGACATCGACCACGACACGGCGCTGGTGCTCCAGGAGCTTGCGCCTCATGCCCCCGGACTCCAGGTGATCACGGAGCCTTCGAGGCGCTATCTCTCGGGCTCCCTGCTTTCACACGTGCTTGGCTATGTAGGGCCGATCTCACCGGAGGAATACTCCGAGCTTAAAGACAACGACTATTTGCTGCGGGACTTTATCGGCAAAAGCGGGATCGAGTCCACCTATGAATCGGCTTTGAGAGGAAAGCCGGGCAAGAAGCTAATCGAAGTGGACTCCACCGGCCGGGAGCTGAAAGTAATCTCCGAGCGCCGTCCCATCGACGGTTCGAATCTGCAGTTGAGCATCGATACAGACCTGCAACGAAAAACCGCGGAGGTGCTGAACGAATATGCGGCCGGTTCGGATAACGCGGCGGCGGCCGTAATGGACGTCAAGACGGGCGAGCTGCTTGCGACGGTTTCATGGCCGGGTTTCGATAGCAACGTTTTTTCCGGGCCGCTGTCCGACCAGGACCTGGCGGCGCTGGTCGATTCGCCTGGGAAACCGCTCGTCAATCATCTCATCGCCGACAGGTATCCGCCTGGAAGCACGTTTAAGACCATTGTCGGCGCGGGAGCGCTGCAGGAAGGCATCGCTGCGCCCTGGACGACAATCACGAGCCGCGGCTACATCACAGTCGAGAATGAGTTCGATCCCAACGTCGTCTATGTGTATCCGGACTGGGCATCCCTTGGGCCGCTCGACTTCTATGGTGGAATCGCAATGTCATCGAACGTCTATTTCTACTATCTCGCTGGGGGGAAGGCGGACGAAGGGTTCCGCGGCCTCGGCGAGGATAAGGTAGCCGAATACGCGCGGGCATTCGGCTTCGGCGAGCCAACAGGTGTGGACCTTCCAGGCGAATCGCCGGGGCTGGTTCCAGACGCCGCCTGGAAAGAGGAGACAATCGGCGAGCCGTGGACCTTGGGAGATACGTACAACTACGGCATCGGTCAGGGCTACGTCGCCGCGACTCCTCTCCAAGTGCTGACGGCAGCTTCGGCAGTGGCCAACGGCGGCGAACTATTAACCCCCCGGATCGTCAAGGACTTCCAGGACAGCCGCGGGAACATGTTGAAGGCCACGGAAAAGGTCGTGCGCAGGAAAGTCCCTGTAAGCGCGGAGAACTTGGGTACGTTGCGCGCCGCCATGCGGCAATCTGTGACACAAGGCGTTGCGAAGAACGCCGCGATCCCCGGCGTCGAGGTTGCCGGCAAGACGGGCACGGCGGAGTTCGGGCCCCACCTACCCAACGGGAAATACGCTACTCATGGATGGTTCGTCGGCTTTGCCCTAGCGGTGGCAACGACGCGTCACCGGCGGCAGCGAAAATCCTCGATTACTACTTCAATGCACCGAAGCTCGCTCAGCAGGTGAATCGTCCATGATTGACAGCAGGGCGGCCCGCCACTTCGACTTTCTTCTAGTTCTGTTCGCAGCCTGCCTAGTCGCCTACGGCAGCCTCCTCATCTACAGCGCTCAATTGACCGAACATCCCGGAGGCGTAAATCTGGCCCACCCTCTGACCAAACAACTCATCTTCGCCGCGGTCGGCTTGTGCGTCATGTTTGCCGTTGCTTGGCTGGACTACCGCGTGTTCGGTCAGATGGCCGTTGGTCTCTACGCGCTTGCCGTGCTCATGCTGATAGCGGTGCTCGTCATCGGCGACTCTGCGTATGGGTCGCGCCGCTGGTTTACTTTCGGCGGTCAACAGATACAGGCGTCGGAGATAGCGAAGCTCTTCATAATCATCGCGCTGGCCCGCTATCTGGCTGACCGCCAGGCGCGCATACGGGAAGTTAGGGTCTTCCTCATTTCGCTGGCAATGACGGCGGTCCCTGCGGCCCTGGTCCTAGCGGAACCGGACATGGGATCAGCCATGGTCTTCGGCGCCGTCTGGGTGGGCATGGTCTTGATGGCGGGCGTCCCGATACGCCACGTGCTGGCCCTGGGTGGTATCGCCTTGTCCCTTATCCCGTTCGGGATGCTCGTCGTCCTTGGGGAATATCAGCGAGAGCGGATCAGACTGTTCTTCGATCCAAACGCAGACCCGCTCGGCGGTGGCTTTAACATCCTGCAAGGCGAGATTGGCATTGGCTCGGGTGGTATTTTTGGCAAGGGTCTTACGCAAGGCTCGCAGAACCAGTTGGGGTTCCTACAAACCTCGACCACGGATTACATCTTCTCTGTCCTCGGCGAGGAGTTGGGCTTGGTGGGCGCGATCGTGCTACTCGCGCTCTTCACCTTGCTTCTCTTCCGCGGCATTCGCGCCGCTTCGATCTCCAGAGATCAGTTCGGTAGGCTAA
>VBJT01000013.1:21237-32818 GCA_005880075.1 Chloroflexota bacterium
CGCGGTGAACGTCCGGATGGTGCCCGTGACCGGCATCCCATTACCGTTTGTGAGCCAGGGAGGCAGCTCGCTCCTCATGCTCTTCGCCGCGCTGGGGCTGCTTGAAGGGATCGTCCTCAGGCACCGAAAGCTCGAGTTTTAGCGTAAACGGGCACTAATGCCGAGAGCCATCGACGTCCACGTACACCCGCCGAACCCGAGTGGAGAATCTCTGACGTCATCGAGGGAGGCCCAGCAATATTTCCGCACCGGCCCGCCTCCCGCATCCGCTGAAGAAGTGGCAGAGTATTACGCATCGCTAGACATGATGGCGGTAGTATTCGACATCGATTCCGAGACTGCCACCGGGCGGCCGCCGACATCGAACGACTACTTTGCCGAGTTAATGGAACAGCACCCAAAGCAGTTCATCGGGTTCGGCAGCGTAGACCCATGGAAGGGCCGCGCCGCCGTAAAGGAGGCGGAGCGCTGTGCGAAGCTAGGGCTGCGGGGTCTCAAGTTCATGCCCAACATGCAACAGTTCTACCCGAACGAGAAGCGCTTCTACCCGCTGTGGGAAACCGCGCAGGAACTGGGTCTCGTCGTCCTATTTCATACCGGCACGACCGGTGTGGGCGCCGGGCGGCCGGGGGGCGGTGGCATCAAGCTGAAGTACAGCCGGCCAATCCCGTACGTGGATGACGTCGCCGCCGACTTCCCGGACCTTAGGATCATCATGGCGCACCCCTCGTGGCCGTGGCAGGAAGAACAGCTTGCGATGCTCGTGCATAAGCCAAACGTGTACATGGACCTGTCCGGTTGGTCGCCCAAGTACTTTCAGCCGTCGCTCGTGCAGTACGCGAAGACGCTGATACAGGACAAGGTGCTCTTTGGCTCAGACTATCCCGTCATTAACCCTGAGCGCTGGCTCACTGACTTCGAGGGCCTCGAATTCCCTGAGGAAGTCCGCAAGAAGATCCTTCTGGAAAACGCTTCGAAGCTCTTAGGCGTCGCTGTCTGAGACTGCCTGAACCGATACGGTTGCGTTAGCAAAGCCGCGCCTTCGGTTATGCTTCGCTGCCGGGACGTGTTCTATCGTGCGAGCAGCGATGGCTGCGTTGACCAACGGACCGGGGCCAAGAACGGCGGCGATAGAGCACCGGCCCCCCTCGGCTCAATTGCGGGAAAAGGCGCCTAAGCAGCCGCACAGACCTCCTCCACTGCCCCCGGCCTTACTCGCGGAGGTCGTGGGCGCATTCGCGCTCACCGCCGTGGCGGCGGGCGGCGAGGTGATCGCGGCGATTGCCGGGGAGAACGAGGTAGGAAGACCGGCGCGAGCGGTAGCGCCCGGCCGTTACGTTGTCGTTTGCGCTGCGAGGCGGCTTCCCCTGGGTCAGGGCGCCTGCGTACTGGCTCGCTCAGATGGGCGGTGCGGTGCTCGCCGCAGTGATGCTGCTCTTTACGTTTGGATCTGTGAGAGACCTGGGTGCGAACCAACCGCACTATGGAATCGGTCCATCGCTGGTCATGGAGATATTCCTTACGGGCCTACTAATTACCGTTATTCTCGGTACGGCGAACCGCAAGGGGACAGTGGGGGCCAATGCCGCGCTGGCGGTCGGTGGGACGATAGCGCTGGCCGGGCTAATCGGATCGCCGATAAGCGGGGCTTCCATGAACCCCGCCCGCTCGCTCGGGCCCGCTCTCGTCTCGGGCGCCTTGAGTGATGTGTGGCTGTACGTGGTCGGGCCTCTTGCCGGCGCGCTGATTGCTGTTTTGCTGATCTGGCTGTTGAACGGGCCGCCCAATTGGGAAGAGGCGGAAGCTGAGAGCGGCAGCGACGGCAAATAGCGTCGTCTATTCGGGCTCTACTGCGGCGGCGACGTGATGCCCCACTGCCGCCAGTCGTAGATCTGCAACCCCAGCGTCAGACGCGGCTCCCAACCGACCGACTTGTATTGCGGGAACTTCTCGCGGACCATCGCCCAGGCGCGCTCTTGCTCCTCGCCCTCGGCGGGCTCCGCATTACAGCGAAGCAGGACACCTTTGAGGAGCGCCCAGTTGTCGTCGTAATGGTCGATGAGGACGGCAACCTTCCCGCTTGAGCGCACGCCCTCAGCGCTGGCGTATTTCTGGCCGATGTCGACGTAGACCGTTGACTCGCCGTCGAAGACGGGGCAAACAGGAATGGCGTGTGGCTCGCCGTTGGGCCGGGCGGTGGCGATGCGGCAGACGCGTGCTTCGCTTATGAACTCCTTGACGGATTCGGGAAGCGGGTCCATTTATGCCAGGGCGAGTCTAACGGCATCTCGAAGGGTCGGCGCCGGCATGACGGTGATGCCCGACCGCGCGCTCGGCCTCGGCCAGACGGCGTTCGAGCTGGGAGACCGAGCGCAGCTCGCCGGACAGACCGATCTCGCCGAGGGCGATGATGTCGCCGGTGATGGGCTTGTCGCGCTGCGACGAGACGATCGCCAGCGCGAGGCCGAGGTCGGCTGCCGGCTCGCGGACGCGCAGGCCGCCGACGACCGAGGCGATGATGTCCTGCGACGCCAGCGGGAGGCTGAGGCGACGGCTGAGGACGGCAGAGATGAGAATCAGGCGGTTCACGTCGAGGCCGTTGGCTGTGCGGCGCGGCGCCGGCGTGACGGTCGGGCTGGTGAGCGCCTGGACCTCGACGAGCATCGGCCGGCTGCCTTCAAGCGTCGCTACGATCGCGGACCCAACGGCATCCCGCGCTCGCTCTGCGATGAAGGCCTGCGAAGGGTTCTCGACCGCTTGCATGCCCTCGCCTGTCATTTCGAAGACTCCTATCTCATCGACGGAGCCGAAGCGGTTCTTTACGCCGCGCAGAAGGCGGTAGCTGCTGAAGCGCTCGCCTTCGAGGTAGAGGACGACGTCGACGATATGCTCGAGCAGGCGCGGGCCTGCGATGTCGCCGTCCTTGGTGACGTGGCCGATGATGAAGACCGGGATGCCGGTGGTCTTGCCCCAGCGCATCAGCTCGAGCGCGGACTGGCGGAGCTGGGCGACGGTGCCGGGCGCCTGCGCAGCAGCCTCGGTGTAGACCGTCTGGATGGAGTCGACGACGAGGGCCGCGGGGGCGAGTGAGTCGGCGCGGCGGAAGACTTCCTCGAGGTTCGTCTCGGGCAGGACGAAGAGGCCCTCGCCGGAGAGGCCGAGGCGCTCGCAGCGGAGCTTGAGCTGGGCGGCGCTCTCCTCGCCGGAGACGTAGAGCGTTGGGCGGCCGTTGGCGATGCCAGCGGCTACCTGGAGGAGAAGCGTTGACTTGCCGATGCCCGGGTCGCCGCCAACGAGGACGAGCGAGCCCGCGACGATGCCGCCGCCGAGGACGCGGTCGAACTCGGGGAGACCGGAGGGCAGGCGGGGCTCGTCTGCGCCTGACAGGCTGGCGAGCTCGACCGGCTGGGTGCGGGTGCCTTCGCGCCGGCCGGGTGCCGCGGAGCGCGGGACGGGGAGGACTTCGACGAAGGTGTTCCAGGCAGCGCAGCCGGGGCAGCGGCCGAGCCACTTGAGGCTCTCTTGGCCGCATTCGGAGCAGGCGAAGGTCGTGCGCGCGGGCCTGGAGCTGACGGTGGCCATTGCGGGCATTATGGGCTAGGGGTCACGGGCGGGACAACGGCGGGATGGCACTCGTCCACAAAATAGCGGCGAATCGGGTCGATCAAAGGAAATCGAGGGTCGATCAATGGTGGTTTCGTGTGTGGGGACTGATTGGTTTTGGGGTTTGTATTTGCTGTCTGATTGAGTCGGGGCGAAAATTTTCATTTCACCCATTTTCGTTCGTAGCGAGCGGCCGCTTCTCTGATTGTGTCCCAATCATCAATAGGGGCCCGAGATTCAATCCATCCGCCTCGTCGGGCGAGTTCAAGGGTACTTGACAGATTAAATTCGTTTGGCAATTTTGACGTTTTTTAATGGATACAGAATGTATATTTCCCGCTCCGTTAAACCAAACTGGACCCCTTTTTGCCCAAGTGCCCCTGCTGCCGCCCATGGCCAAATGATAACGAACTGATCGGGGAAGTCTAAGGGGGGAATGGCACTGTTTAGTGCCGAGTGCTAAGTGCGGTCAAATCGGCGCGGATTCCTCCAAAGGCGGACAGGTGGCTGTCAGCAGATTGCTTAGCGGATAAGCGGATTGACTGCGGCGCGATTAGTACGTGGATTGCGGCGGCGTCGCTGGAATTGCAGTTGCTTTTTGACCTTCGGATCGGGACGAGCGCGATGATCATCTGGTTAGCGCCGTTAACGCTGTTTTCCGCGAGGCTGCTGTGGCAACGGATGCCTCGACTGGGCACTTGCGTGCTGTTCCGCGGAAGAGCCGCCGTTTCGCTGCTTCTTGGTTCGTCTGCGGGGCCATGGCTGTTGCTGCTCGACGCCGGGATTGCCTGCAACGCGGCCGTCACGCTGGCCAACGGCGGGTTTATGTCGTTATCCGCGCATTGGAGGCGGAGGGGGCCGGCGCGTTCGCTGTGGGTGCAGAGGCAGAGCGGGCAACGGCTTCTGTTTCTGGCCGATAATTTTGGCAACCGATTCGTGAGGTTCAGGGTGGGCGATGTATTCCTCACAATCGGGATCGTCATCTCGTTCTTTGGTTTGTAGAAGTCGATGAAAAGGCCGGTGGTGGGTAGTGAGAGTGAATAGAAGAGTCTCACAACCGATTACCTGCGGTGCACCGGATAAACGGATGATCCACGCACCAGGCCCGGCCCCGCCCCAGATCCCTTCGCGGAGGAGCGCTCTCCCACGCACGGGGGTCGTCGTCGCTCAGGATGACGCGCTGTCAGGCGGAGAGGGTGCCTGCGGCGCTACGGGTGGACCACGAGCAGGACAAGCGGGACTTGGTCCCAAGGCGCGAAGGCGCGAGGGCTTGACACTTAAACTTAACGGCTTATATGCTGGCGCACTATCTGGGCAGGAAGGACGAGTGAGGTGAGCAGGCTGAGGCGGTCGCATTCCCGAGACTGGAAAGTGCTGAAGTTAGTCATGGGCAAACGCCGACTCCGCCGGCGAACGATAATTTCGCGGACGCGACCGTTGTGAGCGAGCCGCTTCCTTTCGCCGATAGCCTGTCGGTGGACGGAGCGACGCTGGAGAGCGGCGAGCCGGCGCCTTCCTGCACCGGCCCGATCAGCAATAGCGTCTGGTACTCGTTCACGCCAACGAACACGGGGACGATAAGAATCACGACCTCGGGATCGAGTTACGACACCGTCCTGGCGGCGTACACGGGAGATACTCTCGGGGCGCTGACCGAGGAGGGCTGTGACGACGACACCGCGACCAGTTTGACCTCTGGGCTTCAGTTGGCGGTGACGTCGGGGACGGACTACCGGATTCAAGTCGGCAGCCTTGACGCGAGCCCAACTCAGCTCAACATTCGATTTGAGTCGGGCGCGGCGCCGGCGAATGACAACTTCGCGGATGCAATCGCGACGTACCCGCGTCCTTTCGAAGACACTCGAGGCACGTTCGGGGCGACTGAGGAGAGCGGCGAACCGCTCGACTGCTCAGGCGCCTCGATAGGCAGCACCGTCTGGTATAGCGTCGAGGTACTGGAACCGAGCAATGTGACCGTCACCACCCAGGGCTCGGACTTCGACACCATGCTCGCGGTTTACACGGGGACGGCCGGCGCGTTGCAACTCGTCGGGTGCAACGATGACGCGGACCAGACGGTACTCACATCTGAGGTGAAGTTCCTCGCCGACGTTGGGACGACCTACTGGATCCAGGCAGGAGGACTGACCGGCGACACCGGGCTGTTGGTGCTGAGCGTCAGCGCCGAAACGGCGGCCACGCCGACGCCGACGGAGGGACCGAGCGCGACGCCCACAGAGACGCCGACGGCGACTCCGACTGCCACAGCAACCGCCACGCCCACGGCGACGGCTACGGAAACGGCTACTCCCGGGAGCACTCCGACTGCGACCGCTACCCCTACGCCTACGGCGACACCCACGGCTACGCCTACGTCAACAGCTACGGCGGTGCCGACGGCAACGCCGACTTCGACGGCTACGGCTTCGCCGGGCGAGACGTGCGACGGCCTACCCGCGACGAAGGTGGGGACGGACGGCCCGGACCACATCTTCGGGACGAACGGTCGGGATGATCTGCGCGGGCGCGGGAGACGACCTGGTTATCGGCGGCCGGGGGAACGACCGCATCTTCGGCCAAAGCGGGGACGACCTGCTTCTCGGGGGCCGTGGCGACGATCTGCTCGACGGCGGGAGCGGCGTCGATCACTGCGTCGGCGGGCCGGGCCGCGACGGCCTGGTCAATTGCGAGAGAGCAGAAGGCCGGAGCGGCGATGAGGACGGCGGCGAGCACGAGGGACAGCAGGGCGACGAGGGCGGGGGAGAGAGGGAGGACTAGAAGATAGGGCCGCCGATCAACATTCGGTCCGTGTCGGCGCCGGAAAGCGCTGTAAGGTAGTGCCTGAGTCCTCGCGGATTGGAAAGATGTCTCGGGCCGCCTTCTCAATATCAAGCTCACTCTTCCATGTTCTTAGGTTAATGGCCGAGTCACCTGTCCAGAGAACCAGGTAGGCTTCACGGGATGAGGGGCGCTCCACGTAACCATTCACACCCCGAATCTGCACACTGTCGCCGGATCGGTCGTGCTCTTCGGGAGGGTATCCACAGTAGGGCTGGATGTCTATCTCAAGAGGTGGGTACCAGCTTCCACCCGAGTCACCGGCCAGTGACGGCTCTCCGTAAAAGAAGCTGGCGTGTAGCACTCCGTCACCATCTTTTGTGAGAGGCATTGAAGTCAAAGGCAGGCCTTGATAGCTGTTGCCGAGCCAGTACAAGTCATATTGGTCGAACGATCTCGCCTCGGCAATAGTCCAGTTGCTTACTGGTTTGGGCGGTGCCGGGTCATCGAAGAAACAACCGGCTGTGCCCCATGTGATTGCAACAAGAGTCGCAACGGCTGCCCCGACACAAAATGTCGTCGCCATGTTCGAGTCACATACTAATTCAAACGCCGGACCGGTCCTCGGGGTGCCCTAAACGTCATCCCGAGCAAAGCCGCCCGGCGGGTCCGGGCTGATTTGTAGGGGCCGTTGCGTGGTCGTTTGAGTAAGTTGCCGCGCCTACAATGGGGCCAGCATGGCGCGCGGACAGGAGAACCCGAATGCAGTCCAGTTAATGGGTATGGCCTCGGTTATCGTCCTTTTCTTTGGTGTCGGGGTGATTGGGATTGTTCGCGGTGATCTTGTACTGGCGGTTGTTTTCTTGAGCCTGGCATTGGCTGTCGTAATCTTCATGGTCGTCGTTTTGGTGTCTGCTCGAAGGCGCTTGCGCAGCTAGGTACGTGTTGTCAGGGTAGACTAGGGTCGGCCTTCGTGATGGCGTTGAAGCCCTGCGACGGGTCAGGGGCGACGTTTTTCAGTGCGGGCGCGTTATGCGCGATGAGACCGTGCTGGCGCCACGCCATATGATCGCCGAGCCGGCGTCGGCTACCGCTTCGTGGCTAACCGGGGCTAGCGGAAGGCACGTAACGGCATTCCAACAGGTTCGTCGTACCTTACGGAATGCGAAGCAGCCAGCGGTATCACTTCGAAGTATCTGGGTCGCACTTCTGGTAAGACGCATGTGGAAGTGGTACCTCAACCTGTCGTTCTGGAAGCGCGGATTCGCCTCGACTATGGCAGTGGCTCTAATCACCATGGTTATCTTCGGCATACTATCTCAAAGCTTTGCGGGAGCCATGTTCGGGCTGGTGGGTGGCATTATTTGCGGCTTTTCGTCTTATCTCTATGCTTGGAGAGGGCGGTGCAATTGAGTCGAGTATGTACAGGGAACAGACGCTCGACAGCTATGACGCAGGCGCCGCGCTACAATCATGAAGGAGCCAGGCGTCGGCTACGGTTCGTGTCGAACGGGCTAGCGCCGAGGGCGGTCTACCAGCCACCGCTCCTGATTATTCTCACGTAGGAAGCCATCCGATCACTGTCTGTTTGACGCTGGGCGTGGCCTCTGCGCTACAGCGCCCGCCGCGAGAAGCGGCAGCGCAACGCGAAGGGCCGGTCAGCTTCGTGATGGCGGTGAGAGCGGCGAAGCCGGCCGGCTGGTCTTGAGCGAGGTGATAACGGGGTCGCCCGCGTGGCACACGAACCGTGAGCCCGAGCCGACAGCGCGGTGCTAGAATCGTGCCGTGAGGCGAGCGAGATTCGGGCAATTCGGCGGCGGCTCGGCGCTACCCCTTTCGCTATGGCTCTGGGCAGAAGGAAAATGAGCAATGAAGACCGCTGCCCTGTTTGTCGTCGCTGCACTGCTGGTGTTCGGTGTCGCCTGCGGTGGGGGCGCCTCTTGCTCGGACGCGAAGAAAACGAGCAATGATTGCTCGGTAACGCCCACCGCTTCACAGCGAACAAAACCGACGCCCGTGCCTCCCAACGTCACAGCACGGACTACGCTTGAAATCAAGGCACCGTTACAGGGTGAAACGGTAATAAGCCCCGTCACCGTTGAAGTCGCCTCTACACATTTGATCGCGGCGCCAGAACTAAACGTGCCGAATGCAGCTCACTACCATGTTTTCGTGGACAAGGTCCCGTTTACGGCCGGGGGTATGACCATCCCGATGGATGAGGCAGGCGTTTATCACTTCACCGAGAGCACGCTGAAACTGGACCTCCCGCCAGGCCATCACACCATCGTCGTCGCGCTCGGCGATAACGCTCATATAAGGGTGCCTGAGTCTGAAGCGCACGCAGTGGCAGTCGAGATCATTGTAGCCCCGCCTTCGCCCACTCAATGACGGCGGCGACGTCGCTTGTATTCAGAATTTCTTAGGCGTCGCTTCGTGATGGCGGCGAAGCCGTCCGGCCGGTCAGGCGCAGGATTATGGCGGGCCGGGGCGCAACGGCGATTGACGCCGGCTCGGCTCGCCATCAGTGGCCGGATACCTAACAGCCAAATGGTCTCCGCGTTCTGGAATAAGACAGGACGCCTAAACTATTGTCCGACTGTGTAGCAGATTGACCCGAGCGCGATGATCATCTGGTTAGCGACCTTAACGATATTCGCTGCGAGACTGTTGTGGCAGCGGATGCCGGGACTCGGCACTTGCGCGCTGTTCTGGGGAATAGCGGCCGCTTCCCTCCTTATCGGTTCGACTGCGGGGCCATCGCTGTTGCTGCTGGGCGCCGGTATTGGCTGCAACGCGGCCGTCACGCTGGCGAACGGCGGCTTTATGCCCGTATCCACTCACTGGAAGCGTAGGGGGCCGGCGCGTTCGCTGTGGGTGCAGAGGCAGAGTGGGCAACGTCTTCTGTTTCTGGCCGATAACTTCGGCAACCGGTTCATCAGGTTCAGTGTGGGCGATGTATTGCTGGCGATCGGGATAGTCATCTCGTTCCTCGGTTTCTAGGAGTCAGTGAGAACAGGCAATTCTCGTGAATGCGACATTCCTCTCAGTGCGGCATTAGTGAATCCTAATCTTGTTCCAAACCCGCTTTAATCTCTGCTGATTAGCCTTGAAAGAAATCGGGAGACATGCCTGTGAGACGAGTGATCGAGACAAACAGCCCTGAACTACGGGCTGTTCACACTGAGAGCCATCGCCATTAAGACGGCAAAACGGGCCGTTATAACACTGATCCGCAATCCCTTGCGCGGCGGCTTACTCGTCGGCGTGCTGACGGTGAGCGTTGGGCTTGCCCTGATCATGATTACCGTGAACGGGGCATTTGCCACGCGCCTCGACGATATTCAGAGCCAGGTGGGTACCGGCGTCACTATTCGGCCCGCGGGGAGCTTCGGCGGCGGTTTCGTTGAACGAGGCGCCGACAACAACGGTGGTAATGCGAATCCAGGTAGCACGAACGGCGGCAACAATTCTGGCACGAGTGCCGACCCGGCCGCGTCCACCGCGAGCCTTTCGGACCAAGACATGAACAAAGTCACGGCAATCTCCCACGTGGTTGCCGTTTCCAGCCAGATGACCGCCCGCTACAGTGGGACGGGGCTGGAATCGGCCGTCCAGCCGCCCCAGGGGGCGAATCCGGCGGCGCCCGCCCCACGCGGTCCGCGCTCGGGGTTGAGAGCGCGCAATTAACGGCTGGGCGCACCTTTGACGCCAGTGAGTCTGACGCGGACGTCGCCGTCGTCGGACAAGCGCTGGCGGACCACAACGGGTTAAAGGTCGGCGACACGGTGCCGATCAACGGAACAATCTTTCAAGTGATCGGCATCTTCTCATCGGGAACGCAGTTCGGCGATAACTCCGTCTTTGTGCCCCTCACGACCGCGCAAAAGGTCTTTAGTCGCCCCGGCGAGATCGACCAGGCGGTTGTGAAAGTGGACACGGGCTCCAATGTTGATCAGGTGGCAACGGATATCCGTTCGGCCCTGGGTCAAAGCAACGTGGACGTCGTCACTGAGCAGACCATATTCCAGGCGATCACGGCGCCTCTCTCCGATGCGAAGGACAGCAGCCGCCTGGGCATGATCGCTGCGCTTGGGGCGAGTGCAGTCATAATCCTCTTCTCAATCGGATTAGTGGCGCGACAGCGCATGAAGGAGATCGGCATTCTGAAGGCGATCGGCGCCTCTAACTGGCACGTGACGGCCCAGTTGGGTGTAGAAACGGCGGTGATCAGCGTCACGGCCGCGATCCTCGGCGCCCTGGCCACGTTCCCGCTGGCGCAAAAGGTGGCGAATGGGCTCCTCTCTAGCCCATCGACGCCCACCGGGGGCCGGCGCGGACAGGCGTTCGGAGCAGTAGCGGGACGCGCGGGAGGGGTTCTCGGCAGCGTCAATGTGGCCGTATCGCCGGAGATATTCCTCTACGCACTGGCCATCGCCATCGGCCTGGCGCTCGTCGCGACGGTGGTCCCGGCCTGGTACGTCGGCAGGGTGAGGCCGGCCGAGGTACTACGCTATGAATGAGCCGCCCGAAGTTAGTAACGGCTACATCGCTGTCGCTAACGATCTCGTCAAGTATTTCCAGAGCGGGCCGAGCAGGGTCAACGCTGTGAATGGCGTCAGCTTTCGAATTTCGTCCGGCCGGATAGTGGCGATTCGTGGAGCCAGCGGCTGTGGCAAGAGCACGTTGCTCAATCTGATCGGTGCTCTGGACAAGCCGGACAGCGGCGAGCTGCGGGTGGACGGCGTCGACGTGCCCCGGCTCACCGGTGCGCCGGAGGTTGCATACAGACGGCGCAAAGTGGGTTTCGTGTTTCAGCAGTTCAACCTCATTTCCCACTTATCGGCGCTGGAGAACGTGAAGCTGCCCATGGAGCTGGAAGGCGGCTCCAAGCGCGCCTCTGATGACGTGGCAGGCGCACTTCTGCGCCAGGTGGGCCTCGCGGACGAGTTGCACAGACGGCGGCCGGCCAAGCTCTCCGGCGGCGAGCAGCAGCGCGTCGCCATCGCTCGGGCGCTTGCGAACAACCCGCCAATCATCCTCGCCGACGAGCCGACGGCCAACCTGGACTCCAAGACGGGACGCCTGATCATCGATCTCTTGCAGGCGCTCCGGCGCGACGACCGCACGGTGATCATCGCCACCCACGACACAAACGTCGCGGCGAAAGCGGATGCGATCCTGGAGATGAGTGACGGGC
>VBJT01000267.1 GCA_005880075.1 Chloroflexota bacterium
AAGTCACGATTCGAGCCTCTCGCTGCCACATGCAGCGCCGAGAGCCGGGGCCAGTGCCACCAGGACAATGACCTGACATTTACGGACTTAATCTCTGATCGATCCGCTGCCCAAGAAAACCAATCAAAAGGGTAGGGCATGGGTGTCCAAATTAAGCGATGGGTTGTGACAGTCAGGGCTCCGAAGGAATAGAACGCTATCGGTAGGACGCGAAAGGCGTTCCATGACCGGAGAACCCGCTCGTCCTTAGCGAGCTTCACGCGTCGCGTCAAGAAATGTCCCGCATATTTGGTACCAGCCATTACATCCGAAAGACGCCGAACGTTGTCTCCGGGATGGGCGCGTTGAGCGCGGCGCTTACGCCGAGCGCGAGGTACATCCGCGTGTCGATCGGGTCGATGATGCCGTCGTCCCAAAGGCGGGCGGTGCTGTAGTAGGCGCTGCCTTCGCGCTCGTACTTCTCGAGGGTCGGGGCCATGAATTCGGCCTGCTCGTCCTTCGTCATGTCGTGACCTTCGGCGTGTAGGTTGTCGAGGCGGACCGTGAGCAGTACGTTCGCCGCCTGCTGTCCACCCATCACGGAAGTCTGCGCGTTCGGCCAGAGCCAAAGGAAGCGCGGCGAGTAGGCACGGCCGCACATCGCGTAGTTTCCCGCGCCGAAGGAGCCGCCGATGATTACGGTGAACTTCGGCACCTCCGCGCAGGCAACCGCGGTCACCATCTTCGCGCCGTGCTTGGCGATGCCTTCGTGCTCGTACTTCTTGCCGACCATGAAGCCGGTGATGTTCTGCAGGAAGAGCCCTTGAGCGCGCTCTCGGAGAACAGGATGCCGTTGTTGGCGACGATCCCGACGGGGTAGCCGGTGATGCGTGCGAAGCCGCAGACGAGGGTGGCCCCGTAGTTCGACTTGAACTCGTGGAAGCGGCTGCCGTCGAAGATGCGGGCGATGACCTCTCGCACGTCGAAGGAGCGGCGGGGGTCGGCCGTGACGACTCCGTAGATCTCGGCCGGATCGTATCGAGGCTCCTCGACGGGCGCCCTCTGCCAGGGCAATTGCTGCGGTCCGCGGCCGAGGTTGGCGACGGCGCTGCGGACGATGGCGAGCGCCTCTTCATCGTCGGAGGCGAAGTGGTCGGCGACTCCGGAGATCTGCGTGTGGACCGCGGCGCCGCCGAGGTCCTCCGGCGAGACCTCCTCGCCGGTTGCGGCCTTCACGAGCGGAGGGCCGCCGAGGAAGATCGCCCCCGTGCCGCGCACGATCACCGAGTACTCGCTCAAGGCCGGGATGTAGGCGCCGCCAGCGGTGCAGTGCCCGACGACGATCGAGGCCTGTGGCACGCCCAGCTTCGATAGCGTGCACTGGTTTCGGAAGATCCGCCCCGCGTAGTAGCGGTCGGCGAAGAGGTCCGCTTGCAGCGGCAGGAAGCCGCCGGCGCTGTCGCAGATGTGGATCACCGGCAGCCGGTTCTCGATGGCGATGTCGAGCGCGCGCACGATCTTCTTGATCGACAGCGGATACCAGGCGCCACCTTTCACCGAGGCGTGCCCGCGGCGGGCGCCTCGCCTTCGTACATCTCCCAGGCAGCGAGCGGGCTGAGCTCCAGGAACGCGGTCCCCGGATCCAGCAAGTGGTCGACGCGTTCGCGGGCGGTCAGTTTGCCGCGGGAGCGGTGACGCTCCGTCATCTCCTTGCCGCCGCCGGCGCGCACAGTCGCGAGGGCATCCTGCAGCTGCTCAACGAGGGCGCGCATCCGCGTGTGGTTGCGGGAGAATTGGGGCTCGCTGGTGTTGACGGTGGAGGCGAGAGCGGGAACGGGGGCTCCGTCGAGGAGAGATGTGGCTATGGTGGCGTCACGGCCGTCCCGAGCGACAGTCATCGTCTGGGTGTCAGCTTAGCATAAGAGGGGACGACAACGATGAGTCGTCCGGGGCCGTGTAGTTGAGCGGATATTGTATTTGCGTTGAATTTCACAAAGTGCCGTTGACTAAGCGCCGCCACACTTCTAAAGTAAGTATGTACTAATGATGTCGCCCCGTTACTTGCTCGCTCGCTAAATGCTCTTTTCGCTGCTGGTCACGGCCCGTGAAGGCATCGAGATCGCCCTCATTGTCACGATCCTTCTCGGCTACCTGAGGCGGATCGGGCAGAAGCGCCACTTCCGCGAGATATGGTACGGCGTCGCAGCGGCGGCGGCGCTCTCTCTAGGCGTCGGAGCGGGCCTCGAAATTGCATCGCGCGAACTCGATGGCCGGGTGCTCGCCGCCTTCGAAGGGTTCACGATGCTCTTCGCCGTGGCGGTGCTCACGTGGATGTTGTTCTGGATGAAGCGGCAGTCGGCGGGAATCTCCGGTGAGCTGCGGCACCAGATCGACACGGCGCTCTCCCGCGGGTCGATTGCCGCGCTCGCCCTGCTGGCGTTCTCGGCCGTAGGTCGTGAAGGCTTGGAGACTACCCTCTTTCTCTTCGCCGGCTCGACGAGCCAGAGCTCAGATGTGGCGTTCGCCTTCGGCGGGCTGCTGGGATTCGCGATCGCTGGGGCGGCAGGCGTTGTCCTCTACTACGGCTCTGCGCGGATCCCCTTGCGCCAGTTCTTCCTGGTCTCGGCGATCGCGCTGATGATTCTGGCGGCAGGGCTGCTAAGCAACGGCCTGGCGGAGCTGCAGGAAGCCGCGCTCCTCCGCGATCTGGGCCCACGTCCCTGGGACACCGAATCGCTGATCGCCATGACTTCGCGCGGAGGCAAGTTCTTGCACACAATTCTCGGCTACGATTCCGCGCCGGCGCTGGCGCAGATCGGTCTGTACTGGGGCTATCTCGTGGTGGTGCTGACGGCTTATCTCGCCTGGCCCTCGCGTGGCACCCGCCGAGGTCCGGCGACGCAAGCGGCCGAGCCGGTGCCGGCCGTCGCTGCCGACCGCTGATGCCTTCTTGTTTGTCGTCGTCGCCGGGGCGCTGTTGCTGGCGCTGACGGCGTGTGGAGACGACGGAGGCGCTTCTCGCGAAACCAAGATCAGGAGACGGACGAGGGCCGCACGCCGGCGGAGATCACTGCAGCAGCGGGCGAAAAGCTGACGCTCACCACAAGCAATGAGACAGGACACATCTACGAGCTGGAGGGCGACGGCGGCGCGCATTTCGAGGAGGTCGTGGTGCCCGAAGGCAAAACGCGCTCGGCGAATTTCACCGCGCCGGACGAGCAGGGCGAATACTCGCTGAAGTGCTACGACCTGGGCGGTGTTTCGTCCGAGATCAAGGTACGGGTCGCGGGCCCGAGCTAATATGCGCTTCTCGACATTCCGGCCGAGCGGGCATTAGCATATGGTGGCAACGTCATGCCTCGGAGCGAAATCGCCGCTGACCTCACCGCCACCGTCGAGGACTACCTGCAGAGCATGTATAGCCTCGAGACGGA
>VBJT01000266.1 GCA_005880075.1 Chloroflexota bacterium
CATGACCGGCATCGACAACCTCAAGTCCTTCTGGCTCTCCGGCGGCCAGCCCCTCTCCGAAGCCCACCTCGACGAAGCGCTCGAGATCGCCGGCCTCGGCACCGCCGTCCACCGCAAGGTGCGCACCTACTCTACCGGCATGAAGCAGCGCCTCGCCCTCGCCCAGGCCCTCCTCAACTCACCCGAGCTCCTCGTCCTCGACGAGCCCACCGTCGGCCTCGACCCTCAGGAAATGCGCGAGGTCCGCGAGCTGATCCGCCGGCTCGGCCGCGAAGGCGTGACCGTCCTGCTCTCCAGCCACATCCTCGCCGAGCTCGAGCAGGTCTGTACCCACGCCGCCGTCATGAACCACGGCCGCCTCGTCGCCGCCGGCCGCGTCGATGAGCTCGTCGGCGCCACCCGCAGCGTATATATAGAGGTCGACGACGCCGGCCGCGCTTTCGAGCTGCTGCAGGCGATGCCGGGCATCACCCGCGTCGAACGGCAGCCGCCCGGCATCTCGCTCCAGCTCAACGGCAGCGAGCGCAAGCAGATTGTGGCCGCGCTCGTCCACGGCGGGGTCGGCGTCGAGACCGTCGAGGCGCGCCACCGGCTCGAGGACGCCTTCATCGGCATCGTCGAGGAGGACGAGGTTTGATCCGCGTCGAGCTCGTTAAACAGCTCTTCCGCCTGCGCACCTACATCGCCCTCGGCGTCATGGCATTCATCCCGGTGCTGTTAACGCTCGCTGTCGAGTTCGGCCGCCGCCCCCGCGATCCTCAGGAGCAGTCCTTCTTCGCCGTCGCGACGGCCTCCGGCCTCAACGTCCCGCTCGCCGCCCTCACGGCCACGAGCAGCTTCCTGCTCGTCGTCGTCGTCGCCGCCTTCGCGGGCGCCGCCGTGTCCGAGGAGGCGAACTGGGGCAGCCTCCGCTATCTCCTTGTCCGGCCCGTCTCGCGCAGCCGTCTCCTCTTCTCGAAGCTCGTCGTCAGCTTCGTGCTCACGCTGATCGCGACGATCGTCATCACCATGGCCGGCCTCGTCGCCGGCGTCATCTTCTTCGGCTGGCACCCCGTCCTCACGCCCAGCTACCACGCGTTCTCGCAGTCAGAGGCGCTCTGGAAGATCGCCGTCGCCACCCTCTACGTCGCTTGGTGCATGAGCGGCGTCATCGCCCTCGCCTTCATGATCTCGACGATGACCGACACCACCCTGGGCGCGATGGGCGGCGCCGTCGGTTTCGTTCTCATCTCGCACATCATCAACGCCATCACGACGGTCGGCTCCGCCCGCACGCTCCTCATCACCCACTACTGGGACGCCTGGGAAGGCATGTTCGGCCGCCGCGAGACCACTGAAGACCTCATCAGCGGTGTCTTCCTCCAGCTCCCCTACATCATCGTCTTCCTCGCCCTCGCCTGGTGGTGGTTCCACCGCCGCGACATCCTCTCATGACCCGGCTCGCGCGCCTGCTCCTGCTGGCTTTCTCCGCCGCGCTCGCCTTAGCGGCGGCCTGCGGCGGCGGCGACGACAACAAATCGACGCCCTCGCCGACCTTAGCGCCCGTTCGCACCTCCGATACCACCGGCCTCGAGCCGGTCGACGTCGTGCGCGTCACGCTCGACGACATCAACCGCGCGGACATCGACGCCGCCTACCCGAACTTCTCGGCCCAGGCCCGCAGCCAGGTCTCCCTCGACGAGGCCCGCCGCGTGATTACGGGCCTCCAGGCGGCCGGCATCCAGTTTTCGATTACCATCGCCAACGTCGGCCAGCAGTCCGTCACCGCCGACACCGCCGAAATCGAGCTGACCCTCGACGTGACGCTGAGCGGTTCGGAAGATCGCCGACCACTTCCTCCAGACCGCCCTTACCCTCACCGGCCTCGCCTCGCCCGCTCCTATCGGCCCCCGCGTCCTCGCCGAGAACGGCTGCGCCCAGGGCGACCCGATGGAGGGCGTCTACGCGCCCAGGCGCCTCCAGGTCCTCGACCCTTGCCTCACCGTCGAAGGCACCGTCCGGGACGACGTCCAGAAGGCGGAGGACGGCGACATAACCTTCGGCCTCTATCTAAGCGAGGCAGACCAGCGCCTCATCAACGACGTCAACCGCGCGAACTACGACGGCTCCCTGCACATCGAGATCGTCCCTGAGGACCAGCCGCTCGTCCTGCCCCCCAAGCCCGGCGACAAGATTCGCGTCACCGGCCCCTGGGTGACGGACACCGCCCACGGCCACAACGAAAT
>VBJT01000264.1 GCA_005880075.1 Chloroflexota bacterium
TAATGCGCCGGTCTGCAGGCTGATGATGGAAGTCGTGAGAACGAGCACGAGGGCGGCGAACCCCCCTCCAAGCAGCACCATGGCGTAACCCATTTGCGGAAGCGTCCTCACCAGATCCGGCTCGGTAATCGGGGCGTCTCGAAATTCAATAGCGCCAGCGACTGCGGCAATGGTCGCGCCACCTGCCATCAGGAGAACGGTGAACGCTAATCCCGCGGCAAACCCGAGGTTCGAGAGGGTTCCCGGCGCACCCTCGGCTGCCCGGAGGATTCCGCGCAAGTACGTCAGGAACCAGAGAAAAGCGATACCGGCCACAGCCCAGAGGTAGGCCCCGATAATGTTGCGCGTGTGGGCGCCGCTGTCGCCGAGGTAATCGGAAATGTTCTGGTTGGGCTCATCAGGATCAGGATGATCGCCTATCAGACCAACACCGATAACCAGGAGTACCACGAAGATGATGCCGCCGAGCGGCGCCCAGCGTTCGAGTTGGTTGATCATGACTGCTCCTTTGCCTATAGCCGCAATAGAAAACGTGTCTAGCGGGATGCGGTTAACGCAGTGGCCGCCGGCGCGGGCGTGGCGTTACACCCGCGCGAGGAGTGCTGCAAGGCTCAGGCCGGACGTCGAGCAGGCCAGGAGCAGGAGCGCCCGCTCGTCGGCGGCAAGCGCCCAAGCGCGTCCGATGTCTTCCATCGTGCCGTCGGCGTAAACCACGCTGCCCTCGATGCTGCGGACCTGCCGCCGTATCGCGCGCACCCGGCGGCTCAGCACGCGCTGGGCGAGGCTCAACGCGAATACCGCTACCGCGCCTAAGACCGCAGAAGGCTCGAGACGTCCGGCGCTCGCGTAATACGCGGTCAGGAACGGGAAGACGCCCCAGGCGACCGCGAACCAGAAGTCCGAGTGGAAGCGCCCGCGAAACCACTCGAGGTTGTACGCCGGCGCGATGAAGGCGCCGAAAGCGACGAATACGAGCAGCCACGGCGAGGCGAGGATGGCACCGGCGATGCCGATGATTATCGCGCCAACGAGGCCGCCGACGCCGAGGGCAGCCAGAGCGAATCGCGGAATCCGCGTCTGAAGGGGCCTACCGTTCAGCTCGTCGAGGGCATGCGCCGCAACGCCGACGGCAAGGAAGAAGGCGAGAAGCGTCGCGGCCAGCCGGTCGTAGCGCAGGGCCGGGGAAAGCGCAGCACCGAGGACGACATAACTCAGGTGCCAGAGCGTGTAGGGCGGGTGCAAGAGCGTGATGTAGTCGCGCCAGCCACCGCGCCCGAGGGCATAAAACGCGGGGCGGGCGCCTTCCCGCACCGCGGGGGAGAGGCGTTCCGCAGCATCGACAACGGCCTCGGGCGGGTTGCCTTCATGGGCCGGTACGGTTTCCGTGGACTGGCTAGGCTGAAGTGGACCGCTGCTACGCCGCCCCGGTGCGCGCACCTTCATTTCGCCTTCGCTCCCCAGATCACAACTGCGCCTCCGAGCGAGAGGCGATGCGACCGCACGTCCGCGAAGCCGGCGTCCCGCCAGGTGTCGAGCAGACGCTCCTCGGGCCAGCGGCGGTAGAAGTCGCGGATGCTCGGTCCGAGGAATGCGCCGACATCCCGCCAGTGGCGGGAAAAGAGGTGGCCGCAGGAGGGCAGAGCAACGTCTGTATAGAGCCGCCAGAGCGGATACCAGGTTCCGCGAGGGACCGCGAAATCGAGCGAGGCCATCATACCGCCGGGCTTCAGAATGCGAGCGAGGCCGCTGAGGGTTGCCGGAACGTCGGAGACGTAACGGAGGAGGTAGGCGAAGGTGATCGCGTCGAACGACTCGTTCGGGAAGGGTGGAGACTCGGCGGTGCATTCGAGAAGTCCCAAGCGCCCGCCAAGCCGGCTGTCAGCCCGGGCTTGGGCCTGGAGCAACATCGGCCGAGTGATATCGGCTCCGGTGACGTTAGCATCGGTGCACGATAGGATATCGAACGCGAGAGCGCCGGTTCCGGTGGCCATGTCAAGCACGCGCGCGCCCGGCGGCAGATGCAACCGCGAAAGGAGGAAGCGGTGCCAGCGGCGGTACTGGAAGAGGCTCAGGAGGAGCGCCGGCCGATCGTAATCGCGCGCGATGGGCGAGAAGACGCGGCGGGGGAATTCAGCGGTGTTGACGCGGGCGGTCGCCTCGGC
>VBJT01000014.1 GCA_005880075.1 Chloroflexota bacterium
CTTTAAAGCGGCCGCGGAGATAGTCGAAGATCTCGGGGTGCTTTTCGCGGTTCATCTGCTGGGGGATGTAGTCCTCACAGCCGAGGGCCTTACAGAGCTCGGACCAGAACCAGGGCTCGATGCAGCCGATGCTTAGCCACTTGCCGTCCGACGTTTCGTAGACGGCGTAGTAGGGCGCCCCACCGTTGAGCATTTCGTTACCCGGCTTGGGGACAAGTCCCGCGGCGAAGTACTGGCTCGCAGGGAATGCAAGCAGCGAGGTGACGCCGTCGCTCATCGCGATATCGATGTACTGGCCGCGGCTTGTCCTCTCCCGCGCGATTACGGCGGCCAGAATAGAAAAGGCGGCGTAGAGGCCGCCGCCGGCGAAGTCAGCGATGAGGTTCATCGGGATCGCGGGCGGCGAGCCAGGCGTGCCGATCATCCCGAGCGCCCCGGCGATACTGATGTAGTTAATGTCGTGCCCGACAAGGCCGGCGTAGGGACCGCTCTGACCGTAGCCGCTGAGCGAGCAATAGATAATACGCGGGTTCCGGGCGCTGACCGCGTCGTAATCCACGCCGAGACGCCTCACGACGCCCGGGCGGAATCCTTCGATTACGACATCCACCTTTTCGGCCATCTTGAGGAACGCTTCACGGCCGCGCGAGTCCTTAAGGTTGAGGCCCACCGAGCGCTTGTTGCGATTGAGCGCCCAGAACGCTTGGGTCCGCTCGCTCATACCCATCTCCATCCGCCGTCCAGCGCCCGGCGCTTCTTCGACGATGATGACATCAGCACCGAGATCGCCGAGGAGCATTGTGCAATAGGGGCCGGGGGCCTGACGGGTGAGGTCGAGGACGCGGATTCCTTCGAGAGGCATCATGGGTGGCTCCTTGAGGTGTCAGGTGTCAGGTGCTAGCAATGATACGGGAAGGCGGCAGATGGAAGAAGGAAAGTGAGTCTGTTACCATTGCCCATGCGGTTGGGGCTGTAGCTCAGTTGGGAGAGCGCGACACTGGCAGTGTCGAGGTCAGGGGTTCGAGCCCCCTCAGCTCCACCAGACTCAAGGAACAATAACCCAGGAGCAAGCAACAAGAGGGTGTCGGCCCTTCTCGGCGCTCCTGGTACAGAAGCGGCGAAGGAGAGTAGTAGGGCCCCAGGCAGAGAGCCGGCGGTGGTGCGAGCCGGCGACGTAGGCCCGAACTCGCTTCTGAGCCTCGCCGGTGAAAGCTTGGAAGTAGCCGGTGACGGGAAAGCGCCCGTTATAGCGCCCGAGAGAGTCGCTTCGGGCAGGAAGTCCTGCATCGAACGAAATCAGGGTGGTACCGCGGAGAACGATGGCCCCTCCGTCCCTGGACGGAGGGGCCGCTGCTTTGTCGGAGAATCGAAATGGGGAATGCGAAATGAGCGCGGTTGGGCCACTACTTGCCGCATACTTCGTTTTGTCCTCGCTCGCCATCGACGTGTCAACCGGCGACGAATTCAAGATCCTCGGGCGGCTGCTCCTCGCTGGGCTTCTCGGCGGCCTGATCGGCCTCGAACGCGAGTTGCGCGGCTATCCGGCAGGCATCCGGACGATCGCCCTCGTTGCTCTCGGCTCTTGCCTGTTCACCGATATTTCGGCGCTTCTGGGTGGTGAAGACCGGATTGCGGCACAGATCGTGACGGGCATCGGCTTCATCGGCGCAGGCGTGATCTTTCGGGAAGGTTACTCCGTACGTGGCATCACCACGGCCGCTACGATTTGGGCGGCGGCGGCTGTAGGAATGGCAATCGGAGCCGAGCTCTACATAGTGGGTATAGCGGGCGCGATTGCCGTTTTCGCGATTCTTGAGTCTCGTCCATTAACACGCCGGATCGACGAGCTAATTCAGCGGCAGGCCCGGCAGATTGGTCCGGAGATGGAGCAGGCGATAACGGCGAATGACGTTGAGCAGGCCGAGGAGAGAAGAGATGACTGAGGCAAAGAGTGCGCGGAATGCGGCAGCCGAACGTTACCGGCCGCAGGCGATCGAGAAGAAGTGGCAACAGAAATGGCTGGCGGATGGCCTGTACGATACGGACCTCAACGCCGAGCAAAGGTTCTACCTGCTGACGATGCTGCCTTATACATCGGGTGACCTCCACGTGGGACACTGGTACCCGATGGCGCCTTCGGACGCGGTTGCGCGGTATCACCGCATGCGCGGATACGAGGTCTTCTATCCGATTGGGTTCGACGCGTTCGGTCTACCGGCCGAAAACGCAGCCATCAAGCAGGGAATCCACCCGCACAAGTGGACCTACGCCAACATCGACCGCATGCGCCGACAGTTGAAGTCGATCGGCGCCATGTTCGACTGGAACAGCGAGGTGATAACGAGCGACCCCGAGTACTACCGCTGGAACCAGTGGTTCTTCCTCAAGTTCTTTGAGAAAGGCCTCGCCTACCGCGCGATGGCACCGGTGAACTGGTGCCCGTCGTGCCAGACAGTGCTAGCAAATGAGCAGGTGCTCCCGAACGGTACGTGCGAGCGCTGCGGAACGCCGGTGGTTCATCGCGACCTCGAACAGTGGTTTCTGAAGACGACCGCTTATGCCGAGGAGTTGCTTGACTTCTCGAAGATGGACTGGCCCGCACAGATCACGACGATGCAGCGGAACTGGATCGGGCGATCAGACGGCGTCAAGGTGGCATTCGCGCTGGACACGCCGGGCGTCCAGCAGAAAGAGATTCCGGTCTTCACAACCCGTCCGGACACGATCTTCGGCGTGACTTTCATGGTCCTGGCACCCGAGCACCCGCTCGTGCCGCAGATCACCACAGCGGATAGAGAAGCAGAGGTCGAGGCGTACGTCGAGCGGGCGAGGAAGCAGACAGAGATCGAGCGGCTGAGCATAGAGCGCGAAAAGACCGGCGTCTTCACCGGCGGATTCTGCCGGAACCTGCTTTCGGGTGAGGACGTTCCTATCTGGATCGCCGACTACGCGCTTCTCTGGTACGGGACAGGCGCAGTGATGGGCGTCCCTGCCCACGACCAGCGTGACTACGAGTTCGCGAAGAAATACGGCTTGCCAATCCCGGTCGTTATCGCCCCGCCTGACTGGGACGGCGGTCAGCTCCAGCAATCCCACGTTGGACCTGGAACGATGGTCAACTCCGGCCAGTTCGACGGTCTCAGGAATGAGGAAGGAAAGCGGGCAATCGCCGAGTTCATCGAGGAGAAGGGCTGGGGCAAACGGACCGTAAGCTACCGTCTGCGGGACTATCTCATTTCCCGTCAGCGCTACTGGGGGACTCCCATCCCGATGGTTCATTGCCCAAAGGACGGGATCGTGCCGGTGCCTGAGGACCAGCTTCCGGTGCTGCTCCCGAAGGACGCCGAGTTCAAGCCCACCGGTGATTCACCGCTGGCGAGGCACGAGGCGTTTGTCAACACGACGTGTCCAAAGTGCGGCGGGCCGGCGAAGCGCGAGACGGACACGATGGACACGTTCATGGACTCCAACTGGTACTTCATCCGCTATCTCAGTCCGCATTACGACCGAGGGCCCGTAGACCCGGAGCTGGCAAGACGGTGGCTGCCGGTGGACCAATACACGGGCGGCGCCGAACACGCTGTTATGCACCTGCTCTACGCGCGCTTCTTCTGGAAAGCGATCCGGGACATGGGCCTGGTGGAAGGCGCTGAGCCATTCCTTCGATTGTTCAACCAGGGCCAGATCCTGGGCCCAGACGGCCAGCGCATGTCAAAGTCGCGCGGCAATGTGGTCGCGCCCGACGAGCAGGTGGAGCACTACGGAGCAGACGCTTTCCGGCTCTATCTGATGTTCATCGGGCCGTGGGATCAGGGCGGGCCCTTCGGCCTCGAGGGGATCTCCGGGATCGAGCGCTGGTTGAACCGCGTCTGGAATCTGGTGCAGAGCGAACCGTCGTTCGCCGAGGATTCATCGCCGGAGCTTCGGCACATTATCCATAAAACGATCCGGAGGGTTACAGAGGATATCGAGCATTTCCGGTTCAACACACTAATCGCCGCCCTGATGGAGATGACCAACGAGATGACCGATTTGAGAGACAGCGGGCGGGTTGAGCGCCAAGCTTGGAGCGAGGCTGTCGAGTGCCTGCTGTTGATGCTGGCGCCGCTCGCGCCTCACATCGCGGAAGAACTGTGGGAGCGCACGGACCGGCCATATAGCGTTCATGCACAAATGTGGCCCCTATGGGACGACGGCTTGGCACGAGAGGAGCAACTGACCCTGGTGGTGCAGGTGAACGGCAAAGTGCGAGATAGGATCGAGGTTCCCGCCGGCATCGAGGAGGCTCGCGCGAAAGAGCTGGCTCTGGCGAGTCCTTCCGTGCGGAAGCATCTGGATAGCGCCAATATTCAGCGTGTGGTTTATGTGCCGGGCAAGCTCGTTAATTTTGTTGTGGACGCAAGTTCTGGGTGATGCATTGCAGGTAAGCCCCTCTCCACTTCCCGGCGAATCCGTAATGACTCCGTAAGGTAAGGTCGCGCGGGGATCCGTAATCCGTCGGGTAAACTGGTTCCCGATGACGGAGCAGCCCGTCTGGACGGAGACGGACTCCCGTGATTTCCTGGAGCTCGCGGAAATCGCGGTCCCGGCGCGTAATGAGCAATCGCGCCTGCTACTCCATCTCATCCCGCCCAAGCGCGCCGGGTTCTCGCTGATGCAGTGCGTCTGGCTGCCTGCCGGCCACGCGATCTACGAAGGAGATCGCTAGACATGCCCGCGACGTCAGCCTCACGCCTGATCATGGCGCCGCAAAGGGAGATCTGGGGACTTCTCTCGGATATCGGGAACGCTCGGCGATGGAACGCCGCCTGGTCAAGCGTTGAATATGTATCGAAGCAAACGCACGGCCCCGATACGGAGTTCCTGGCCCGCACTGACGAGGGCAAGGCATTCCAGTTTGTGATCTCTGCCTGGGTCGCTCCCGAATATATTGAATTCACGCCGGTACGTGATGAAACGGAGCGATACGGTATAACGCTCGAATCCCAGGCGTTCCGCCTCCAGCCGGAGGGCGAAGAGGCGACACGGGTTGAGCTGATCGCAAGGGCATCGACCCACGGGATCCGGGGTTGGGTTCTCGGGCTGCTGTTCTGGCGTGGGTATCAAAAGCAGGGCCTGAATGCAGCGCTGGAAAGGTTGGAAGCCGCGTTCCCGTCCAAAGAATTGGACGGACCGCGCGAAGAAGCGACGCCTGCCACGGACTGATATGCGTAGCATGCGTTGGTTGGCATTCCCAATAGTTGCCATCACGTCATTGCTCGCTCTAAGACCGGCGGCCCCCACTGCAGCAGAGGACGCGGTGCACATCAAATCGCACGTCTCGTACGACGTGCGGCCAGGCCAGGAGCCGGTGCGGGTCCTCTGGGATGTTACTTTCGAGAACAACGATCCCCAGACAAGCGCTTACGGGGACGATACAGTGGTCTTCTACGAAAACCTGACGATTCCCGTATTGCGCGGCGCCTCTGCGGTCTCGGCGACGTCCTCTTCAGGAGAGCCGCTGGCTGTCAGTCTCGGCGAGCCAGGGCGCAGCGCGACCGTTTCAGCTTATGTTTCGTTCGATCGGGCCGTCTTCTACGGCGAAAGCTACAGTTTTAGCCTGAGCTACGAACTCGCTGACGTGCGTGCGCCTTCGCTGCTCGTTACCCCCTCATACGTTTATTTGCCCGTGATCGCAGGAGGCGACGAGTCCACGGTGACCGTGTCGTCGCCCGCTTCCAATGAATGGAACGTGACGCTTGAAGCTGGCCAATGCCCTCAAAATGGAACGACCTTCACCTGTTCCGGCGCCGACGCGGCTTTCCTCGCCGCCGTGCTCGAAGTCAGCCGGCCGGATGCAACCGCAAGTTTTGCGTTCGACGTGCCGGTGGGGCCAAAAAACATCTCGGTGACCATGAGCTACTTTCAGGGAGAGGGTGGCGCAGCGCAACACTTGAAGGATTTGGTAACGACAGCCCTTCCGCTCATTCAGGATCTCTACGGATTTCCATACCCCGGACCCACAAACGTACGGGTCGCCCAAGGAGGGCAGCGAGCCGTGCTCGGATATGAAGGAATCACTTCGTGCGGCCAAGCTGCGAACTGCAGCGTGATTGTCTCACCCGCCGCGGATGATATTACCGTGCTTCACGAGCTGGCCCACCTCTGGTCGGGTATTTATGGACGGCGATGGCTTTCGGAAGGCTTTGCGCAGCTCATCGCTGAGGAAGCGGCGGGTGCGTTGCCTGCGGGCCTCGTGCAGAGCCAGCCTGCTGAGAAACAGCCTGCGGGTACGGACCTGCGGCTGGACGAATGGGGAGAGGTCTCATCTCTCATTGGCGCGAACGAGTCGGCTCTGAACGTCGAGAACGCCGGCTACGATCGCTCGCTGCGCTTTCTCCATCTTCTCCAAGCCGAAGTGGGCGGCGGCGCGCTCCGCCAGGCAAATGCGGCGCTCGCAGCTTCCGGAACGCCCGCCGATAGTAAGCGGTATTTAGACCTAGTCGAAAAGCTCGGCGGGAAGCGCGTGGACAATCTCTTCGCAGAGTGGGTTTTTCCGCCTTCCATCGAGCCTGCGTTAACGAAACGCCGCCAAGCGCAGCAGCGTCTGGAGGACCTACTCGCGCGAGCCGCAAATAAAGACCTATCTAACGATGTTCGTGACAGCATACAAGCGAACATCGACGCTTGGCGCTTTGACGACGCGATTGCTACGACAAGTGAGGCACAATCGAAACTCGCCGGCTATGACGACCTCAAAGAAGCAGTGTCAAACTTAACCCATGACGCTGAAGCCCAGGGCCTCTCGGACGCCGAATGCTGGCGGAAGCCGGTCAGGCGATCGAGGCATATGCTTCGTCCCGCGGGCTGGTGGACGCCAGGCGTGATCTTTGGAGGCGGCTCGGCCTCGTAGACGCCGATCCGCATATTGATTTGACCCATGCGTCGCAAGCATTCGCAAGGGGCGACTTCCGTGCCGCGCTAGATCACGCTAATCAGGCAGCCAACAAGGCCGAGAATGCTTCTGGCATGGCGTTCCGCAAGGCGCTTGTCCTGTCCCTTGTCCTCGCAATTTGCGCTGGAGGCATTTCCGCAGCTGTTTGGATTTCCCGGAGGCGCCAGGACCGATTCTCGTTACTCTAGCCGGGCCGATCCGCTGCGCGATGCTCGAGCGCGCTTATTCCCTTACGAACGGTCGTCATGAATCCATTGAGTTCTTGCTCTAGCCGCTTCAGCGTCTGCAGTGCATAAACATCCGCCTCTCGCATTTGAGACAGACTTGACTGTTGAGCGTCGTCGAGGCGGCCGCGAGCCTGCTCCTCCGCACCCCTTAACAGCTCTTGCGCGCGCGCCTGCGCATCCGCGAGGATTTCGCGGGCGCGGTCGTCGGCTGCCTTGACGACCTCGGTTTGCGCGAGCCGCTTCTCCACTTCGTCCTTCGATTCTCCAACTAACTGCGTGGCCTCCTCCTGCGCCGACCGTAGCACCTGGTCCCGACGCTCCAGCACATCGCGCGCATCGTAAACCTCGCGGGGGACCGCGACACGCATCCGATCAATTACGTCGAGCAGGCGCTGCCGGGACATGACGAGGCCACCGCCGACGGGCAAACGCCGCGCCTCCGAGGCCATCTCCTCCAGCCGGTCGATTAGATGCACGATGTCCAATTACAGCAGCATCCTTACGGGCGGCTCAGGAGCCTTCGTACGCTACTTCGCAAACTTCTTTTCCAGGGCTTTGCCAACGTGCGGCGGCACCAGTTCCCCGACGTCATAACCCAGGCTGGCTACTTCACGAATACGATGGCCGCTCACGTATAGGTGTTCAAGGCTGGCCATCATATATACCGATTCGATCTCCGGCGCCATCTTCTTGTTCATCAATGCCATGTCCAGTTCGGCTTCGAAGTCCGTTACGGCGCGGATCCCGCGCACGAGCACTTTCGCCTGCTCGCGGCGCGCGAAATCGACCACCAAGCCCGAAAACGGCCTAACATCGACGTTGCGCAAGTGCCTAACGGCATCTCGGAACAGGTTGACTCGTTCATCGGTGCTGAACAAGCACTTGTTTTCATCCATGTCGTATACGGCGATGACAAGACGCTCGAATAGCGTCGACGTCCTCTGCGCTATGTCGATGTGTCCATTAGTCACAGGATCGAATCTGCCGGGATAGACCGCTATTAGCAAGCGTTACCTCCTAGCGGTAGATCGATATCGCACTGTCCCCGTGCCGGCGCGCGTTCACTAGAACCAGCCCGCCAATTTCACCCGGCGCGTCCCCCCGCGCGCTATGCTCGAGAACCAGCACGGTTTTTCCCTCCTGGGCAAGGCGCTTTTCAGCCAGCGATTCCAGTACGCCCAGCGCCGTCTCATCTTCATACGGCGGATCAGCCAGGACCAGCGCATATGGACCATGAAGCTCCTCGACTGCTCGCTTGGCGGGCAGCGAGTATACCCGCGCCTGATCTTCGAACCCCGTGAGACGCAAGTTCTCGCAGATCGTTTCGCAAGTTGCGCGGTCGCGTTCAATGAAGTCGCACCAATCGCCGCCACGACTTAGCGCCTCGATTCCCAGGGCGCCACTGCCGGCGTAGAGGTCCAGTACGCGCGACATGTCAGCCTGGAGAGAGGCCAACACGGAAAAGATAGCCCCACGCACCAAATCCGACGTAGGCCGGATAGACGAGCCTCTCAGGCGACGCGAACGTTGGGGAGCAATCAATCGCCGCCCGCGAGCGCGGCCGGCGATCACCCGCATAGGCCGCGCTCCTTGGCATCACTTCGTCGTGAATCTAGTGTTGTCATCGAGATCGGTGCCCGTTTGTCCGTCCGCGGCTTGAACCGTTGCTGTTACGCTGTTCTTTACCTCTTTACCGGATTCCTGAGGAGCCGTTACCTCGTATTTGCAGGACACTGCGTCAGGACCGTCAGGATCTACGTTTCTCAAGTCTCCATGGTCCCCGTCATCAGGGTCCAATTCGACGCCTACGACGTTGGGACTACCGCCCGCCGTCTTACAGGTCGTTATGTTGCCCCAAACGCTATCCAGTAACGATGTTACGTTCACTTTCACCGGACTATCGTTGTCGAGGATGACCCAGTACGTCACTGGTGAACCCGGTGTGGCAGTCTCATTATTTCCCGCCGTTCCGTTACCATCGGCATCCACTTGAACGCCCAGTTGCACCGGCAACGTCGGTTTCGGCGCAGGGGTCGGCGTCGCCGCCGGCTGTCCCGGCGGAGGTGTTGGGCTCGCAGTCGGGGTCGGCGGCGCGAATGTGATAAGTGGTGTGGGCGAGGTCTGTGGGCCCTTCTTTACGTCTATCAGGGTCTTGCGGCCGAAACGCTTCTCGCCATCGCTCACGACGAGAACCAGATTGTGCGGACCTTCTTTCGGGGCAGTCCAGGTCGCAGTTGTGCCGGCACCCGCGCCGAAATCCCCGCCGTCCGGGGACTGCCATACAGGCAACAGGGAGCTCTCGTTTGGGCGCCTGATCGTCAGCGTCGCCGAACGCATGAACTCCTTTATGCCCGGCCAAAGATTCGCCACGTCGGACTGGCCGGACGCGTCTGATACCGCGAGGCCCGCAAGGCGATACGCCTGGACGATCTCCAGCTTAAAGCCGGCGCTAAATGAGTTCTCGATGATGATCCTTCTGCGCTCCGTCCCTCCGAGGTCAAAACGCACCGCCGCGGCATCATTGTCCCAGCGAAGCGGCGACGCGCCTTCCGCCTGATCCAGATTCTTGGCCACAAGCTTCACCGTTACGCCGGGTTTTATGTCATTTGGATTCGCCGGCTCGCGCACAGCGGCTTCCGCAGCCAGAACCATAGCCTGCAGGTAGCCGATCGGCCGCGTTACATCTCCGACCCCCTCGATGCTGTACGGGCTGAGCACCAACGTTACCTTGCTCGGGTCGACATCTTGAACAACCTGGCTTATGGCGCGGGGCATTGTCTCCCAGTATGAGACCGGATCAGCAATCGGCAGGATCTTGATCATGTCGGCGACCTTACCGATCGCCTTCCAATCGTATGCCTGGCGCTGATTTGTGGGCGGAGGCAGAGTTAAACTCAGCCGTTTATCGCCCAGTCCGTCCGCGAGTGATGTGACAAAGTCGGTGAATTCTCCTTGCAGTTCGACGTCAACAGAGGAGTACTCGAGGTCAATGCCGTCCAACTTCGAGTTCGTAACGAGCTTCACGATGGCATCAACATGGGCCTTGCGACGGTTCTCGTCGGCCAAGATGCCGTTCACGATTTTCGCCGTATCTTCCCCGCTGCCCACGATTGTCGGAATCAGCAAGTACTTTCTCTCCGGTGGCACTGATGTCGGCGTCCCTTGGACTGCGCCGTCCTGCGTAGGGGAGTAATCGCGGGGGCTCACAATGGTGACCTGCGCATCACCGTGCAGACTGCCACCGGGCGGGAGTGAGCCGACGACCTGATAAGGCTCCGCCGCAACCCTGAGAACGACCAAGTTAGCGGGAATGCTATTGAATTCGCCTTCGGCCCGGCCACTCCGCACGACCTTCACGTCGGTAAGACGTTGCCAGCGGCTCTCGACGAAAGTGTAAAAGCCGAGGCCGGCCGGATCCTCGATCTTCTCACGAAGAGGCAGAGCAAAACCTGAAATGGGCGGCACGTCTTTGTCCAAATTGAACTCGACGTAGTCACTCACCTGCTGGAGACCGGGAGGCAGGTTCGGTATCCGCGAATTAAGCCGGCCGCTGACGCCGCCGAAATCCATTTCCGGGCCGCTTTGGCCGCTGCTCGCCCCACCACTGCCGCCCCCGCCGAGCAGAGTCGATACACCGACGACCAGCAGAATGACAATCGCCAAGAAGGCGACTGTACCGCCGATAATGATCGGAGCTGGATCTCGCTCAGGCCTTCGTCGGAGCAGTCTGTCGAATGGCCCCTCCGGTCGAGGCAGGTCGCGTCGAAACCGCCTAGCGGGCGGCTGCTCGCGGGGCGGGGGGCGTCGCATAGGTTAAGGGTGAACCACCTTCATCGTGTGCGGCGATGCGCCGAATGACGGCGTGCGCCCGACCGGATCAGCGGTCAGTTTAACATACGTCATCTATCGGGAAACAGCGCGTCGACAACCGCTATTTACAGGCAGCGAATGGTCGAATATAATTCATCTAAGGAAAGTAGCACCTACGACTGAGGGCGTAGCCTTCAGTCCTTTTTTTCACCAAGACCAAGGAAACTGATGAGTACCATGGCAGGCAAACCGGTCCCACTCACCAAACAGGGTCTGGGCAAGCTTGAAAGGGAGCTTGACCAGCTACGCACCGTGCGCCGCGCCGAAGTCGCACAACGCATTCACGATGCCAAGGAGTTGGTCGGCGCGCAGAATACTCCGGAGTATGAGGACGCCCGCAACGAGCAGGCTTTCGTCGAAGGGCGAATCCTCACGCTCGAGAACATTATTCAAAATGCCGTCATAATCGAGGAGGCCCACGATAACCAGCGCGTGAGCCTTGGCTCCACGGTCACCATTCTTAACCATAAGGGCGAGCGCGATCATTACACTATCGTTGGCTCGGCGGAGGCGGACCCAAAGGCTGGGCGCGTCAGCAACGAATCGCCCGTCGGTATTGCCCTTCTTGGCAGGGGCGTGGGCGATGAGGCACAGGTGAACGCACCGGCCGGCGTCCTCCGCTGGACAGTCGTCGAGATTAACTAGCGACGCGAAAGGGACGGGGACTAAAATCAGGCGGGGCGGCCTACGCCCCGCCTGATTTTTTTCATCATGGGCGAAGATGACATCGTAGCCTTGCGCCGGGGGAAGCTAGAGAGCATCCGCTCGAACGGCATCGACCCCTACCCGGCACGAGCCCAGCGCACCCACACCACAAAAGAGGCGGTGGAGCTCCTCGATCGCTCCCCCGATGGGCGTGACGTCATCTCGGTAGCGGGACGTGTCACGGCGATGAGGCGAATGGGGCGAGCATCATTCCTAGATCTTAGAGATGGGCACGGGCGGATCCAGGCCTACTTCAAGCAGGAAAGCGTCGGCGTTGAGTCCTACGAGCGCCTGCTGCAAACAGTCGATCTGGGTGACTTCCTTGGTGTGAAGGGCGCAGTCTTTCGAACGAAGACCGGAGAACCCACCATCGAGGCGGAGACCTTCAACATCCTCGCCAAAGCGCTACGTCCGCCGCCCGAGAAGTGGCATGGGCTTCAGGATATCGAAGTGCGCTACCGTCAGCGCTATCTCGACCTAATGGCGAATTCCGAAGTTAGGGACACGTTTGTGGCGCGGTCGAGAATCATCCAGCAGGTCAGGCGCTTCATGGATGCACGCGGGTACCTGGAGGTGGAGACGCCGGTCCTTCAGAGCACTGCTGGCGGCGCCGCCGCCCGGCCTTTCATCACTTACCACAACGCCCTTGATCGCCAGCAGTTCCTTAGAATAGCGCTCGAACTCCATCTCAAGCGCCTCGTCATCGGCGGGTTCGACAAGGTATATGAGATAGGGCGCATTTTCCGTAACGAAGGTGTATCAACCAAATACAATCCAGAGTTCACGATGCTTGAATCGTACGCGGCCTACGCAGACTACACAGTCCTAATCGAGTTGGTCCAAGAGATGATCTGCGAGGTAGCAGGTGAGGTGCTTAGAACTACTGTCGTAAGGGCTGGCCAGAACGAGATTGATCTCACGCCGCCGTGGAGAACGATTACTTTGCGGGATGCCATCCAGGAACGGAGCGGAGTTGATTTCGATGCCTATGCTGACGTCGAAAGCCTTCGCCGGGCAGCTGCCGAAACGGCTGTCCCGGTCGAGCCGTCTTGGGGCCGCGGCAAGATTATCGACGAATTGTTGACGATGCACGTCGAGCCACATTTAGTGCAGCCCACCTTTTTGATCGACTATCCGGTAGAGCTCTCACCTCTGGCGAAGCGTAAGGCGGAGAGCCCGCATCTTGTGGAGCGGTTCGAACTGTTCATCGCCGGACGGGAAGTCGCGAACGCGTACAGCGAACTGAATGACCCGATCGACCAGCGCGAACGCTTGCTTGAGCAATCGCGGCTGAGAGCGGCGGGAGACGATGAGGCGGAGACCGCCGATGAGGACTTCCTAATCGCGCTGGAGCACGGGATGCCGCCCGCAGCCGGGCTTGGCATCGGCATCGATCGCCTTGTGATGGCGCTCACAGGAAGTTCCTCGATTCGAGATGTCATTCTCTTTCCCGCGTTGCGCGAAAAGGCAGACTCGTGAACGGGGCTTTTCGCGCGGTCGTTTTCGACCTCGATGGGGTGATCTGGGACGGCGAGCCACTTTACCATGAGGCGTTCAATGTCGTCTTGGCACCCTACGGTCATACCGTTACTCGACTGGATTACTCGCAGATCATCGGGCTGTCGGTCGAGGCCGCCTGGGACTGGGTCCGAGAGCGCTTCTCGCTTACCGAATCTCCGGCGGTCTTCTATAAAGCCTACAACGACGCCGTGCTGGAGCTAATGAAGCAGCCCCGAGAGCCCCTGCCCGGAGTTGCCGGCCTTTTGCGAGAGCTGAAAGCGCGAGGCATCCCGGTCGGGCTGGCCTCGGCATCGCTCCGGACTTGGGTCGATACGACTCTCGCCGGCCTCGGCCTGAACGGCGCCTTCGCTACCACGGTTACCGCAAGCGAGGTCGCGCAATCGAAACCCGCGCCCGACCTCTACGTCACAGCCGCAGAGCGGCTGAGAGTGCGTCCCGGTGAGTGCCTCGCTTTCGAGGACACCTCTTCAGGCATCGCATCGGCGAAAGCCGCGGGCATGTTTGCGGTGCAGGTGCGCGCAAGCTCGACAGCGCTGCCTCCATTGCCAGAAGCCGATATGGTGATCGACAAGTATGCCGATTTTGATTTGTCCCTACTTGAGGAGGGAGGCCGGTGAGCACGGAGATCAAGAAGCTTCGAAAAAGTGCGGACATGTTGGCGGGCGATCAAGGATCTCAACGACGCCCACTGCCCGATGAAGTCCGGGAGGTGACCGATCGCCTGATTGCCGCGCTCGAAGATAATCTGGCCGCGCTTCTCTGGCATGGTTCCTGGGCGCGCGGCGAACAGACAGAGGAAAGCGACCACGACCTGATCATTGTCCTCCGGCAGGTCAACGACGACCTGATCCTCGCTATACAGGGCGTGTTCGCGGATCGATCGGGCTGGTCCACATATATCAAGTCAGAACACGAGCTGCGACAATATCCGGTCACGGGCCGGGTGCAGTTCCAGTTCGGGCTGGTGCCGCTTTATGGCGAATTCGAGGCCCCCCCGCTTTCGGCGGAGGGGCTCGCCGAGGACATCCGGCTCCTCGCAGGCAATATTCACCACGAGTGCCGTTACCTTCTGGCCCACGGCACGAGGAAGGTTCACCTGGGGCTTCCGGCTGAGTACGTGCGGATTCGAAACGCGGGCTGGATGTACTATCAGGCCAAGCTGGCCATCCTCGCCCTGAAGGCGCGAGAGCTATCGCTCGGCCATTCGTATCCGGAGACCCGCGCCGAGCTACGCGGCCGGCTCACGGACGAGGATGAGCGAGCGGTCGTAGATGCGATCGATCGCTGGCCCGAGTTGCGGGCAGGCTTCGAAGGAGACGTAACCCCACTGGCGCTCAGACTCGACTCCGTGATGCGCAATCTCGTTGCTGACCTAGATTCTCGCGAACCAGGATGAAGCGGCACTTCACCGCCACGGGGTTTGTCGTAGACGGCCGCCGCACTCTGCTTCACTGGCACAAGCGGTTGGAGCAGTGGATGCCCCCGGGCGGTCACATCGAGCCCGACGAGGATCCAGTGCAGGCGGTTTTGCGGGAGATCGAGGAGGAGACGGGCCTTGTCGCTGAAGTGATCACTACGCAGCAAGCCGGGACCTTCAAGTACCCGGAACAGCTGCCAGCGCCCTACACAATACTCATTGAAG
>VBJT01000015.1 GCA_005880075.1 Chloroflexota bacterium
TCCGATTGGCCCCGGAGACGGGGCTGTTTTTCCCGCTGGCGGCGGGAGCGCGACGTGGTGGGCGTAGCGTAGCGGTTAACGCGCCAGGTTGTGGCCCTGGAGATCACGGGTTCAAATCCCGTCGTCCACCCCAAACATTCTTTCTGCTTCAGGCCTCTCCGCCTTACACTTACTCTTATGGCTGTATCAGCACTCGCTTGCCAGCGATGCGACGCCCAGGTCCTTGCCGGTGCTGCTTTCTGTCAGAATTGCGGCGCCGCGCTGGATGTCACCAGGGCGCAGACGGACAGAATGCCTTGGACGCCGGCCGACGTTCTTAAAGCGATCGGCATCGTTGTCGCCGTCCTGATCGGCACCTCGATTCCGGCCAGCATCAGCGCGCTCGTTATCGCGGGAAATGAGGACATTGAAAAGGATTCTCTGGCTCTCACGGTAGCGCTCGCTGCAAGCGTATTCCTCGAAATTGGCCTTCTTGCGGCGGCGATTTACTTCAGCATTCGCAAGTATCGACTTCCTTGGTCGGCTCTCGGGCTCCGCTGGCCGCAGCAGGGCGGCGTCTGGACGACTGCCGGATTGGTGTTCGGTCTTCTGATCGCGGGACTCGTTGTGAGCTTTGCGTACTTCGGGGCTCTCGCCGTGGTCGGAATTGAGCCGGACACCGAGATTAAGGAGACATATCAGAGCGCGGGGCCGCTCATCGTTCTTGCGATGCTTTCGCTTTTCTTCGCGCCGTTTGCTGAAGAGGTCTTCTTCCGCGGCTTCGTGTTTGGCGGTCTGCGCGGCCGGTGGGGGACCGCGTGGGCAGCAGTTGCGAGCGGGGCGTTGTTCGCGCTTGCGCACATCGGCAATCCGGGGACGATCTACCTTCTCCCTCCTGTGGCCGCTATCGGTGCTCTATTCGCTCTCGGCTATGCCTACTCAGGCTCAATCTTGACCAGTCTGCTCGCTCACTTCCTGTTCAACTTGTTTGCCCTCGGCGCCGGCATCGCCGAGTATTCATGAGCGCGGACGGGGCGCATAACCTGCCGCCCGGCCGAATCGAATCGGCGTTCGCCCGCATGAAGGCCGAAGGCCGAACGGGGTTCGTCGCCTTCCTTACAGTGGGCTATCCAGACGTTGAGTCGACGCTGCGCCTATTGCCCGCGCTGGTTGAAGGCGGCGCCGATATCATCGAGCTCGGCATACCGTTCTCAGATCCGCTAGCCGAAGGGCCGACTATCCAGCACTCGTCTTATCGTGCGCTTCAGCAGGGTGTGACCCCCCGGCTGTGCCTGGACGTGGCTGCGAAGCTTCGCCAGTTGGGCGTTGAGACACCGCTTGTGCCGATGGGCTACTACAACCCGATACTCGCCTACGGGATCGAGGCATTTGTGAGCGATGCTGCTTCTGCTGGCGTCGACGGTCTAGTCGTGGTAGACCTGCCGCCTGAGGAATCCGCACCCGTGCGCGAAGCCTGCCTGGCTAAAAATCTCCGCCTGATCTACCTCCTTGCGCCCACGAGCACCGATGAGCGGATTAAGCTCGTCGCGTCGATGGCGTCGGGCTTCATCTATTGCGTGAGCATCACCGGTGTCACGGGCGCGCGCGATGAGCTTCATCCGGGACTTGAAGAGTTCGTCAAGCGAGTCCGAAGCAATACACACTTGCCAATCGCGGTAGGATTTGGTATATCTCAGCCTAAGCACTTTCAGGCAGTGGGGCAGATCGCCGACGCTGCCGTCATCGGAAGCGCGATCATCGACGAGATCGGCAAGAGCGATCCGTCACAGCAAGCAGCGAGGTTGAGAGAATATGCGGAGGTGGTCACCGGCCAGCGGAGGGCAGCCACTTAGGGCCGCTCGGATTCTCGCCTATGGCGAGAATTCCGTCGGCCGCGTCTATCGTGGCAGCTCCCGGGCCGGCGTTTTTGGCTCGCGCTAACCGTCCGGTCCGGCCGGAGGGTTCAGCGTGCTGACCAGGGGCGTGAGAGGGGCCACCACCGTAGAGGCAAACTCCCCCGAGTCTATCCTCGACGCGACAAAAGAGCTCCTCGCCGCGATGCTGAAGGCCAATGACCTCGACGTGGAATACGTCGCCTCGGCCTTCTTCACCGTCACACCCGATCTAAACGCTGAATTCCCAGCCATCGCGGCAAGGAACATGGGCTGGAATACCGTTGCGCTCCTCTGTGGGCACGAGATGAACAAGCCTGGGGCTCTGCCGATGACGCTGAGGGTGCTCCTCCACGTCAATACCGAAAAGGCGGCGCGCGAAATCAAGCACGTCTACCTGAGAGGCGCGCGAGTCCTCCGGCCGGACATCGAGACCGAGATACGTTAGAGCGCAGGTCGCGTCTTATCTAGGGCAAGGAGAAAGATCATGATCGTCGTCATGAAAACCAATGCAACGGAAAATCAGGTCGTCGGGGTACAAAAGGCTATACGGGAACTCGGCTTCAAAGACCACCGCATTCACGGTGAAGAGCGCAACGTTGTCGCCGTCCTTGGGCACGTCTACCCGGAGTTGGTCGACGAACTCGGTGTCCTCGAGGGTGTCGACACGGTCGTCCGCATCAGTAAGCCCTTCAAGCTGGCCAGCCGCGAGGTCAACCCATACGACACGATTATTCGCGTTGGCCCTGTGGAGATTGGGGGCGGCAGCATAGTGGTTATGGGCGGGCCGTGCTCCGTCGATACCGAAGAGAACGTCCTCGAAGCAGCGAGGGCCGTGAAGGCCGCCGGTGGGCACATCCTTCGGGGTGGCGCCTTCAAGCCGCGCACCAGTCCATACGCGTTCCGGGGCCACGGTGAGAAGGGACTGCACATCCTCGCAGCGGCCCGTGCCGAAACGGGGCTTCCGGTAGTCACTGAGGTGATGGATGCTAGGGATGTCCAGCTCGTCGCCAAGCACGCCGACATCCTACAGATAGGCGCCCGCAATTCGCAGAACTACACGCTGCTCGATGAAGTCGGCCGCTCCAGTAAGCCGGTCCTGCTCAAGCGCGGCATGTCTGCAACGATCGAGGAGTGGCTGCTCGCTGCGGAATACATTCTGTCCCACGGCAACCGCGATGTGATCCTCTGCGAGCGTGGCATCCGCACCTTCGAGACTGCTACTCGCTTCACCTTTGACGTGAACGCCATCCCGCTGGTGAAGAAGCTCTCTCACCTCCCGCTGATCGGCGACCCAAGCCACGCGACCGGCAAGTGGGACCTCGTCGAACCGGTCGCACTGGCAGCGATCGCTGCCGGAGCCGACGGTCTTGAGGTGGAGGTGCATCCGAATCCAGACCACGCGTTGTCGGACGGAGCGCAGTCGTTGACGCCGAAGAACTTCGCGAAGCTGATGGACAGGGCCCGCACCCTCGGCGACGCCATTGGCAGGCCGGTTGCTCCCGCCTACAACGAGCCAGTCGCGGCCCGAAAAGCTTCCTGAGCTGCCGGTCGACGTCAGGGGCGAGGCGTGTCTCGGCCTCCAAGTGCCTTGACCAGCGATTCCCCGTCCCGCACCCTAATCGCATGACTCCCGTTTGTTCCTCAGAGGACCCCCGCGATGACACCTCGCAACCGCCAGCCTGAACGGCGCCCGCGTTCCGGCACGCGAGACCGCTCGACCGCCAAGGGGTTAGTCGTGAGGGAAACGTCCGCCCTCAGGCGCCGGGCCCCTCGACGGAGTGACAACGCTAGTTCGACAACGCTTGATTCTAGCCTCGTGCGAAATCTCGTCGCCGCTGCTCTAAGCGAAGATCGCGTGGAAAACGACATTACTACGAACGCTCTGGTCCAAAGTGACTGGACCGGTCGGGCAATCATCACCGCGCAGGCCGAAGGCATTCTCGCCGGCCTACCGATCGGTCAAGCAGCATTCCTTCAGGTCGACCCGGAGCTCGGGTGGATCTCCCAGAAGACCGAGGGCGACCGAATTTCGCCCGGCGATGTCGTTGCAAGGGTCGAAGGTGCGCTGAAATCGATGCTGCGCGCCGAGCGAGTCGCTCTCAATTTCGTCACGCACCTGAGCGGCATAGCGAGTATGGCTGCTACGGTCGTTGCCCTATTGGCGGGTAGCAACTGCCGCCTGCGCGACACGCGTAAGACGACCCCGGGACTTCGCATGCTCGAGAAGTATGCCGTACGGATCGGCGGAGGCACGAACCATCGCTTTGAGCTATCAGACGGCGTGCTCATCAAGGACAACCACCTCGCCGCGCTCCGCGCCCGTTTGCCGGCAGGCACCGACCACATTCAAGAGGCGATTCGTCTCGCGCGTAAGGCGATTTCAAAGATTGCAATCGAGATCGAGGTTACGAATGTGGACGAGGCGCAGAGGGCGATTCAAGCCGGCGCCGACGAGCTACTGCTGGACAACATGTCCCTCCGCGACATGAAGGACGCTGTCCGCCTCGCGGCCAAACATAAGCCGCCGCCTCTACTTGAGGCCTCCGGCGGGATCACTTTGACCAGTGCGCGCGCCGTCGCCGACACGGGCGTCGATTTCATCTCGATGGGCGCGATTACGCACTCCGCGCCGACTTTGGACTTGAGTCTGGAAATCGAAGGATAGCCGCGGAGGTCCGAAAAGGGAGGGCCTCCGAGATCTCCTTGTGGGATTTGCTTGGTTTGACCGTCTTGTCAGGCTACGACTGCGGAAACATGATGGCGATGACTGGCTGAATCAGCCAGCCCACTGCGTAGCCAACGATCATCGTCACGAGAACTGTAAACGCTGCTTCGCCCGTGGGCAGCGGCTCGCCGAATTCAGAGGCGACGCTAATTACGCAGAGAAGACCGAAGATGAAACCAATGTACCCAGTTATCGTTCCAGCGCTGTGTCGTTGAGCTTTTCTCATTCTCCGCTCCGGTTCCCCATTTTACAACTCGGTCATACAAAATTCATATACCATTCTTATAATTTCCATAACACTTAAAAGGCAACCATCGTTGGCATCTTGAAAGATGCGCCGCGGCGCTCGTGCGTTACGACTCTGGTCCGTGTTGGTCCGCGCCAGCCGCAAACGTGCGGGGACCGTTTGGAGATTAGGGGAAACACGAGCGAGGCCAAATTGCCGCCGACTCGCACACAACCACGCGGCCGAATGCTCACCTTCGGCGCCGCGGCCGCTGTAACTCTTCGCTGTCGATCACAATCGTGACCGGGCCATCGTTGACGAGTTCGACCGCCATCGTCGCACCGAAGCGGCCGGTTTGGACGCGGATCCCCCCGTCTCGCATTTCAGCGGCGAACGCCTCCACCAGAGCTTCAGCCCTCTCCGGAGTCGCGGCTCCGGTGAAATTGGGCCGCCGTCCGCGACGCGTGTCACCTAGAAGAGTGAACTGGCTAACGACGAGGGCCTCGCCGGCGATATCAAGCAGCGATAGGTTGAACCGTCCTGCCTCGTCGGAGAAGATACGGATCTCGAGGCATTTTCGCGCCAGTCGGCGTACCTGCTCCTCCATGTCTGTCGTCGCCACTCCGATAAGAACCAGGTGTCCTCTGCCGATCGAAGCCACTGTTTTGCCGTCTACCGACACGGACGCTCGGCTTACCCTCTGCAATACGACCCGCATAGGGCAATCTTATTCTGGGCCGAGTGCTTCGCTGTATGTTTGCGGGCAGCAAAAGGAAGCTGCGGGCCGAAACAGCAACGCGCCGCGATCTGCTGGGCGCGCTCGTTAGCTGCTAATCGGCTGTCGGCGCCTCTGCCTTCGGGCTTGTCTCCCCGCTGCGAGAGCCAGCGCTAGTATCGTGCGAGTGGCCGTCGCCTTCGCTCGATGAGCTTCCTGAGTCATTGTCCGCGGACGTGCCGTTGCCGCTACGCGAACTTCGTCGATTGTCGGTGCTGTAGAAGCCCGGCCCCTTGAAAATGACGGCGGGCAGGCTGATTTGCCGCCGCGCGATTGCTCGACAGACTGCGCATGGTTGCTCACGCGGTGCGTCGAAGCCCTCAGTCTTCTCGTAATGATGGCCGCTGCTGCATCGATATTCGTATACCGGCACTTCCTTGTTGGACCTCCTCCGTAGGAAAAGCCGCCCCGCCGCAGCAGGACAGCCTCTTGTTCTAATATAGCAAACGCTCAGGTACGGCGACAACACTGGAGTACCGGCTAGAGCTCATTGGCGTCTGCTATACTTTTCCTTCGAAATAGCAGAGTAAGGAGTGCCTATTGTCGACACCCGTATCCATGAAGGCTTTGCTAGAAGCCGGGGTTCATTTCGGCCATCAAACCCGCCGTTGGAACCCCAAGATGCGTAAATTCATCTTCTCCGAACGCAACGGCATCCACATCATTGACCTCCAGCAGACCGTAGACCGCCTCGAAGCGGGATGCGATTTCGTCCGCGACATGGTATCGAACGGCGGCACGATCCTCTTCGTCGGGACCAAGCGGCAGGCGCAGGAGACGATCGAAGCTGAGGCCAAGCGCTGCGGAATGCCGTACGTAACAACGCGATGGCTGGGCGGCACACTCACAAACTTCGCGACGATTCAGGGCCGAATCGACTATCTGGTCCGCACCGAAGACGCCAAGGCGCGCGGCGAAATGGACTACCTCGCGAAGAAGGAGCGTCTCAAGCAGGAAGAGGAACTAATCCGCCTTAACCGCTACCTCGGCGGGATCAAGGCGATGACCGCCCTTCCCGGAGCTATCTATATCGTCGATACAACGAAAGAGGACATCGCGGTGGCCGAAGCAGTACGGATCGGCATCCCAATCGTGGCTCTCGTCGATACTAACTGTAACCCCGATGTCATCGACTACCCGATTCCCTCGAACGACGATGCGATCCGCGCAATAAAGCTAATAACGGGTCGCATTGCTGATGTTGTTCTCGAAGGGCTGACGGCTCGAGAGTATGTCCAGCAGGCCGCCCTGGAAGCCGAGGACGTCGATGTGAAGGCCTATAGCGAGACCGGTTACATTGCGTCGCCGGACGAGCCGTACCCCAGCGAAGTAGAAGCGCAGGCGGAAGCCGAACCGGAAGAGACGGCCGGCGCGGATGGCGCCGGGCCCGCCGCTAGCCCGAATGAGCCTAAGCCGGGTTCTTCCGAGTCGATAGCCGAGCCTGCTACTGAAACGACCACTCCGGGTGAGCCCGGATAGACGCGCGGAACTCCGAAATGGCCTTTTCCAGCGAGGACGTTAAACGACTGCGCGATCTTACCGGCGCTGGGATGCTGGACTGCAAGAACGCGATTGAAGAGGCGGACGGCGATTTCGATAAGGCGAAAGACGTCCTCAGGCAGCGGGGCTTCGAAGCTGCCGCAAAGCGTTCCGAACGGGAGACCGCGGAGGGCGTAATCCACTCGTACATCCATCATAACCGCCGTATCGGCGCGCTCGTCGAGATCAATTGCGAGTCGGACTTCGTTGCTCGCACCGATGACTTCCAGAACCTCGCGAAGCAGATCGGACTCCAGGTGGCTGCTGCCAACCCTCTATATATATCCGCGGACGAACTTCCGGAGGGCGCTGAGGGGGACCCGAAGGAGCTGTGTCTGTTAGAGCAGCCTTTCGTCCAGGACGAATCGCGCACCATTCAGGACCTGCTAACTGAGGTCATCGGCAAGATGGGTGAAAACATTCGCATTCGCCGCTTTGCGCGCTTCGAGCTCGGACGATACGGCGAAGGGGCCATACCATGACTGAACAACGTCCTAACACGCGGATCTTGCTCAAGCTCAGTGGCGAAGCACTCCAGGGCGATCTTCCTTACGGCATTGACGCTGCGATGCTGGATACGATCGCCCAGCAACTTAAGAGAGTCCAGGAGATGGGCATCGAAGTGGCTATTGTTGTCGGAGGTGGAAACATCTTTCGCGGAGCCGCTGCCTCTGACGCGGGGACGGACAGGGCGACCGGCGATTACGCGGGGATGCTCGCGACGATCATCAATGGTCTCGCCCTTCAGGATGCTCTCGAGCGCAACGGCGTAACTGTGCGAACGCAGTCAGCCATTACGGTGACGGCGGTGGCTGAGCCATACATTCGCCGCCGCGCTATGCGGCACCTAGAGAAGGGCCGCGTCGTCATCTTTGCCGCTGGGACAGGCAATCCATATATGACCACGGACACCGCCGCCGCACTGCGCGCCATCGAAATCGACGCTGATGTCCTGCTTATGGCGAAAAAGAACGTCGACGGTGTGTACGAGGCGGACCCTTTCCAGGACAAGTCGGCGCGGAAGTTCGAAACCCTTTCTTATCTCGAGGCGCTGAACCGGCGGCTACAAGTAATGGACTCCACCGCCTTGACCCTCTGCATGGAAAACTCGCTTCCGCTGGTCGTCTTCGACTTGCGTCTGCCTGACAGCATTGTGCGCGTTGCCACCGGCGAGCACGCTGGGACAAGGGTCGGCGACCTGCCGACCGAGTTCGTGAAGACGCCGGCACCGGCCAGATAGGCGAGGAGCGATGAGATGGTCCAAGAGCAGATAGACGATGCCAAAACGCGAATGCATAAAGCCGTTGAGTCTCTGCGCCAGGAACTAGGCAGCGTGCGAACAGGGCGCGCGAGCGCCGGGCTTGTCGAGCACCTTCGGGTGGACTATTACGGCGTGCCCACTCCCCTCAACCAGCTAGCCACCATCTCCACGCCGGATGCCCGGCTGATTGTGATTCAGCCATACGACCGCAGCGCTATGGGAGGGATCGAGAAGTCCATTCTCAAGTCAGACCTAGGACTGACCCCCTCCAACGATGGCACTGTCATTCGTCTGGCAATCCCACCATTGACCGACGAGCGAAGGCGCGAACTGGCCAAGCACGTCCGAAAGCGAGTAGAAGAAGGCCGCGTTGCCGTGCGCAACGTCCGGCGCGATTGTCACGACCACATTCGCAAGCTTGAGCACGACCATACAATCTCCCAAGACGACCTTCACCGCTCCGAGGCGGAGCTCCAGAAGCTGACCGACGAGCAAGTCAAGGAGATCGACAAGCTCGGAGAGGCGAAGGAACAGGAACTGCTGGCCGTCTGAAGCCAGCGTGCGCTCAGTCGCTCGCAGTGTTCGAGCAGACCGTCACCCGCGTCGCTTGCAAACGTTCTATACTGATGAAAATCATGCGCACCGCTACGCGCGCGAAGCCTGAAGTCCCACCTCCGCTCGCCCTGGCTGCCATACCGGCTCACGTGGCGATCATCATGGACGGCAACGGGCGGTGGGCCAAACAGCGCGGCCGTCCGCGCTTGTTCGGCCATCGCGCCGGGACCGAGAACGTGCGACGTGTGATCGAGCGGTTCGGTGATTACGGCGTGAAATACCTCACACTATTCGCTTTCTCTACCGAGAACTGGGACCGTCCACGCTATGAGGTCAGGGGCCTAATGTCCCTGCTCTCCCGCTTCCTCAAACGCGAGACACAGCACCTCCATGAGAATCGTATCCGTTTGCGGCACTTGGGGGACCTGAATCCCCTTAGCCCGCGCCTCCAACAAGAGGTGCGCGACGCGATTGAGCTGACTTGCAATAACCGAAGAATGACATTGTCGATAGCATTCAACTACGGGGGCCGCGCGGAAATCGTCGAGGCGGTACGCCGGATAGTGGACGAGGGCGTTCCGGCCAACGAAATCGACGAGCAAGCGATCTCCAGCCGTCTTCTGACCGATGGACTACCTGACCCCGACCTTATCATCCGAACCGCGGGCGAGATGCGGCTGTCGAACTTCCTTCTCTGGCAGGGTGCCTACGCCGAGTTCTGTTTCACGCCCGTCTACTGGCCGGACTTCGATATTAAGCACATAGACGAAGCGCTTCTTACTTTCAGCCGCCGCACCCGTCGCTTTGGCGGTCTGCCGCCGCACGAGGTGGATGCATCAGCGGCCAACGGCCATACGAACGGGCGCCACTCGGCCGAGCGCCCGGCTCTAAGCAACGGACATCGCGCTTAACGCGCGACATGCTCCTTCAGCGTGTCTTAACTGCGGTCTTAGGCATCCCTGTCATAGTGGTGCTCATCCTCGTCGGAGGTGTCCCCTATACACTGGCTGTCGCGATCATTCTCGCGCTCGGAATCCTCGAATTTTACGCCGCCACAGATCCGGAAACTTCGGCAATAAGTCCGATGCACCCGCGTTTGCGCAGAGCAGCGCCCAGTCTGTTCGGTCAGCGTGTGCCCGCCTTCGCGGGGTGTGCGGGCGTCGTTCTACTTGTAGCTACGGCGTACGACAGCTTGGACGAGCTTACAGGTGCGTTCGCCGGACTAATGGCCGGCATTTTCCTCATTCTCATCCTTCGACAAGATGTCCAGACAGGGCTTAGTGACTGGCTCTGGATCATGGGTGGCTTGGCATACATTGGCTTCCTAGGCGCTCATCTCGTGCTTCTTCGCGATTTGGACGATGGCCGCGACTGGGTATTCGTGGCCGTGTTCTCGACATTTGTCGCCGATACGGCGGCCTACTTTGTGGGCCGCGCGCTCGGAAGTCGCCAGATTGCGCCAGCGGTCAGCCCCGGCAAAACGGCCGAAGGGGCAATCGCGGGGCTGGTGGCAGGCTTCATGGCGGTCTTCGTGCTCGTATGGATAACGGGCCTCGGTGTCGATGGGCTGAAGCTGGTACCGCTGGCGCTTCTGCTTCCTGCCGTTGCCGTCGTCGGCGATCTCGGGGAATCCCTGATCAAACGCGGTGCAGGCGTCAAGGATACGAGCGAATTGGTCCCCGGGCACGGCGGCTTCCTCGACCGCCTGGACAGCATCCTCTTCACGACCCCGTTGGTATACTACTTTGTGATATGGGTGGTGTTGTGATGGGGGATGGGAAATGCGAAACGGGGCCGGTATCGCCCTGCCTAAAGCTTCATTCTCCTTTCCCATCTCTGCCGTGAAAGTCATTCGTCTCGCCGTACTGGGCTCGACCGGCTCCATCGGGCGCCAGACGCTCGATGTCGTCCGTTCGCTGCCGTCCCGGTTTAATGTCATCGCTTTGGCGGCCGGCAACAATGTCACGCTCCTCGAGGAGCAGGTCCGCGAGTTCCGTCCCCGGTTTGTTTGCGCCGGTCGCGAGGCCGACTACTTGATGGCGCGCGGTCCTGGCGGTGGGCTTCCGGTCCGCTGGGCCGAGATGGAAGAAATGGCTGCCCATCCAGACGTCGACCTCGTCGTCGTCGCCACCGTTGGCGCCGCCGGCCTCGGCCCGACGCTTGCTGCCATTGGCGCCCGGAAGGCGGTGGCCCTCGCGAACAAAGAAGTGTTGGTCATGGCCGGCCACA
>VBJT01000099.1:0-2589 GCA_005880075.1 Chloroflexota bacterium
TGTCGAGATCATTCGCGATCATGGGCCCGGTGGCACGCAAGAGCAGGATGGCGTTGAGCTAAACCTCTTGTGACGGTTCGTCCGTCATTCAAACTGACCCACTACCGGCGGGCGGGCGTTTGCTGTAGAGTTCTCGTTAGGCACTCGCGGTTCTCGCGCACAGCGTTCGGTCCCCAGTGCTGGAACGCATAGCGTAGGAAGCTATAGGCTTCCTAAACCGTAGGTCGCCGGTTCGAGTCCGGCCCGGGGCTCCACTGACTGTCGGGCTCGGAGCCCCACCGTTATTCGGCCCAGGCGGACGCTAGTTCTTGACGAGTACCGGGACGAACGGCTGGGCCGCGAACTGCCTTGCGCTGGCCCGGGCCGCGGCGACTAGATCGCGCTGCAGCAGGCGGGTGCGTCACACGGCGAGCGCGCGCAGAATGCGGCGCCGAACGCCCGGCTCGATGCGTCTACGACTGCGTCTCCCCTTCCTCCTGCGGGAAGTAAGACGATCCACAGTTCCGGCAGAAGCGGGCGGACACTAGCTCGCCTGGGTCGTCCGGCAGCGGGGACTCACAGTTAGGACAGCTCCATACCATGGGATTCCCGCACTGAGGACAGAAGTCATACGGCGTCTCCGGCCTAGTGGGGTATCCGAAGGAGCCCGCGTGATTCTGTTCACACTTTCCGACGCCGCGTTCGACGGCCACGGACTGCCTCCTTCTCCATCGCAGGCTCATCTGGTGCCAGCAACTCCTCTACGGGACCCGTCGGGGGCGCCGCGGGCCCACGCCTCTCCATCCAGTAGTCGAAGCCCACCCGCGCGACGGCCGCCGCAGGCATTGCCAATAGCGCGCCCGCGATTCCCAGCAACCGGCCCCCTATCAGCACCGCCACCAACACTACCAGAGGCGGTAGGTTTAGCGTCTGTCCGTAAACCCGCGGCGTCAGAACTCGGTCTTCGAACTGCTGGTAGGCCATCAGCAGAGCGAGCACGATTATAGCCTGCGTGGGTGACTCGCGGAAGGCGGCGACCGTCGGAAACACAACCGCAATCGTCGCCCCGATGAGCGGAATGATATCGACAAACGCCGCCAGCACCGCAAAGGCGACCGCGTTCGGCACGCCCACGGCGAGAAGGACGATCAGCGTGTAGACGAAGATGCAGGCAGAGGTCACCACCTGACCGCGGATGTACCCGCCCACTACACGGTTCATCGCCGTCAGGAAATGCTCCATCTCCGGTTCCCGGCCCGGAGGCACGAACTGGTAGACGAAGCGCGAGAGGCGCGGTGTATCGACGAGCAGATATGCCGTCAAGACGACAACGGTGATGATTCCGAGCAGTATGGTCAATGCTCGCTGACCGTAATCCACCGCAGCCGACCCGGAGATTAGATGGTCCCAATCGATGTCTCGCGCTCGCTGCTCAAGCTCCACATGGATGCCGAAATCATCCAGCAGGTTTTGCAGGTCCCGGGCGTCGTCCGGCAAATCCGATTTCAGGTTGGTGAATTCGTCCACCATCGCGGGCACGACAAGCGCCGACAGACCAGCAAGCACCCCAACGATCACAAGAAGGATCAGCAGGACGGATAGCGTGCGAGGAAGCCCCTTCCTCACCATCCATTCGACATACGGCAGTAGCGCCGTGTGGAAGATGAAGGCGGTCAGGATAAGGAGGATAATCGGCCAGAGCTTCGTTAGCGCCCAAAGCGAGATAAGCATCAGGGCGAGAATTAGGATCGCGCGGTACGAGATCTCGATTCGAATCATCCGCTATCACCTTGCCCGCTCAACTACCCGCGATCCCTTTCAAGAACAGTCGGAAGGACAACAGAAGAAGACCGGCAACTAGGAACCTAATAACAGTTCGCGCTTTGATCCGTTCCGCCACGCGTGCGCCCAACTGGGCGCCGGGTACCGTCCCGACACCCAGGGCAGCGGTCTTCACGAGCTGGTCTCCAGACAACGTTCCCTTCACGAGATGGAGAATGCTAGCGCCCCCACTCATAAACGCCAGTATGAACTGCGAGGTCGCGGTCGCCAGCATTACCGGGAAGTGCAGACTCGAAATCATTACCGGCACATAGATGGCGCCGCCTCCTATCCCGAGCAGGCTCGAGATAAGCCCGACGAGCACGCTTAGCGCCGCCCCCTGCCACAGCCGGTAGCCATAGCGATACGTGCCTTCTGGCAAGGAGACCTGGCGGATGAATACGCCGCGTCCGGAAAGAGGCTGCCGGATGCCCCTTGGAGGGCCACCTACGGCAACGCCAGCGAGCGCTAGCAAGACCAATGCGAACACGATCGTAAAAGTCCGCCGCGGCAGGAAATCCACCAGGAAGACGCCCGCCAGCACGCCCGGCGCCGATGAAGCCGCAAACAGCAGGCCCGTGACATAGTCGATCCGGCCTTGCCGCGCATACGCTATCGAGCCGGATGTCGTATTCGCCCAGACAACCAGCAGAGAAATGCCCGTTAAGTGTTCCGGGTCGTAATCCGGGTACAGGAACAGAAGGACTGGCACGAGGATGAACCCGCCGCCAAGGCCGACGATCGTCCCGTAAGTCCCAACCGCAAATCCAAGTGCCGCCAGGCCCAACA
>VBJT01000099.1:2896-17828 GCA_005880075.1 Chloroflexota bacterium
TGTCCTCGAAGAGCTACGGGAGGCCGGAATTTCGGACGAGAATGTCCGGCTGCTCTGCGCAAATGCTCTACACCGCCGCTGGACGCGCGAAGAACTGGCGAGGATCCTGGGCGACGAGCTTGTCGACCGCTTCGGCGACCGCCTCCAGTGTCACGACGCTGAGGACGCGGCGAATATCGTCGATCTCGGGACCACTTCATCCGGCTACGACGTCGATCTTCACCGCTTGGCCGTCGAGTCCGACCTCACCGTCTACATCAACGCTGCTTGCCACCTGGGCTTCAACGGCGGATGGAAGTCGGTCGCGGTCGGCCTTTCCACCTGGCGTTCGATCCGGCACACCCATACGCCGGACGGCATGTCGATGTCAGTACGCGACAACCGGATGCACGCGGTCTTTGCTGAGCAGGGCTACCACATAGAATCCACGCTCGGACGGCGGATCTTCAAATTCGAAACGGTCCTCGCCAATCCTGTCACGATCGCGAGCTGCTGGGCAGGCGGCATCGACGGGACCCGCCAGGCGGCGCTTGCCCTGATTTCATCGCTGAACCCGCCGCGCCGCGAGTCATCACACGGCGAGAAGGCGGACATCATCGTCTACGGCGTACCCAACTGGAGCCCCTACGCCACCTTCGCGAAGATGAACCCGGTTCTCACGCTCATCTCTTCGGCCCTCGGCTATCTGGGCGGCTACATCGAAGCCCTCGGCAAACCCGGCTGTTCCGTGATCATCGCAACGCCGTGTCCTGAGCAGTGGGACATGGAACACCACCCCTCCTACAAAGAGGTGTGGGAACGCGTGCTTCCGGCAACCAAGGACCCGTACGAGATAACCGCGCGTTTTGGAGAGGAGTTCGCCAGCCACGCCGGCTACATCGAGCAGTACAGCCACGGCTATGCTTTCCACCCGGTGCACGGCATCCTCGCGACGCACCCGTTAAAGCGCCTGCGCCACGCCGGGCGTGTCTATGTGGCCGGCGCCGACGACCCCGCCGTGCCGAAGCATCTGGGCTTCATCCCAGCACCGACTGTCGAAGACGCCATCCGCGAGGCGGAGAGTGTGCACGGCCCCGACGCCAGCATCGCCTGCGTCCGGAATCCCGGCGGCTAGCCCGCGACAACCTTCTACGTTTACCGCCGCTCGACCGGTTCGCTTAGGCGCCCCGCGTTCGGAGTACGAGCGCCGACAATAGGAGCATGCTGGCGCAGCCAGTCAAGAACCCACCGGCCAGCGCATAATAGGCAAGCCTCGTATCCCCGCCAAGCGCCGCGACACCGCCAATCTGCAGGACTGACCACGCAACCATGAGAACAGCCCAGCGAGGATCGGTCATTACGTACGCCCCCCCGATTCCCGCGATCGCCCCGCTGGCGCCGAGGAAAGGGGTTGTATCGCCCGCTGTCAACGCAACCTGCAACGCCGTCCCTCCAAGTAGGGATACAAAGTAGGTTGCCGCGAGGATCCAGTAACCGGCGTCATCGAACGACTGTACGAGAAGTCTTTCGAGGGCAATCCCCAGGATGCAGAGGACCGCAATGTTACTCGCGAAGCGGACGATGTCATCGTGCAGGTATCCGGACGTAACGACAGTTAGCGGCTGGCGCGACAAGTCGGGCGATTTTAGCCAATCGACGAGGTCACTTGGCACCACTCCCCACTTTTCGTACACCCGGCGGAGGTCTGGTGTGGACTGGGCGAGCTCGTAGGAGAAGACAAATGCGCTGACGATAATCAGTGACATCGTGAGGTAAGGAACCGGAATAAAGCGAGCGGTCTCTTCGACGCGCCAGCGAGCGGTGATTTTCCACCAGTCAGGAGGGCGGCCTGCCCACCGTGGAATCAAGCGACGGTTCCCCAGAATACCTCAAGAGCCTCCGCCGTCTCCTGCGGGAACTGCGCCGGCCACCAGTGGCCACCCGGGAGCATGACCAGCTTTGCACTCGTCCGTTCGGCCATGCGTTTCGCGAATTCCGTCTGCATGTACTGGTCTTTCTCGCCCCAGATGAGCAGCCCCGGCCTGTCGATGCCGTCAATATCCGGCCCCCACTCTTTGCCAACGTTTACGGCAGAACGGTATAAAGGCAGGACGGCCGCCTTCATGCGGTCATCGATGCGTTGCGCAATCTCCTTCGCGACAGGTTCGGGCATACCGTCATTGACGAACGTCGGCACGACCGCTTCGGCTGTCATCGACTGCATGACGTTCTCGCCAACGCCCGGAGTCTGCCACATCTGTGCGATCGGATGCCAAACGTAGTTCTCGTCGATTGCTCCGCCACCCGCCGCCCAACTGCGAACCAGGTCCGGCCGTACGCAGACCAACCGCTCGACCAGAAGCGCGCCCCAGTCGTGTCCGACTATATCGACGGGCGGCCCGGCGTTTTCCACTTCGGCGATTAGCCAATCTAGATAATCCTCTTTTGTGAAGCCGAACCCAGCCGGTGCGTCGCGGTCGAAGCCGGGCATGTCTGGCGCGACAATGTCGTTGCGAGGAAGGTGCTGTCGGACGCCGTCCCAGAGGTGGTGTGTATCAGGTACGCCGTGAACGAGGAATGCCGGCACTCTCGCCCCTCCTGCTCCTTAAATAGCTGCTTCACTCATCCTACGAGAATGTTTGGAAGCGGATATGCCCGCTCAGAGCATGACAGAGCGACTCAGCACGGCGCAAATAGGAGCATTCCGCAGGTTCCCACGCGCAGAATACCATACGCTGCCCGAGACCCCACACCTTCCGAATACGCCGTGTCATGTCTCCCGCCTGCGGTCCTCTGCCCTGGCCTGCGCCTGCTCACGCATCATCTTGATAATCGGCGATGCTTCGAGCGGCTGCCAGTCCTTGCGCGCCTCGTCCGATGGCCGAGGCCATTGGACTTCGACATCACGTGCTGCACCGGGGCCGCTTGCGTCTTGCAGCAGCGACAGCGCCGCGCGAATGATCATCATCTGCATCTCGCTGTCGCCCGGCATGCCCAGCGGGTGTCCGAACGGGACCTCGACGCCCAGCGTTCGAGGCGTACCCATCTTCTCTGCCCAGAACGGCATCATCGTCACCATAACGGTGCTGAATCCCGCCTGCTCGAACGTCTGCGCCAGCACGGGCGCACTTCGGCAGCAGTCGGGTCAGGCTGGTGTGAGAAGGACGGCATCGATAGCTTCGTCCTTCATTAGGGCAACCACCTCGGGCGCGTAGCGCTCCCGCCACTCATTCGTGTTCGGCTGGTAGCCCATGAACGAATAGTTGACAGAGGCCAGCGACCCGATCACGCCTTGCTCTTCGAGCGCCACGAACCGCCGGACCGGCAGCACGATGTTCACATCCGCCAGGATGTCCCGAGTGTTGATGTGCAGATGCGAGGCGGCGATCTGGCTCTGCATCACATCTCGCCGAATACGCCGGTAGGTCGGGTCTCCCCAAATCGGCTGCCGCTTTTCGCGTTCTGCGTCAAATGGGGGCTCGCGTTCCCTGTCGTAAATGCCGGCCGTCGTCACGAGGCCAAACCGGCATTCCCTTAGCGGCTTCGAGAGCGCGGTCCACGGGATCGGGTCCACCCGGTCCACACGAAGCGTCTGGTAGTAGGCGGCGATCGAGCGGGGCAAGTATTTGAAACTATCTACCGGCATCCGGTCTCCCCTTGATTGCTCGCATCATTCTACCGCAACTCCTCGTCCGCCTTCGTTAACCGTTTGCCAACCATATTTTTCCCGGGCAGAGGTAACACCACGCGTCCCATCCTCCTCATTAATTACGGGAAAATCGCGAGGCACAGGACGGGAGGTGGGCCCGTGCAACACCAGTACAGCAGCGATCTCTACATACCGCAGGACGAACGCCGTCTCCGCGCGGTCCAACGTCGGGGGGAGACCATCGATCGGACCGTGCGTGATTGGTCGGCGACGGTCCTCGAAGTGCTCCCAAAGGCGCTTCCGCTCGTCAAAGAAGAGCGGGCCGTCACAGGATTGTTCCTTGCTCAGCAGCGACGACTGAACCTCGAGCTGGATGCCCGGAACCCGGAATCGAACTTGCGCGAGCGGCTGGGCAAGCTCTTCCCCTTCCTGGGTGACGGTAGTCCCGATCTGGATGCGGTCCGCGCTGTCCACCGCATCGTCTCCGCCCGTCTTGAGTCCGATATAGACCGCGCCTGCGTTCAGTATTGCGAGGCGCAGCAAATTCCCGCTGTTTCTGACCCCGTTATCGATTGGCGCGTCGCGATGCGCTTCATGGCGCAGGGACTGCACCGCATCGCCAGCCAAATCGACCTCAAGAAGGACTACGCCACCTCGTCCAAGCGCTTCGAGCTCGCCCTCTTCGCACGAGAGGCCGCCGCTGACGTCCTTCAACGCCGTCGCTCGATGTTCTCCGCCTTCCAGAAGTCCGAAGCGCTCTAGTCTCGCGCGTAGCTCCAACCTGGGCTGTCAACGCCCGCCGTGCCACGTGCCATAATCGGCTCATGCGCCGCCCACTCGTCATCTCGCACGCGGCCTGCGGCGGCCACGCGCCCGAAAATACCCTTGCCGGCGTGCAGAAGGCGCTCGAGCTAAACGCCGATGCGATAGAGATCGATGTCCAGGCGAGCGCCGATGCAGTGCCCGTCCTCATGCACGACCTGACCGTCGACCGCACGACGAACGAACGTGGCGAGGTCGCGAGGATGTCGCTGCAGCAACTGCGGAAACTAGATGCGGGTGGCGAGCCCCCACCCACGCTTGCCGAAGTGCTCGACATTACGCGTGGCCGGGTGTTGCTCGTCATCGAGATCAAGCAGCCGGGAATCGAGCAGCTTATCGCAGATGTGGCTCGCGCTGCTGTGGCCCTGGGCGACGTCATGGTCTGGTCGTTCTTCCCGGAGGCCCTCGCGTCTATGAGAGCTGCAGAGCCGAGCATCCCCGCAAGTCTGTTGCTAGCAGCGAAATCTCTCTTACGCTGGCCGGCCGCCCGAGAGCGCGCCCTGCGCCTGGGCCTACAGGGCATCAGCGCGTTCTTTACCGGGGTCGATCAACAACTGGCTCGCGATTGTCAACTCAGTGGACTCGCCCTTTACGCTTGGACCGCGGACCGGCCGGACGATATCGCGCGTCTGATCGACCTGCGGATCGACGGCATCTGCACGAACTTTCCAGACCGCGCCGTAGAGTTGCTTCAGAAAGCAGGCCGGTGGTAACACGCTTGGTATACTAAAAGAACGCGGTGAGGCAACCCGAAGGGCCCGAGCTCATCGTAGGGGCGTAGCTCAGCTGGAAGAGCAGCGGTCTCCAAAACCGCAGGTCGGGGGTTCGAGTCCCTCCGCCCCTGCCAGACCCAAGTCACGCGTCCGAACGTACCCCTCTCTGACGGCAGTTAATTCGCGTGGCTCTAGGCGGTGGCAATGCCGGCGTCGATTGCATTTTGCGCAAGCGTCGGCATCTCGCCATCTTTACGCGAGATGAGAGCGTGCCAGTCGCCCACCCGGTTCTTACCGGACGATTTCGCCCAGTTCAGCGCCATGTCCGCGCGGTAGATTAACTCCTCGGCCGTCGCTGCCATCTCGGGGTAGGCCGCCACGCCGGGCCATATGGACCGCGTCCTCGTGGCCCGACCCAGGCATCATGACGGCGAACTCGTCACCACCGTACCGATAGGCGCAATCCTGGCCTGCCGTCTCGGCGATCGTCGATGAAAGCTCGCGTAGGACCTCGTCACCCTTGAGGTGACCGAGGTTATCGTTTACCTGCTTGAAGTTGTCGACGTCGATCATGATCAGGCTGACCGCCTCCTTGCTCTGCTCGGCCTCGTCGATCACTTCACGAATCTTCTGATGGAACTTCCGGTGGTTGAACAGGCCCGTAAGCGCGTCGCTGGCCGCCTGCGCGCGAGCCTCGAGCAGCTGCCGGTTGCGCTCGCGCAGCTCTTCATTCGAAAGGCGAAGCTCCTCGCTGCGCTCCTCGACTGCGGTCATCATATGGTTGAGCGCCCCACCAAGGTTGCTTAGCTCGGCTGGGCCCGAGACCAGCGCGCGGGCGGTCATATCCCCGCGTGAGACCTTATTTGCAGTCGCTTCAAGCGATGAGAGAGGACGCAAAATTGAGCGGCCGATCAACACCGAAACGGAGGCGCCGATTACCAGCCCGGCTACCCCCGATATGACGAGGAGCCAGAAGGCGAGTTCGCCGGAGTGGTCGGCATCAGCTTGCAGACCGGCAACCTGAGAGAGCTCATTCTCTGCGGCCGCCCGCAGATTTTCACGATACTGGAGAAACGGCACTACCATCGTGTCGAGCGTGGCTAACGCGCCGGCCCCGTCTCCGGACGCTCTTTGCGCGACGACTTGCTCGAGGCTAGTGCGCAGTCCGTTGCCCGTGGCGTCGAGCTGATCGAGCCGTGCGAGCGCTTCGCTATCGTCTGCGTTTTTCTCCCTAGCGCGGACCGTGGCCATGTTGCTGCTGGCCGAATCTGCCGCGCTGATGATGTCGTGGATCCAGATAGGATCGCCGTCTAGGGCATAGCGCTGAAGCATGAGGCCAGCCGTGCCGACGTGCGACTCGGTCCCCTGAAGTAGGAGCGCGGTGTCCGCCTTTTCCGCCATCTGGGCGCTATCCGCCTGGTACTGCTTTACCATGTAGGTCGATCCTGCTACGACCGCAATCAAAATGAGCACGAGCAGGCCGAACCCCGCGACGAGACACCTGCGTACCGAGTTGATTGGGTTGCCTAACCCTGTAGGGACCGGAGACGATTCCACGATAGTCATGCCTTGCGCTCCTCCTTGCAGCCGCGATGCAAGGTTTGCCTGATGCTGCAATTGAGGACGGCATGCGCTGGGCAATCGTTACAGGAAGCAGCGCTGCCGATTAACCGGACCGAGGGTCGCGAAATCGAACGTGGGGGTCGGCTCTCGCCCGCGCCTGATATACTAGTAATGGATGATCTGCGGCCCTAGTACTGAAATTGAACGCCGGAGCCGACAGTCCGGCTGGTGAACCGTCGATTTGCTAAGCGATAAGATTAGAGCCCTTAAGCTGCCTCGCCCGCTCAGCGTCGAAAGCGGAACGAGCGTGAGAGAAGTGATCCGCAAAGTCCAGCAACACGGTGCTGGCTACGTGCTCGTCACGAGCGCCAACCGCCTCGTCGGCATCATGACAGAACGCGACGTCCTGATGAAGATGGTCGCGCGCGATGTCGACTACGACGAACCGGTCGATAGCTTCATGACGCCGAACCCGCTCACCATGACACCCGATCACACGATCGGCGACGCCATCAGCCTGATGAACCGGGCCGGCCATCGCGCTGTTCCGCATCCAGGACGTGATCGACTACCTGGCTGAGGCCTACCCAGAGAAAGTGCTGAACCTCCCTCCCATGCCACACCAGCTTCTCGCCACACCAGAGGGCGCATGACCACAAAAGACGGGCGAGCAGCATCGCCAAACGGCGACACTCAGGAGCTCGACCGCGTAACCATCCGCTTCGCCGGCGACTCAGGAGATGGTTCACAGGTCGCCGGCCTTCAGTTCACTAACACTGCGGCGCTGATCGGAAACGATATCAGCACCGTCCCTGACTTTCCCGCTGAGATACGCGCCCCGGCCGGTTCATTGCCGGGCGTTTCTTCGTTCCAGGTAAGTTTCTCCAGCTACGACATCCATACCCCCGGCGACGCCCCCGACGTGCTGGTGGCGATGAACCCGGCGGCCTTGAAGACAAACCTGCCGGACCTACCCAAGGGTGGGACCGTCATCGTAAACACAGACGAGTTCACGGACGCCAACCTGCGTAAAGCGGCCTACCAGGCCAACCCGCTCGAAGATGGTAACCTCTCCGGCTACCGGATCATCGAAGTGCCGATCACGAGCATGAACGCGCGGGCCCTCAAAGATAGCGGCTTGAACACAAAGCAGATCGACCGCTCGAAGAACTTCTTCGCGCTCGGGCTGATGTTCTGGCTGTACGAGCGCCCCCTCGACCCGACCCTGCGCTGGATAGAGCAGAAGTTCTCGAAGAACCCCGCGGTAGCAAAGGCCAACGCTGACACATTGAAGGCCGGCTACCATTTCGGCGAGACCGCCGAGCTATTCCCGGTTCACTATCGGGTGCCCAAAGCAGACTTGGCGCCCGGGCGCTATCGCAGCATCACCGGCAACGAGGCGACGGCGCTCGGCTTTCTGGCGGCCTCGCGCCTGACCGGCAGGCCGCTTTTCTATGGCAGTTACCCGATTACCCCCGCCAGCGACATCCTCCAGGAACTCGCGCGGTTCAAGAACTTCGGTGTGAAGACATTCCAGGCGGAGGATGAAATCTCCGCGATCGGCTCGGCCATCGGCGCGGCCTTCGGTGGTTGCCTCGGCCTCACAGGCACGAGCGGCCCCGGCCTCGCCCTCAAGAGCGAATCTCTGGGCCTGGCCGTCATGGTCGAGCTGCCTGTTGTGGTAGCGATGATCCAGCGCTCAGGCCCGAGTACCGGCATGCCCACAAAGACGGAGCAGGCCGACTTGCTCCAAGCTTTGTTCGGCCGCAATGGCGAGTGCCCGGTCGCGATTGTCGCGCCGGCGACGCCCGCTGAGTGCTTCGACATGGCCATCGAAGCGTTCCGGATCGCGCTCCACCATATGGTGCCCACGATTTTCCTCTCGGACGGCTATCTTGGCACCAGCTCGGAGCCCTGGCGCCTGCCCTCCGTGGCCGACCTTCCGACCATACACGTAGACTTTGCCACTGACCCGAGCAGTTTCCATCCTTACTCTCGTGATCCCGAGACGCTCGCCCGGCCATGGGCGATCCCGGGTACGCCCGGGCTCGAGCATCGCATCGGCGGACTCGAAAAGGCAGACGTCACTGGCAATGTCAATTACGATGCTGAGAACCACGACCGCATGGTCCGCTTTCGGGCCGAAAAGGTCACCCGCATCGCGAATGACATTCCGGACCTGAAGCTCGTTGGGGACGAGGAGGGCTCGCTACTGGTGCTCGGCTGGGGCAGCACTTACGGCCCGGCGCTCTCCGCGGTACAGCGTGCCCGGGCGCGCGGTCTCGCCGTCTCACACGGACACCTGCGCTACCTGAACCCGTTTCCCTCCAACCTCGGCGATGTCCTCTCCCGCTTTGACCGCATCCTCATCCCGGAAATGAACCTGGGACAGCTCTTGATGCTGGTTCGCGCCCGCTACCTCGTCGATGCCATCGGGCTCAACCAGGTCACGGGCAGGCCGTTCAAGATCGCGCAGATAGAGCAGAAGATTAACGAGCTCATACGGAGTAAGGTGACCGTCGCATGACAACTGAGTCAATTGCCGAGCCCGTCCCTCTCGCACGCAAAGATTTCGTCTCTGACCAGGAGGTCCGCTGGTGCCCGGGCTGTGGCGACTACTCCATCCTTGCGCAAACGCAGAAGCTGATGCCGGACCTCGGCATTCCGCGTGAGAAGATCGTCTTCATTTCGGGAATCGGCTGCAGCAGCCGGCTTCCGTATTACATGAACACATACGGGTTTCACAGCATCCATGGGCGTGCCCCCACGATCGCGACCGGCCTCAAAGCGTCACGCCCCGACCTCCAGGTCTGGGTCATCACCGGCGATGGCGACGGCTTGAGCATCGGCGGCAACCATCTGCTGCATATACTGCGCCGCAACGTCGATGTGGTGATCGTGCTCTTCAACAACCGCATCTACGGGCTGACCAAGGGTCAGTACTCGCCCACGTCCGAGCTGGGCAAGCGCACGAAAAGCTCGCCGATGGGAACCATTGACCACCCCGTGAACCCGCTAAGCGTCGCGCTCGGCGCCGAGGCCAGCTTCGTCGCTCGCTCACTCGATATCGATGTGCATCACTTGCTCGCGACGCTCGACCGGGCCGCCCATCACAAGGGCACCTCCTTCGTCGAGGTCTATCAGAATTGCAACGTCTTCAACGACGGCGCCTTCATGGAGTTCGCAGACAAGGACGTCCGGCCGGACCGGACCATCACTCTCGAACACGGCAAGCCACTCGTCTTCGGCAAAGACCGCAACAAAGGAGTCCGCCTCAACGGCACAACCCCTGAAGTGGTCGACCTCGGCAACGGCATCGGCGAAGGCGACCTTTTGATCCACGACGAGACGCGAGACGACCCGGCCGTAGCATATATCCTCTCGCGTATGCAGTACCCACAGTACCCGGTGCCTATGGGCGTCTTCCGTGCGGTGCAGAGGCCGACTTATGACGACCTGATGGAACAGCAGATCCAGGATGCCATATCCCGCGAAGGCGAAGGCGATCTCGAGGCCCTTCTCAACGAAGGGGATACCTGGACCGTAGAGTAGGACCGACTTACCGTGATTTGCCCCGCCTGTCATTTCGATAATATTGACGGCGCCGACACCTGCGAGAGCTGCGGCCAGGACCTGCGCAACCTCGACCTGCCCAGCGCCGAGAGCGAGTTCGAAGAGCACCTTATGCACGACCCGCTTGCCGTCGTCGGCGCGAAGGAAGCTGTCGCGGTGGCGCCCGGCGATCCCGTACACCTGGCCATCCACATCATGCAGCGCCGCGGCGTCGACTGCGTGCTCGTCGAAGAGGAAAATCGCATAGTCGGCATCGTGACGGACCGCGACATCTTGCTCAAGGCTGCTGGCGAGAAGCTTGATCTGAACGCGATCCGCGTACGCGATATCATGACCCCCGACCCCGTCATCTGTGGCGATCACGACACGCTCGCCGTCGCCCTTCACAAGATGTCCGTCGGCGGCTTTAGGCACCTCCCTCTAGTAACAAGAGACAGCGAACCGCTTGTCGTCTCGATCCAGGACCTCTTTCGCCACATCAGTCACTTCATCCCCGCCCCCTTCTGACCACATCCGCCATCACGCAAGCTGGCGGATTATCACCGTCGGGCTGTATCCTGTGGTGCGATGACCGTCGACACTGACGCCTCTCGTCGGACCTCCTTCGTGCCGGGCTCGCCGGCCCAGCCGTTTGCCGTCGACCGTGCTGAGGGCGCGTACCTCATCACGCCCGATGGCCGCCGAATTCTCGACGCCGCTGGCGGCGCCATCGTCGTCAACATCGGCCACGGCCGGCGAGAGGTCGCAGAAGTGGCTGCCGAAGCCCTGGAACACCTGACTTATGTTGTGCCGACCTTCGCCACCGAGGCCAAGGCCCGCCTCGTCGAGCGCCTCACCGAGCACTGGCTACCCAAAGGCCTAACACGCGCGAGCTTCACGAGCGGCGGCTCCGAATCAGTCGAAGCGGCCCTGCGCCTAGCCCGCCTGCACCACGTCTGCGACGGCCGCCCCGGGCGCTGGAAGATCATCGGCCGGGAATACTCCTATCACGGCGTCACCCTCGCCGCGCTCGCTGTCGGCGGCCACGAGTCGCGCCGGAAAGGCTATGAGCCTCTTCTCCTCGACTTCCCGAGAGTCCGCTCTCACTATTGCCTCGAGTGCTCCCTCGGCCGCACGCTCGAAGACTGCCGAGAGCGGGCGGCCGACCAACTCGAAGAGGTGATCCTGCGCGAGGGCCCCGAAACAGTCGCCGCGTTTATCGCGGAGCCGGTCGTGGGTGGCGCAGCGGGGGCGGTCGTTCCTCCGGACGGCTACTGGCCCCGCGTCGCCGAGGTCTGCCAGAAGTACGGCGTGCTTCTCATCGCGGACGAAGTCATGTGCGGCTTCGGCCGCACCGGCGCGAAGTTCGCGCTAAACCACTGGGGCGTCACCCCGGACATCATGGTCGGCGGCAAAGGACTGGCGGGCGGATACGCGCCCATCGGCGGGGTCTACGCTACGGACGGCGTGATGGCCCCGATCGCCGAGCGCGGTGAAGACCTCATGTTCTACACCTTCAGCGCGCATCCCGCCTCTTGCGCCGTCGCCGACAAAGTTCTCGAAATCATGGAGCGGGAGGACTTGGTCGCCCGCGCCAAATCCATGGGCGAACTACTCAGCAAACGCCTCGCCCGCCTCGAGCAGCACCCGAACGTCGCCGAGGTGCGCGGGCTCGGACTCATGCAGGCCGTCGAAATCGTCCGCGACCGCGACACGCTCGAACGCTTCCCCGCCGACGCTCATATCACCCGCCGGATAGTCGCTGCCGGCCTCAGCAAGGGCGTCTTCCTATACCCCGCCGGCTCCGGCGCCGCCCAAGACATCATCATGCTCGGCCCGCCCTTTATCATCACCGAAGACGATCTCGCTCTCCTCGTCGGCGTCCTCGAGGAGTCAATCGAAGCCGCTGTCTCACGCTTCGCTTCCTCGGCGCCCGGCAAGTGACTTCAAGCGACCAGACCGCGCAACTACATTCAATAGCCTATTTCTCGATGGAGATCGCGTTAGATGCGTCGATGCCGACGTACTCTGGCGGACTCGGCGTCCTCGCTGGCGACACTTTGAGGGCAGCCGCAGACCTGGCTCTCCCCGTCGTCGCGATCACCCTGGTCCACCGCAAAGGCTACTTCCGCCAGCACCTCGACGCTAACGGCAGGCAGACGGAATCACCCTCCGACTGGTCTCCTGCCGGGAGGTTGGAGGCGGTCGAGGCGCGGGCCTGGGTCAACGTCGAAGGCCGGCCGGTCGAGCTCAGAGGTTGGCGCTTTCAGGTCCGCGGCGTCACCGGCCATGAGGTCCCCGTCTACCTCCTGGATACTTCGCTGCCGTCGAACGACGAATACGACCAGACCCTCACCGACTCGCTCTATGGCGGCGATGCGCGCTACCGGCTCTGCCAGGAGGTCGTTCTCGGAATCGGCGGCATAGCCATGCTGCGCGCCCTCGGCCACGCGGACTTTCACACTTACCACATGAACGAAGGGCACTCCAGCCTGCTGACCCTCGCCCTCCTCCAGGAGCACGCGAGCCTCCACGACCGCGGCTCCGTGATCGAGGCCGATGTTGACGATGTGCGCCGGAAGTGCGTCTTCACAACGCACACGCCCGTCGATGCGGGCCACGACCACTTCGATGCCGACCTGGTCGAGAAGGTCTTGGGCAAGGAGCGCACGGGCATTCTGGCGCGTCTGACGCAAGCTCGCAGCGGCATCTTCGACTTAACGCATCTCGCGATGTTCTTTTGCCGCAGCGCCAACGGCGTCTCCATTCGCCACGCCCACGTCTCGCGGCGGATGTTTCCGGAGCGCCCGATCAGCGCGATTACGAACGGAGTGCATGCCGTCACTTGGACCGCCGCCCCGTTCGCTCGCCTTTATGACCGCCACGTTCCCCATTGGCGTCGCGACAACCGCTATCTCCGCCAGGCCTCCGCTATTCCCCGCGAGGACATCCGAGCGGCTCACGCAGAGGCAAAGGCTAATCTCCTGGAGGATGTTCAGCGCCGCACCGGCCACACCTTGAAGCCCGATGTTATGACCATCGGCTTCGCCCGCCGGGCGACCGGCTACAAGAGAATCGACTTTATCTTCTCGAACAAAGATCGCCTTAGGCGGATCATCGACCGCTGCGGCCCAATCCAGCTCGTTTACGCCGGCAAGGCCCATGCGCGTGATTCCGTCGGCAAGGCAGGCATCGAGCACATCTTCGCCGTCTCGGCCGCCTTGAAGGGCGTACTGCCCGTCTTTTACCTCGAGGACTACGATATGTCGCTCGCGTCGCTCATCGTCGCCGGCGTTGACCTGTGGCTCAACAACCCCGTCAAGCCACTCGAGGCCTCGGGGACCAGCGGCATGAAAGCAGCCCTCAACGGCGTGCCGAGCCTTAGCATCCTCGACGGCTGGTGGATCGAGGGATGGATCGAGGGCGTTACCGGCTGGGCGATCGGCGACGGGGCCGAAGAGCCGGGTGATTCCACCAAAGAGCTTGACTCGCTCTACGACAAGCTGGAGCACATCATCCTCCCGATGTTCTACCAGCAGCCACGTGCCTATCTCGGCGTGATGCGCTCCGCGATCTCGCACAACGGCAGCTTCTTCAACGCCCAGCGCATGGTCTCCCAGTACTTGCGCACCGTGTACGAACCGGGCATGGCGCTTCCCGAAGCAGAAGTCCTTCAGTGAAGGCGGTCGCTTTTGCTGCGCCTGGCAAGATGGAGCTGCGCGATATCCCCGATCCGAAGTCGGCGGCGGGCGAAGTCGTGATACAGGTTGCCTACTGCGGCGTGTGCGGATCTGACCTCCACGAGTTCGCCTCTCAGATGCCATCAATGAGGGCCGCGGGCATCTTTCAGCCCGTCATGGGTCACGAATTCACAGGGATCGTCTCAGCGCTCGGTGAAGGCGTAAACGGCTTGTCGGTCGGCGACCCGGTCGTCGTGCACCCGGGTGGGCCGTGCGGCCAGTGTTATTACTGCAAATCGGGAGCCACCAACCTCTGCGCGGAGCAGGCGGGTACTGGATACCGAAAGCAGGGCGCGTATGCCGAGCGAGTGGCCGTGCGCGCGAAACAGGCGATCCGTTTACCGGACAAGTCCTCGCTCGAGCGCGCCGCGCTCACGGAGCCACTGGGCGTGGCGATTCACTCGCTCAACCGGGGCGTGCTTAGTGCAGGCGAGACAGTGTTCATCGCCGGCGGTGGGCCGATCGGGCTCCTCACAGTACTCGCGGCCAAGCACAGAGAGGCGGGGAGAATCATCGTCTCCGAACCGGCGGCCGCGCGGCGAGGGCTCGCCCTGCGCCTCGGCGCCGATCAGGCGGTCGATCCGGCGAATGTGGCGTCGGTGCAGGTGCGCGAGATCACCGATGGCCTCGGCTGCGATCTCGCGATCGAGTGCGTCGGCATCGCCCCGACGATGGACGACTGCCTCGCGTCCACGCGCCGCGGCGGTCGCATCGTTGTCGCCGGCGCCTTCGAGCAGCCTTACTCCGTCAACCTGCTGAACCTGCTCCTCCAGGAGCACTCAATCGCCGGCACCTTCGGCTACGCCTCCGAGTTCGAAGAGGCGCGCGACCTCATCGTCTCCGGTACCATCGATGTCTCGCCGCTGATCTCCCGCGTCGTCTCGCTGCACGACCTTCCGTCTGCGTTCGAAGAG
>VBJT01000002.1:0-1262 GCA_005880075.1 Chloroflexota bacterium
GGGGCCGACACGCAAGGCGCCGGTGCACGAGAGGGCCGCAGCGCCGACATACTGCGGGGAGCCGGCGACGATAAGCGCGCTGCCGAACGTGCCCTTATGCGCGCCCGGCGGTCGTACTGGCAGGACAGAGCGTGCCCAGGACGCCGTCAGCAGCTCCGTTTTGATCGAGGCGCCGTGCTCGGGGGCGATGCCAATGTCGACGACCTCGACGCGGCCGGCGTACTGGGCGCCGGGGAGAGTGTGCAGGCCGACCTTGCTCCAGCCGAGCGCGACCGTCTGATCGGCGGCAACGGTGTGGGGGTCGACGGAGCCTGTATCGGCGTCCAGGCCTGTGGGAAGGTCGACGGCGAGCAGGCGCGGCGGCAGGCGGCGAGAGCGCGCCTCGCGTAGCTTGTGCAGCACGCCGGCGAGCGGGCCTTCGATCTCGCGTGCGCGGCCGGTGCCGAGCAGGGCGTCGATCACGAGCTCGGCGCCTGCGAGCGGTTCGTCGAGCTTCGCGGCATCGTCATCGAGTACAACAATCGACAGCTCGCGCTCGACGAGGGCCCGGAGGTTTGCATCGTGTTCGCCGCGTGGGTTGAGCAGGACAACCGTCACGTCGGCGCCCCAGTCCTTCACGTGACGGGCGGCGACGAGCCCGTCTCCGCCGTTGTTGCCGGGGCCTGCGAGCACGACAATCTTGCGATCAGCGAGCTCGCCTAGCATGAGCCAGGCCTCCTGGGCGACGGCGAGGCCCGCATTCTCCATGAGCTGCTCGACCGGGACGCCGCATTCGCGTTCGGCGCTCTGCATTTCGGCGACGATGGCAAGCTTCATGCGGAACCATTTCCCGCCTCGGCTGACAGGCGGGGCGCTGTGCTTTCCACCCACCCGCCCGGCCTGTTTTTGAATTCAGGGGGGCACCCCCTGAAACCCCCGTAAAGGGGCGCTGCCCCCTTCACCCCCGTGCGGACCTCCGAGCTCGGACGCTCGCCCCGCCCCGGATCCCTTCGCGAGAGTATGTTGTTCCGCGCATGGGAGTGGTCGTCGCTCAGGATGACGTGTGGGGTGGAGTTAACCACCATACGACTCCGGGGAGGCGACGAACTTGCGCAGGCAGGCCTCGGAGCAGAAGGCGCGCTCGACGCCTTCGAGAGAGAGGCGGGCGGTTAGCTCATCCGCTCCGAGCTCCATGCCACATACCGGATCGACGGCCTTCTCGCCGGCGGGAGCGAAGCTTGAGCGCACTTCGAACAGCTCGAGTTTGTCGCTTACGCCTTTGA
>VBJT01000002.1:1313-28920 GCA_005880075.1 Chloroflexota bacterium
ACGTTTACGTTCGATCCGACGTAGTCGCCTTCGCGGTAGAGGACGGTGCCCCAGTGGATACCGGCGCGCACGGCGGGAAACTGCGGCTCCTTCGCCGCGCGCGATTCGATCTCAAGGGAGCAAGCGACGGCCGATCGGGCGTCCGTGAAGACGAGCATAAACGCATCGCCGATCTGCTTGACCACGCGCCCCGTCCAGGCGGCGCTCGAGCTGCGGACGAAAGACGAAAAGCGCTCGAGGACGGCCGCCGCGGCGACGTCCCCCATCGCCTCGGCGCGCGGCGTAAAGCTCGACAGGTCGATGAAGACGACAGCCATCCGAAGGTCCGCGGCAGTCTCGGCCCGAGGAACGAGGCCCGTTTGCTCCGCAAGCTCCATGACGATGTCTTCGCGCACCGCTCGAATAAGGCCGCGGCGATGGAAGTAAAGGACAATCGGTTCGATGATCGGGGTGAGCTGGTCGGTCGCCGCCTTCGCGCGCTCGATCAGCTCCTCCGGCGATTGAGCTTCCGCCTCCAAGCGACGGTAGACATAGAAGCGGTAGAGCCGCTGCTCCGCTTCGGCGACCCGGTCGAGGCTGTCTATGTACACACGGATCATCTCGACCATCGCTTCGTCCGGCACGCCTGCCAGGGCAGCCGTCTTCCAGGCGCGCAGCAGCCCTATCTCCTCCTCGGTCACATAGTCTTCGGGCCCGCTCGGACTGAAGGCCTCGCGGAACCGCTGCAGCGTGCTGAGCTCCATCCCGACGATCTCGGCCGCTTCGGCCAGCGCGTACAATGCACCGCTTGTTTCTCTAAACGGCCAGTCCTCGAGCCATTCAAGCGTCCCATTCCGCCTGCGCTTCGCAATCTCCTCAAGATCGATACCGCGCCGGAGCAGGAGCTGCACCAGGCGCACGCGGTCCACCTCATCGGGCGGGACCAAGCCGTCTCGTGATGCGTTGAGTACACCTAGCTCCTGCCAATCGCGAAGCCGCTGCTCCGGCTCGCCGGTATAGCGCGCCAACTGCTCGATCGTCAGTCCGTCACCCACGCTCGGCACCCGCGTATGACTGCGGCGAGGAAACGAACTTGCGCAGACAGTCTTCAGAGCAGAATGCGCGCTCCGCGCCCTCGATCTGGAGCCGCGCCGCCACCTCAGCGGGCCCGAGTTCGGTCTCGCAGACCGGGTCGACGGCGCGGTCGGCCTCCATCGCTCCTCCGGCGCGCGCTTCGAAAAGTTCGAAGGAGCCGGTCAGCCCCTTGAGGTTGCGTTTGCCGAGACGGACGAACTCGACTTCGGGCAGGTCGCGCGCCTCGCGGCGGACTTCCGGCGTGACGAGAATCTGGTGCCGCTCTCCCTCGCTCGCCAGCCGCGAGGCGATATTTACGTTCGAGCCGACGTAATCGCCGTCGCGGTAGAGGAGGCTGCCCCAGTGGATGCCCGCGCGAACAGCCGGGAACTGTGGCTCTCGCGCCACGCGTGACTTGATCTCGAGGCAGCAGGCGACAGCCGAGCGGGCATCCGGAAAGACGAGCATGAAGGCATCGCCGATCTGCTTGACGAGGCGGCCGTCCCAGGCGTTTGTCGCTTCGCGGACGATCGTCGAGAACCGGTCGAGGACGTGGGCCGCCTGGATATCCCCCATCGCCTCGGTCATGGGCGTGAAGCTGGCAAGATCTATGAAGACCACGGCGCGCTGGAGCTGTCCGGGAAGCTCGCTCGCCTGCAGCAAGCCAGCCTCTTCCGCCATGTGCATAACGAGGTCCTCCCGAATTGCCTTCTCCCATGCTTTCCTGTGGAACCAGAGGAGGGTCGGTTCAAGCAAAGGGCGGGACATCTCGCCGGCTGCGTCCGTCACTCTTATCAGCTCATCGCCGGATAACCCCTGGGCCTTCAGGCGCTCGTGCACATAGAAATGAAAGAGCTTGGACTCCATCTCGGCCACGCGTGAAAGGGAGTCAGCGAAGACCCTCGTCCCCTCCGCGAGCGCCTCCAGCGGAAACCCCGCGTCCGAGTAGGTCTTGAACGCCCTGAACGCCTCGATGTCCTCCTCGCGCAGCTCCTCGCCCTGCTGGGCCGCCAGGCCGGCGTTCTTCCACATTGTCCGCGCGACATCCAGATCGAGTCCGGCGATCTCAGAAGCTTCGGCAAGCGAATAGGTCCGGCGCGACGGCTCCGGGAGCATTTCGACATAGCGGTCGATCAGCCGCTGGGTGCGGTTGGCTTCCACCATCGTTTCCAGGCCGATGCCATGACGAAGGCCGAGCTGGACGAGGCGCACGCGGTCCAGGTCTCTCGGTGTCAGGCGGTCTCCGTCGGTGCCGATAAGCCCGCGCAACCGCCATTCGCGCAATCGCTCCTTAGGCTCGCCTGTATAACGCGCCAGTTGCTCGAGGGTCATTTCGTCAGGCATCGAGCAACCCCCGTTCGCGCAGAGTCTTCGCGATCTCATCGACAATCTGTTGAGGGCGCGACCCGTAACTCGGCGGCCAGAAACGAATCTCGCTACCATCCTTTAGGGTAATGGCGACGAATTCCCTAAGACCAAGACCGAGGCTCAAACTTCTTGCAACTCGTGCCCGGGATACTGATTTTAGGTTGAGAATAGCCATTTTCTGCGCCCAGGGAGCCGCGAACCGCCAGCGTATCCAAACCAGACGTTGGTTCGTCAAATACAAGACTCCCCACGCGCTGTTCAAGAAGTTGCTTACAAGGCCAGCATCCCATGCTTGAAGAGGAACTTCATCGGGAAGCAGTTCCACCTGGGTGGCAAAGCCCATACCGAAGAAATCAACCCAAGCGTCCTCGCCGCGTTGCCCTAGTTTGGGTTTGGTCGCGGCTCTCATTGGAGCAGTCCCCGGTCGCGGAGAATGCCGGCGAACTTGGTCCGCCAGGCTGCGCGGTCGGGCTCGAGGTCGCGTGAGCGGCCGACGACAAAAGCGAGGGCGAACGCGCGGCTGTGGCTCATGCTGACGTCGAGCTCGTCGAGGCCGATGCGCTCGGCCCGCTCCTTGGCGCGTCCGTGCAGGTAGACCAGCGGCTTGCCACGGTGGTTTGGAAGTACCTCGATCTCGCGCCAGGCGACTCCGCGCGCGCCGGTGCCGAGCGCCTTCATGACCGCCTCCTTGGCAGCGAAGCGGGCCGCCAGCTCGCTCGTGCGCCCCCGGCAGAACGCGGCCTCGAGCTGCGTATAGACACGGCGCAGGAAACGTGGCCCGAACTTCGCCAGCGCCCGTTCGATGCGCTCGATCTCGATGATGTCGACGCCCGTGGCTATCATTGCGGGAAAATCATAGCAGGAAGGAGCCAACCACCTGTTGGGGCTGAGCAACTGCGGCGCTTGCGATGAGCCGATGCTTGGTAATGATTCAGACTTTCAATCAGAACGGCAGTTGCTCCGCCTCTACTCCGAACCCAATTTGTTGGATGCTGCTTTCCACAAAACGTGCCATTGGCGGGAATCGAACAGGCGTCGTCTATGCGACAATTGCTTTTAGGAGGCTCGTATGGAACAAACGACGGCGCAACAGCCCTCGACGAACGGCCAACCGGACACGCGAATCGCGCCCGAGCCGAAGATCATCCGCGAGCCGGAGATCTACATCGTCGGGCGGCAGGCGATGGACCCGAGGGCTGTCGACAGGTTTCTGGGCGACCAGGGGCTGACGTGGGAGACAGATACGGAGGTCGGCGGCGAGCAGCTCGTAGAGGCGGGCGGGCGTATCTGCTACATGTCGTTCGGCAAGGGCCGAAAGACCAACCGCGAATACATCCAGAACCTCGTTTCGATGAAGCACGGGTCGGTGCTGGAGCACGCGACGTGGGACTTCATCATCACCGGCGTCTCGCGCTCGTTCTCGCACGAGCTTGTGCGCCACCGCGCCGGTTGGGGCTACTCGCAGCTATCCCAGCGCTACGTCGACGAGTCGACGGCGAACTTCGTCGAGCCGGAAGTGATCGCGCGGGATGAGCGGATGCACGCGCTCTGGCTCGACGCCGTCCGCACCGCGCATCAGGCTTACCTCGACCTTGTCGAGGGGCTGATGGAAGCGATGCCGAACATCGAAAAGAAAACGGAGGGCCGTAAGCGCGTCCGCGAGGCGGCGCGCAGCGTCCTGCCCAACGCGACCGAGACAATGATCTTCTGCTCCGCCAACGCGCGCGCCCTGCGCCACTTCATCGAGCTCCGCGGCGCAGAGGGCGCGGAGGCGGAGATCCGCCGCGTGGCGCTCAAGCTGCTGCGCCTGATGCAGCAGGAAGCGCCCACGCTCTTCGGCGACTACGAGATCGCGCGGCTGGAGGACGGCACAGAGGTGACACGCACGGCATGGCAGAAGGTGTGAGAACGAAGCTGTGTAGGGGCGTGGGCTTGCTCCGCCCTGCGTTGCGGCCTCAAGACGATAGTGCAATCTAATTTCACTGTGCGCGATAGCCCGGGATACCCTTCCGCCAATCAGTCGTTTTCAGCGATTAGCGGCCACAGGGCGGAGCAAGCCCGCGCCCCTACGATGATCGTCCGACGTTGGCGGGGTTATTCTTGTCTTCCGCCCACTTCGCCGTGTTGTCCCGTATGTATTGCCGGACGCGCTTGAATTCATCGTCGTTCCGGACGACTCGTTCGAAGTAATTCCGCTGCCAGAACGGTCGGTGTGCGCGGCCCAGCATTCGGTTGCATTGAATCGCAGTCAGAGACTTGAAGGCCGAGACCTCTTGCCCGAGCGGGATCTTGGCTGATGCTTCCTCCTCGTTCAGCAGTAAAACGCCATGGACATGATTGGGCATGACAACGAACTCGTCGGGGCGCACCGTTGCAAAGCGCTCTGGAAGTGCACGCCATTCTGACTGAACAGCGTGCACTAGTGCCTCACTCACGAGAAGGCATTCCCGCTCGTATGTACAGATCGTGAGAAAGTAGGCGCCGGACAGCGAATAGTCGAAGCCGTGTAAACGAATGGATCGACGGTGGTGAACTTCCGGGTTGAATGTCACGGGCGACAGGATATCGAAGCAGCCATCAATTCGGAAGTCGACGATGGCACCAAACTGCCGTAGCGGGTTGCCTACTCCACCACCCTTACCGCATCCCCTCGCCGCACGAGCCCCGGCTGCACGACCATGGCGTAGACGCCGACGTTGGCGTTGTTGTGCTGAGCGGCGGCGCGCAGGATGCCGTGGTCTTGCGGCAGGTCGCCCTGAGGAAGCGTCGTCATCACGCAGCGCGGGCAGGGACTGAACACGCGCAGCACCACCTCGTGGCCGATCGCCGCGGTGCGGTTCAGCCAGGCGTTCTCGGCGAAGCCGGTCTCTCCGGGCGTCTCGACGACGATGTTCGGCCTGAAGCGTCGGACCTCGAATCGGCCCTCTGGGTACAGTCCGCGGAGCTGGTTGATCGTCGATGTCGTGAGAATGTGGACGGGCCCAAGGTCGAAGAAGGTGTCCTGGGGCATCCCTTCGTCGGTAACGGTCTCGCGGTGAGTCAGCCCTTCAATGTCCGGCCAGTATTCCTCGAGTGTCGGCGTTTCGGGCGGGGTGAGGGTGAGCGTCGCCGTACGACCGAGAGCGCTTGAAAGGGCCGCCTGGATGTCCGGCTGCTCGCTCAGGCAGACCGTCCCGTCGGGCAGTGTGATCCGCAGCGGCGGTAGCTTTGAGCCCTTTCGCGGCGGCTCGGTGTAGGCGGCGCGAAAGTCGAATAAGCGCGGCCAGCGGCGCGGGTTCTTCGCGCTGGCGACTTTGCCGGTCTCGGCGTCCACCAGCGCGTAGGCTCGGTCGCCGAGCAGGCCGCGCTGGGTGACCTCTGTCGAGTTCAGCTCTTCGCCCATCATTGACTTGACGGGATAGCGCCAGAGAGCTACGACTGATCCGGCCTGTGACCCCTGCATGACGAACCTCCAGAGCCACGATTATACGCGAGCGATGCGACCGTAGGGGCGCAGCACCCCGCTGTTTGGTCGTGATTCCGTGGGCATCTGATGCGTGGAACGAGTCGAAGGGCTTCGGCGGACTCAGTTGCGCCCGTACGAAGCGGTCTCGATGAACTCGGTGATGAGCGCGACGTACTCCTGCGGGTGCGTGATGTGCGGCAGGTGTCCGTCACCGGCCAGAGTCTTGCGGGTGGCCTTCGGGAGGACAGCGGCCAGCTTCTCGAGGACCGGGGCGAAGAAAGGCGGGCTCTCGGAGCCGCCGGTGAGCAGGACCGGGCGCTGGAAGCGGGCCAGAGCTTGCGTGTCCAAGGAAAGCGTCTCCGGGTCGCGGGTCTCGTCGAGGAACGTCGGGGCGTTGTTGAGCAGCGTGCGCTTCGCCGCATCCGGCACCGCCTTATCCCAGGCGCCGGGGCCCATCACCATCTCCACGAAGCGCCGCGCGCCGTCCTCCATGTTTCCGGCCGCGAGGTCGTTGATGACCGGGAGGATACGGCCGTTAGTCTCCTCGGCGATCGGTTTCGTCTTCGGGTCGTCGCGGAGGATATTGAAAAGCGGGGGTTCGTGCACGATAAGCGTCCGTAGCAGCTCCGGGCGCTCGGCGGCGAGGCGGAGGGAGATCGAGGCGCCCATCGAATTTCCAAGCACATGGGTGGGCGCTCCCGCACGCTCGATGATCGCGGCAAGGTCGGCGACGTCCTCGTGGACGCTGCCCTGGGTGGGCAGGCGCTCGCTCTGGCTGTGGCCCCGCCGGTCATAGACGACGACGCGAAAGCGTTGGGCGAGTCCTGGGACAATAAAGGGCCACTCCATGTGGTCGGTCCACGAGCCGTGCACCAGTACGAGCGGATCGCCGGAGCCGAACTCCTCTAGGTAGATGCTGATGCCGTTGATGTCCTCGTTTGGCATGCGGTGATTATACGGCAGGCGCTTGTGGCGGGTGTATCATTTGACGCGCTATGGCCGACCCCTTCGATAAATTCACCGAGCGCGCGCGGCGGGTGCTTATCTTGGCACGCGAGGAGTCGCGGCGGCTCAACCATAATTACATCGGGACGGAGCATCTGCTGTTGGGTTTAGTGCGGGAGAAAGAAGCACTGGCTGCTCATGTCCTCAGGGGGCTGGGCATCGATTTAAAACGGGTGAGGGAACGAGTTGGGGAAGCCGCTCGGCGAGAAGACGGCGAAGTACGGGGCGAGCTTGAACTTAGACCATCGGCGGAGAAGGTTATAGAACTAGCCGCGGCCGAGGCCCGTGGCCTTGGACAGGATTACATCGCGACCGAGCATTTGTTACTGGGACTCGCCCGGCAAGGCGCGGGTAAAGGAACCGCAATTATCGAGAGCTTAGGGGTAGGCCTTGGAGAGGTGAGGAGCGAGGTCATGCGCATCCTTCTTCGAGGCACGTCCCAGCCGGCAGGCGTGTCGCTCCTCACTGAACCCGCCGTCATCATCGACGGGAAAGCGATCGCGGCGCAGGTGCGCGAGGAGGCGAAGCAGCGTGCCGACAAGCTGCACCAGCGGGACATCACGCCGGGCTTGGCGCTCGTGCTCGTAGGCGAGAACCAGTCGTCGCTCTCGTACGTGCGCTCGAAGGGAGACGCGGCAGAGCAGGCGGGTATCTATTCCGATATGTTCCACCTACCAGAGAACACCGGTCAGCAGACGCTGCTCTCGCGCATCCTCGATCTCAACGAAGACGGTCGCTTCCACGGCATCCTCGTCCAACTGCCGCTGCCGGAGCAACTGGATGAGCACGCGATCATCAACGCGATCGACCCGCAGAAGGACGCCGACGGCGTGACGCCGATGAACCTGGGCCGTCTCCTTCGCGGCGAGCCGAGCCCGTGGCCCGCCACGCCTGCCGGCATCGTCGAGCTATTGCACCGCAGCGGGCACCCGCCCAACGGCAAACACGTCGTCGTCTGCGGGCGCTCGAACATCGTCGGCAAGCCGGTCGCGGCGATTCTTATGCAGAAGAACCCGCGCGCAAATGCCACTGTCACGCTCTGCCATACGGGAACGCCTGACCTGGCATCCTTCACGCGCCAGGCGGACATCCTCATCGCCGCGATGGGATCGCCGAACGCGGTCACGGCCGCCATGGTGAGGCCCGGCGCGGTCGTGATCGATGTAGGCAACAACTGGGTCGAGGATGAGAGCCGCCAATCCGGCCGCCGCCTCGTCGGCGACGTCGACTTCGAGGGCGTACGCCAGGTAGCTTCCGCGATCACGCCCGTTCCCGGCGGTATAGGCCCGATGACGGTGGCGATGCTCCTCTCGAACACCGTCATGCTGGCGGAGCAGCAGGCCGGGCGGCACTGAGACATCCATGAACCGCAAGAGGCTAATGTCACTGATAACTGACAACTGAGAACTAAGAACTAATTCCGGGAACCAATCGCCTCCCATCGGTGTACTTCTTTTGAAAGCAGCGAGAGGAGGTTATGCACAATGCGTCGAATAGTAACGATGATCATAGCGCTCGCGATAGGGTCTCTTGCGCTGGCGGGAGGGACCCCTGCGCAGGCGGGTGGCGGGTGCCACAGCAACGTCTTCAGCGATGAGGCGAAGACGACCGTCGAGCTGAGCAAGAGTTGCTTCTCGCCCACGGTCGTGCGCGTTCAGCCGGGGGACCAGGTAACGTGGACAAACACCGACCCGACCGCACACACGGTGACTGGCGTGGCGGACAGCTGGGGTACAGATCAGCAGATCCCCGAGGGGCAATCCGTCTCGTACAAGTTCGACAAGTCCGGCGTGTTCCCGTACTTCTGTTACCTGCACCCGAGCATGGCGGGCGCGGTCGTTGTCGGCGACGGCCGGGCGGTGAGCAGCGGGACATCGGCGGGTGACGGTGTGAGCGCGATTTCAGCGCTTGCGCTCCGCGACCGCGTCAACAGCTCGACCGGAAGCGCGAGCGCCTCGATGAGTTCCGGCGGCAGCGATGGCGTTGCCATTCCGCTGGTTATCGGCATTGGCGTTCTCGCCGCGATAGGGGGCTTCGTGGCGGCGACCGTGCGTCGGAGCAGGTCAACGCCGAGCTAGTGTGACTCCGCCGGCCACCGATCCGGGGCGTGCTGAAGTCGAAGCGGGGCGAGGTATACTCGCCCCGTCGCTTATGGTGCGATAGACCCCCAGCCGCCGATGATCTCGCCGTCGTTCCATTCCGGGTCGGTATCCATGAGGGCGCGCCAGCGCTGGTAGAAGGCGTCCTGCTCGGGGTCTTCTGCATTCGCTCGATAGCTGTCCTTGCTATCGAAGGCCGCGACACCCATGAGGCCACCGTTATCGAGCTTGAACATCGCCCCGCCGACGGCGCCTTTGACCTTTGGCCGACGCTCTCGCTCCCACTCCTCCATTAGCTGGATGATCTCCTGCTCCTTGCCTGCTTTCGGGCGTATCCGGTAAACCGATCCGTACATGGCAACCTCCTCTTTTGGGCTAGACTTCTGACCATTCTATCTCGACGCCGTCCCGGTCGCCGATCGCCTTGGAAAGGAGGTCGACCAGTCCGGGATCGGCGCCGTTTTGTTGCATGACATCGAGCATCGTGCGATTGATGTAGTAGTCCCTGTCCTCTGCGTACTCCTCCTCGAGCTGGTCGACCAGGAACCGCAGCTGCGCCTCACTGATCGTCCCGAGGTCGTTGCCCGTGTCCTTGTCTCGAAGCGCAATCACGTGTTGCCCTTGCCGAACTGGAGGTGGCGCCGGCCGTTTAGAATCGCGCCGGTCGTGGCTACACAATACGGCACCGCGTAGGTGAGCGGGATTTTCCAGTAGAGTGACGCCGGGAAATCGCCGCCGATGATGATATTCCCCTGGTTGATAGCCGTCAGAATCGTCCCAACGATAAGCGCGACGATGGCCGAACGCCGCACGAGTGGCCCGAAGGTGAGCGCGCACCTCAGGCAGCGGAGGCGGCTGCTGCTGGACGTGCGTACCTCGAAGCTGGAACCATCGAGCGTTTTCCGGCAGCGCTCACACTCCGCCCGCGTTCGCAGGGTGGTGTCTGTTTCCTGGTCAAGCATCTGTGGCAGCACCCATTTATGCGCTACCGAAATGCAGTGTCAAGAACCGGCACTCTTTCCTTGTCCCGCCGAAAATCGGTACGATAGACCAGCACAGTCGTCCCAAAAATCGAGAGAGGTCCCCCTTATGAAAGACTACCCGGCGGAGAATATACGTAACGTCGCGCTCGTAGGGCACAGCGGCACCGGGAAGACCTCGCTGGCCGAGGCGCTGATGTTCGCCGCCGGAGCAACGAACCGGCTCGGAAAGATCGAGGATGGCTCGACCCTCTCCGACTGGGACCCAGACGAGCAGAAGCGGGGGTTCAGCCTCAACATCTCGATCCTGCCGCTTGAGTGGGACGGCTACAAGGTGAACCTCCTCGACACGCCGGGCTACATGGACTTCATGGGCGAGGTGAAATGCGGGTTGCGGGCGGCCGACACGGCGCTCATCGTCGTCGATGCGTCGTCAGGCGTGCAGGTGGGTACGGAGTTCGCCTGGCGGTTCGCCGAAGAACTGGCGCTGCCGCGGGCCATCTTCATCAACCGCATGGACCGCGACAACGCCGACTTCAGCAGCACGCTGGCGCAGATACAGTCGCTTTGGGGGAACAAGTGCTTGGCGGTCGAGCTGCCGGTGGGCGCCCAGCAGGCGTTCCAGGGTGTCGTCGATCTGTTGACGATGAAGGCTTACCTTGGTGAGAAGGCCGAGGAAGGCGAGATCCCGGCCGAAGTCGCATCGCAGGCGGACCAGCAGCGCGAGAAGCTGATCGAGGCAGCGGCTGAAACGGACGACGCGCTCATCACGAAATACCTTGAAGGCGAGGAGCTTTCGGCGGAGGAGCTAAGGGCGGGAGTGCGCGCCGGCATCGCCGCAGGCAAAATCACGCCGATCTTTACCGGCTCGGCGACAAAGGCGGTCGGCGCCCGACGCCTGCTAGATTCAATCGCCGCGCTCCTTCCCTCCCCGACCGACCGTGTGGCCGGCGCCGCCGGCAAGGAACTGCCGCCCGATGCATCCAAGCCGCTGGCCGCGCTCATCTTCAAGACGACAGCGGACCCCTACGTAGGCCGCCTGTCCTACTTCCGGGTGCTTTCCGGCACGCTCAAGTCGGATTCCCACGTCTGGAACGCGAACCGCAATGTCGACGAGCGCATCGGCAGCCTTTATCACATCGTCGGCAAGAACCAGGAGCACGCGTCGCAGGTCACAGCCGGGGACATCGGCGCGGTCGCTAAGCTCGCGGACACCCACACCGGGAATACCCTCGGCGCAAGAGAGAACGCGGTCACGCTCGAGCCGATTTCGTTCCCGCAGCCGTCGTTCAGCGCGGCTATCTCTCCCAAGACCAAGGCCGACCTCGACAAGATGGGTACCGCGCTTAACCGCATCGTCGAAGAGGACCCCAGCCTGCGGCTGGAGCGTAGCCCCGATACGGGCGAGATGATCCTATCGGGCCTGGGCGACTCCCATGTGGAGGTCGCTTTGGAGAAGATCAGGCGCAAGTTTGGCGTTGATCTCGAGATGCATATGCCTAAGGTGCCGTACCGAGAAACGGTGAAGTCGACCGCTCAGGCCGAATACACCCACAAGAAGCAGACCGGCGGGCACGGACAGTTCGCCCGTGTGGCCCTCGAAGTGGAGACGTTGCCGCGGGGGACGGGCTTCGAATTCGTCAACAAGACCGTCGGCGGCGTCGTCCCCAAGCAGTACATCGGCTCCGTCGAAAAGGGCGTTACTGAGGCGCTCAGCGACGGCATCCTGGCGCATTATCCGATTGTCGATATGCGCGTGACCCTTTACGACGGCAAAGAGCACCCCGTGGACTCCTCGGACATCGCCTTCAAGCTCGCCGCCGCGCAGGCGATGAAGAAGGGCGCGCAGGACGCCCAGCCCTGCATCCTGGAGCCTATCATGGATCTGCAGATCACGGTCCCTGAGGCGAACACCGGAGACGTGATCAGCGACCTCAACGGCAAGCGCGCGCGGGTGCTGGGCATGACCCCTTCGGGGACGATGACGACGATCGATGCGCAGGCGCCGCTCGCGGAGGTCCAGCGCTACGCGGCCGACATGCGCTCGATTACGCAGGGCCGCGGCTATTTCACAATGGGCCTCTCGCACTACGAGGAAGTGCCCGCGCACCTGGCGCAGAAGATCATCGAGAACGCGAACAAGGAGCGAGAGGCGGCCCGCGCCTAACCTTGGTCCGGCAAAGGCTGTCGTCCGTATCCCGCGAACCGCTGGCGCTCGAGGAGTTCGCCTTGCTGATGGCGGACCCTGTCTTCTACGGTGTCGGCGTGCCGCGCGGCGACGGCCGGCCGGCGCTAGTGCTGCCCGGCCTGTTCGCCAACGACTTCTATCTTCAGCCGATGCACTCCTGGCTTGGCCGCATTGGCTACCGCCCCGTTCCCTCGACCTTCTGGGTGAACGCAGGCTGCCCCGAGCGCCTCACCCGGCAGGCGCATGAAGCGCTGGAACGCAGGCTCTCGCGCACCGAGAAGCCGGCCGTGCTCATCGGGCACAGCCGCGGCGGCATCCTTGCGAAGGCGATCGCGACGCGTCTCGGTGAGCGGGCGTCACACCTCGTGCTCCTCGGCTCGCCCGTCGGGGCGATGATGCGATTTAATTGGGGAGACACGAGAAGCGCCCCGACCGGTCCTTCGCGCAGGCTCGGCGAGGCGAGCAGCCGTATCCGAAACCTGCTTGACCCGGACTGCGACGCGCCGGATTGCGCGTGCTCCTTCTTCTCCGATCTGCGCGCGCCGATCAGCCGGACTACGAAGGCCGTTTCGATCTACAGCCGCGATGACCCGATTGTCCCTGCCTGGAGTTGCCGGGTCCCCGGCGCCGAAAACATCGAGGTCAGCGGCACGCACTCGGGTCTGGCGTTCAATGGGGCGGTCTATCGGGCGCTTGCGGAGAAACTGGTCTCGGAATAGCGAGTTGGGATTACTCGCGCTCAATGATGTCTGCGTCGACGACCTTCCAGTCGGCGCCAACTTGCGACCAGCGCGCCTGGACGTTGAATGACTGCGGGCCGATGTACCTGACTTCGTACAGCCAGTCCTCTCCATCCGGCCGGCTGCCGAGAAGCTCGTAGTCGTTAATTCGAATCGCGGTGCCACCACCCACCTGCTGCTGGAGCTTCGCCATCGCGCGCGGTTCCAGGTCATTCATGATCTGAGCGATGTCCATGGAGACGATTGCCCTGGCGTGCCGGTGGACGATGTCGTCGATCGCGCCGGTCTCGCCCATGTTTATTCGACTGCGACGGGGTCGCCGAGGTCCTTAAGGGTGCCGTCCTTCTGGATCTCGACGGGCTGGAGCGTCTGGATGGCATAGTGGTCTTTGGGCCCAAGGTTCAGCTCAACGCCGGGCAGCATCAGCGACGAGTGAAAGTGCTGGAGGGACTCAGCGGCATGCAGGACCCCCTCCCGCGTGATGCTATCGCACGACCGTTTCAGCGTTTCGACGACGGCTTCGGCAAGGGACTGGCCGTAAACCGTCAGCGTGTTTACAATCGGCCCTCCGTACGTCTCCATGATGCGCCGATGTTCCTGCAAGGGGGCCGCCTCAGCATCGTCGATGGCACTGAGCAGGTATTTCGTGGAGATAGACCCGTTGAGGTCCTCGAACCCCTTGAGCAGCTGTTCGGCGAGCGTGCCGCCACCAATTTCACGAGCCAGAGCGCTTGGTGAGTTGACGTAACTAATAAGCCACTTCGGGCTGTACCCTGCGGCCGCCGCCATCTTGAAGATGTTCGCTGAAACTTGCGGGGGCAGCGCCAGAACAACGGCCTCCGCGCCTGTATCGCGTGTTGCCAGCAGTTGCGCCTTGAGGGATTCAGGCGAGGGATCGACCGTCTGCGAGGACACGACGAGCTCCTTGTTCGACACGGCTTCCTGCACGCCGCGCAGGTAGTCGGGAATGTAGCCGATCGTCCAGGGGTATTTTGTGACATCGCCCCAGCCGGACCAGCCGGTCGAGACGAAGAGGTCCGGTATGCCGTCCGCTGTATTGCCGTCGCCATTGGGATCGTTCAGGTAGGCGGCCACCGGCGTGTGCACCGGCGTTCCCAGCGCGCCGATCATAGCGAGGACCTGGTCCTGCTCGATGAGTTTCCGAGTCGTCTGGAGAGCGCCCTGTGGCGTGTAGTGGTCATCCTCGGCAAGGAGGTTGATCTTGCGCCCGCAAACACCACCGTCCTCCGTGTTCAGCTTGTGGAAGTAGGCGTGAATAGCTGCAGTAATCAGGCTGTAGGGAGTATCGGCCGAGCCCGATAGGTCATTCGTCATACCAAGCCTAATTTCGGTCTCCGTGACTCCCGGCCCGTGCGGCCCGCCGCGTCCAGGGACCGGGGACGGCGTGGCTGCAGTCGACGGCCCCGGCTCGCTGTCACCGCCGCCGCAAGCGACCGCTCCGAGCACAGTTATCGACACTATAATCAGTGAACTGTAGAAACACTTATGCAGAATTGCCATCTCAGGGCGACTATACTAACGCCTCTCTCGACATTCGTCAAAGTCTACGAAGGAAACGATGAAACAAAAGCCGGGATACGTTACACGAGTGGCGAGGCTAGCGGCCGCCGCGTAGGCGTGGGTCCAGCACGTCGCGCAACGCATCCCCGAGCATATTGAAGGCGTAGACGCAGACGAAGATGGCCAGTCCGGGGATGATTGAGAGCCATTCGTGCCCCACTCCGTAGACGCGCCCGTCGACATCCAGGAGCCCGCCCCAGGTCGGGAAGGGCCGCTGGATTCCGAAGCCGAGGAAGCTCACTGTCGCTTCCGCGAGAACGGCAGCGCCGAGATTCACGCTGGCGAGGACGATGACGAGCGGCATGATGTTCGGCAGAACGTAATGCAGCATGATGCGGATGTTGGAGGCACCGAGCGCGCGCGCCGCGTCCATGTACGCGTTTTCCTTGACGGCCAGTACGGCGCTGCGCACGATACGCGCCCCGTAGCCGGCGAAGATGATGCCGAGCGAGAAGATGACAACGCTACTGCGGAAGAACGTGTACCATATCCAGTCCCCATCCTTTGGATCCAAACCCACGTTCGGGCCGCGGCCCAGGCCGAGGAAACCGTCCCCACCGGTACCGAGCACGGAGAGGAAGACGATCAGAAGAAAGATCGCAGGTATCGACACCCAGACGTCCACAACTCGTTGTGCGATCATATCTACGCGTCCACCCAGGTAGCCGCTGATTCCGCCGACAACGATGGACAAAAGAGCTGCGACGAGCACGGTCCCAAGACCGGCCAGCACCGTCACCTGGCTCCCGATTACCATGCGGCTGAAGAAGTCCTGCCCGAGGACATCGGTGCCAAACCAGTACGTCCCGTTCGGAGATTGCAGCGTGTCGCTGAAGTGGGGCTCCGCGTACGGATAACGCGCGATCCACGGCGAGAACAATGCTACGGCGAGCGTGACGGCGAGAATGACTGCCCCAAAAGCGCCCAACGGCTTTCGCCGGGCGAAGCTCAGGCCGCCGGCGACCCAGCGCCGCCAGGCGGGAGCGAGGGGCGCCTCTAGGGCCTCGAGCGGTATCGCTTGCTCCCGGATCGCCATTGCTTATTTACGCGTAGCGAATGCGGGGGTCGAGCAGGGAGTAGACCATGTCGACAACGAAGTTCGTGAACACAACAAGGACCGCCACGACCAACAGCACTCCCTGAACAGCGACGTACTCGCGTTGCGATACGGCTTCGATTAGCATCAGACCGAGCCCGGGCAGGCCGAAGATGCGCTCGAGCACGACTGATCCGCTCACGAGGATCGCGATCTGTACGCCGATCAGGCTGAAGACGGGGATGAAGGCGTTCTTAATCGCGTGCCGCACCACAACCGTCCGTTCGCGCAGGCCCTTCGACCAGGCGGTGCGAACGTAGTCCTGTCGCAGCACCTCCAGCATCTGGCTGCGCGTCAAACGCATTACCGAGCCGGCCAGGGCAAAGCCCAGGATCGCTGCCGGCGCCCACATCTGCTTGATGTTCGCCTCCGGGTCCACCCAGAAGTCCTTGTACTGAGAGGGAGGCAATAACCAATCACCGACGGACTGCGGCAATCCCCAGCCGCGCCAGTTGCCCACTATCACAAAGTACATGGTGCCTAGCCAGAACGAAGGTAAAGCCAGCATGAAAATCGAGAAGCTACGAGCCGTATGGTCCACCAGCGTATCCTGCCTGATCGCCGAAATGACCCCAATGGGTAAGGCAATCACGAGCGAGAAGAACAGCGCGAGGCCGGAAAGCTCCAGCGTAACCGGGATGCGGTTTTTCAGCTCACCGCCCACCGACTTACGGCTACGGAAGTATTCGCCGAAATCGCCGTGCGCGACGCCTCCCACCCATTCACCCCACTGCTTGAAGATGCCCAGGAAGTGGGAGCCAAGGACCTTATCATTGATTCCCAGATCGTCCTTGATTTTTTCTTTGGTCAGCTCCTGGTTGAACGTCGCGGATTCAGCGAAGATCTGGTCGGCGATATCGCCCTGGAGGATCTGAAGGAGCAGCGTAATCAGGAGGGTAACGCCCAGTACGGTTGGGATGATAAGCAGCGCCCGGCGGATGAAATACTGGCGCACCTCCCGCGCTTAAGGCCCTGGGCCCTCCTCCTTTACGCCGGCTTGTCGAGGAACATGTTCACGGCCGTTTCCGCACCAAAGCCGTAGCCACGGATTAGTTTAATGTTCTTGACCCACGGCTGGTAGACGTAGGCGGTCGATACGCCGGTCCAGGGTACCAGCCACATGCTCTCCGCCATCATCCGCTGGACGTCCTTGATGAGATCGGCCCGCTTGTCCGGGTCGATCTCTTGCGCCTGCTTGGTCCATAGGGCAAGCAGGTCCGCATCCCCGGCTGGCGTGGGGTCGTTCGCCTTAGGTAGGTCCGCGGCAGGCACCGCTCCCTTCGGGCCCCAGTTGTGCCGGCCGCTACTCGGGTGGAACACACTGAAGAAAATGTTGTGCGGGTCGATCGGACTGCCCTGTAGCGGCGCGAGGCCGATAGCATCCGGCGGGATATCGCCCAGGAAGGTCGTCGCCAGGTAGCCGCCATACTCGCCCAGGTTCAGGTTCATCTTGAACCCTGCTTCGCCCGCGCTTGCGGCGAACGCCTCCATCTGCTTGCCGAAGCCCGCACCATAAACGTTGGAAGAGTTCGCTGTTAAGTTGATATCACCCGTGTAACCGGCCGCCTCGAGCAGCTTTTTCGCCTCCGCGACGTCGCGCTTGAAGTACTTGGCGTTGGGGCCGAACGTCGACTCGTCCTTGATCGGGTCGATCCAGAATTTTTCGTACTGAGAAACATGCGTGATCCCGGAGCCGCCTCCGGTCGCCTTTGGCTGGTCGAGCGCGCCCAGAATTCCCGGCCTGTCGATCGCCATCGAGAGCGCCTGGCGGACACGCTTGTCGTTAAACGGTGGGTTCGCGAAGTTGAAGTAGGCGCCGCCCCAGACGTGCTCGGGTCCGGTAAACCACTGGCCCTGCGGCAGCTCTGAGCGGCCTCGCGTCCATAGGTCCGCCGACCATAGCGAACCATCGAACGTTCCGTTCTTCAAATTCGCTAGGATCTGCTCCGGATCGCTGATGAGCGACCCCTCGAAGCCATCCATATATGGCTTCGGTGCGTCGTAGTATTCGGGGTTCTTTTTCCACCGGATAACGACGTTCGGCTCCCAGGAGTCGAAGATCCAGGGACCGGAGCCGATCGCCTGCTTGCCCACCTGGTCCTTGTTGTCCAGAAGCTCGGCCGGAATAACCCATGGGCCGCCGTCGTTGTTCGCAAACAAAACCTGGAAGGCCGGGCCGAACGGCTTCTTGAGCTTGATCGTGAACGTCTTCGGGTCGACGACAGTCACGGTGTCGACCTGCGCGAGCCAGTTGCCGCGGTTCGGCGACTCCGCAGCAAAGATGTCGATGGAATGCTTGACGTCGTCGGCGGTGACCGCACGCCCGTTCACCGGAGCGATGTTATGGAACTTCAGGTTGTCGCGCAGCTTAAAGTTGAAGGTCATGCCATCCGGGGCCTCCGGTACGCCGGCGCAGGCGTCACCCTCGACGTTGCTGAAATCGATCTGTACGCTCGTCGCGCCGTCGACATCGGTAAACTTGCCGGGCGCGAACTTCAGCAGGCGGCTGTAGTGGAAAGCCGCAGGGATCTGGGCGAGGAACGATAACTGCCGTTCAGGATCGAGGCTCGGTGGGTTGCCCGTCGAGAGCCCGACGAGCGGCCCGTGGAAAGTGCCGCCCGCCTTCGGGGAGGAGACGGCGGTCGATGTCTGGCCGCCCGTCTTCTCGTTATCGCTGCCGCAGCCGACAACTCCTGCGGCGGCGAGCCCCGCGGCGGTTACCGCCGATGTCTGAAGCAAGCGGCGGCGGCTCAAGCGAGTTCGCCAAAACCGGCTCCAGTAGTCGCTGTCCGTTGCCATTGCTGCCTCCTTTACAATGGCCGCCTCTCCGGCCCCCGGGGACTCTGGCTGACCGCATTATATGGCGGGATTTCACGAATTACAATTCAAAGCCAGAAGTTTAGAGGATACTGAAATGTAGTCCTTCTTCCCCCTCAGCTCACGGTCAGAGGTCCTGTTTATATACGTAAAACGCCGTGCGCGGGTTTCGGTTTATCCCTCGGCTCCAGTGGCACCGCCGCTATCCATAATGCGAACAAATCTATGTTTGCCGACGCGGATCATCGTTCCCTTGCCGACCGTCACTCGCGTGCTGTCGACAGGCGTCCCGTTGACCTCGACCGCGCGCTGGGAGACCAGGCGCCGTACTTCGGACTTACTCGGTACTAGTCCGGCCGAGCCGAGTGCGTCTGTTAGATCGATCTCTACGCTCGCCGCTCCGTTGAACGGTACGGGTAAATCGCGTGCTTCCTCAGGGGCTTCCCGCTTGCTGAAAACCCGCCGAAACTCGTCCTCTGCCTCGGCTGCGGCGTCCGCTCCGTGGAACTGCGAGACGATCTCGTACGCCAGGCGCATCTTTGCGTCACGCGCGCCGGTACCGCCCCTAGGGACCGCCTCGCGGATGGCTGCGACATCCTCGGTCGGGACGTCGGTGAGCAGCTCGAAGTAGTCGCCGACGAGCGGGTCGGTGATCGACATGAGCTTGCCGTACATCTCGCCGGGCGGCTCGTCCAGCGCCACGTAGTTGCCCTGGCTCTTGCTCATCTTGACGCCGTCCGTCCCTACCAGAAGCGGCACCGTGAAGACGGCCTGAGGCTTTTGCCCGAACTCCGGTTGAAGATCGCGCCCTACTAGAAGGTTGAACGTCTGATCGGTCCCGCCGAATTCCACGTCCGCTTTCACCGCCACCGAATCATAGGCCTGGAGGAGCGGGTAGAACAGCTCGTGGATACCGATCGGTTTTCCGGCGGCGAAGCGCTCCGCGAAGTCGCCGCGCTCGAGCATCTGCGCGACCGTGAATTTAGCCGCGAGGTTCACTACTGTCGTGAGCGTGAACTCGTCGAACCACTCGCTCTGCCAGCGGATCTCGGTTAGCTCGCGGTCGACGATCTTCGAGAACTGACGCAGATAGGTCTCTGCGTTCTCCTTGACCTGGTCAGCGGTAAGCATCCGCCGGGTCTTCGACTGCCCGGATGGATCGCCGATCCGCGCCGTCCAATCGCCGACGATCACGACGATGGTGTGGCCGAGGTCCTGGAGCTGCCGCAGCTTGCGCAGACCTACGGCATGGCCGAGCGTGAGGTCCGGCGCGCTTGGATCAAACCCCATCTTGAGACGTAGCGCTCGCCCCGAAGTCAGCGACGCGATGAACTCGTCGCGCGGTATGATATCGGCAACGGCGCGGGTGATAATCGAGCGCAGCTCTTCGCGGGACGGCACTCGGGCGGAGCCAACTGTCATTCTGCGTGTTCGCCGATTTCCCGAAACCACTCGTGCGTCTCCCGCACGTCCTTCTCCATCTGCGCGATCAGCTCCTCGGCCGAAGCGAACCGCTCCTCGCCGCGCTGCCGGTGCAGTAGGTCGATTTGCATTTCCCGCCCGTAGATCTCCTCATCGAAATCGAGGATGAATGTCTCCACTATCGGCCGTGGCTCGACATCGAACGTAGGCCTGATGCCGATGCTCGTGCATGATTCGTAGGCGCTTTCTCGCACATACGCCCGGGTCACGTAGATGCCGTATGCGGGTAAGGCGCGGTCGAGGCCGATGGCGATATTCGCGGTCGGAAAGCCGAGCGTGCGGCCCCGGCGGTCGCCTGCCACGACCGGCCCGCGCAGCGAGAACGGCCGCCCGAGCAACCTTCCCACGCGCTCGACATCGCCGGCCGCCAGCGCCTGCCGGATCGCGCTCGAGCCCACCTTCTCGTCCGCTTCGGCCAGCAGCGGCGCCACCTCGACGCGGAAGCCCAGGCGCTCGCCGATCTCTCTCATCACGCCGATCGTGCCCGCTCGATTGCGGCCGAGCGCGAAGTCCGGCCCCACAACGAGCAGCCGCATCTCCAGCTCCTGCACGAGCAATGAGAGGAAGTCCTCGGCCGAAAGCTGGGCGAGCTCCGACGTGAAGGCCAGGACGCCAACGGAGTCGAGTCCTTGCCCCTGCAGCAGCTCGACCCGCTCCTCGAGCGAGGTGAGATACGTGACGGCCGTCCCCGGCCTCAGGACGGTGCGCGGGTGCGGGTTGAACGTAAGTGCCACGGTCGCCAGCCCTTCGCGACGCGCGCGCTCCATCAATATGCCGATTAGATGCTGGTGTCCGCGATGCACACCGTCGAACACGCCGATCGTCACGCCGCACGGCCGGCCGGGCGCGACGCGCGAAAGTTCGCGCCGCGCGAGCGAGACGCTCATCAGCGCGCGGCCTTGACGAGCGCGCGCAAGTTGGCCTCCGGGGTCGCCGGGTCGATCGAGCAGCCGGGGGCGAGCAGGTGGTGCCTAAGGCAAGTAGATGCCTGCGCGTTCGAGGCTTCACGCTTGATTTCCCGAGGCGTCCCGGACAGCATCGTCTCCTGAGAGACACCACCCATCACAGCGCGCTCCTCTTCGGCCCTGATGCCTTCATGGACCTCGTAGTGATCGGGGTTCGTGTCGTTCCACGCCCAATGCAGAGCTGCGACAGGATAGTCGCGCAAGTGCATTAGGTGGTTGTGGTCGCGGCAGACGTGGAGGACGTTGAACGGGGCGCCCTTGACAGCTTCGAGCACCTTCAGGTCGAACGGGCGCGCGAACCGGTTGTAATCTTCGATTGAGATGACATCGGCGGAGCCCCACTCGACCGTCGCGAAGAAGATGCCGGCCGCCCCGGCGTCCAAACTTGCTTTCGAGTACGCCGCGAGCGTCTCTGCGACCGGCTCAAGAGCGGCGAGCAGCTCGCCGGGGTTCTCCGTCATCAGGCGCTGTACGTATTTCGTGGAGCCAGTGATGCGGCTCATCGTCGCGAGCGGCGAGAAGATCGTCTGCATAAACGGCGCTTCGCCCTCCAGTCCGGCGGCGATCAGGCGCAGCGCTTCGAGCTGTTCCACCCAGACACCGCTCCGGCCGTCCTGCCGCTCGATCCGGCGCAGGTGCTCCGGCGCGCTCACGCCCGGCTCGATCAGGTCGGGCTGGCGGCCCTCGCGCGGGGCGTACTTCGCGCCGAACGCCTCTCCGAAGTAGCTGGCGCGCGGGTTGACCTTGATGAAGTCCCAGTTGTACTTGCGGTAGGCCTCGAGCGTGGCCTCTGCGAGGTCGTGCGCCAACCACTCTCGTTCGAAGTCGTGCCACCAGGCGGAAACCGGCACGGCATCGACGTGATCGCCCTTGAGCGCGGCGGCCACTCGCTCGTTCTTTGTCATTTTGCGCCCCGAGAGGAACTTCAGGATGCGGGCCATGGCGAGACAAGTGTACGGGAAGCGGTGATAACCTGCTAGCCGACGGGCTGCCACTTCGGCGTTGCGTTTCGGCCGCCAAACACGTATACTCAAATCAACATTAACGTTTACGCTGACACGATTACTTCCAGACCACTCGGTCTTATCGTCCCTCAGTTCCAGCCGCGAAAGGATTCTCTTGTCGTCTTTCCATACCTTCCAACTCCGGGCATCCAGTCACGGGGTGCTCGCCGAAATGAACATCGAAGCGCCTACCGCAATTCAGGAAAGCTCCATCCCGATCCTGCTCGAAGGCCGCGACATCATAGCGCAGGCGCAGACCGGCTCCGGCAAGACCCTTGCCTTCGGGCTGCCGATCATCGAGCGTATTGACCCGCAGCGCCGCCACGTACAGGCCCTTATCCTCACGCCGACCCGCGAACTCGCGCGTCAGGTGGGCGATGTCCTGTCACAGCTCGGCAGGGCGGGCGGCGTCAAGGTGACACTGCTCTACGGAGGCGTCGGCTACGGGTCACAGGAGCAGGCGCTTGCGGGCGGGGCCCAGGTGGTCGTCGGAACGCCCGGCAGAGTGCTCGACCACATCAAACGGCGCACGCTTCGGCTCGGAGACCTTCACATGCTGGTGCTGGATGAGGCCGACGAGATGCTCGACCGCGGGTTCGCGCCGGACGTCGAGCGCATCATCGGCACGACACCGCGCAGCCGGCAGACCGCGCTCTTCTCCGCGACGACACCCTCGTGGGTGGAACAGATCGCCGCGAAGCACCTGCAGGACCCGGAAATCGTGAAGTCCAGCGAGGAAGACGGCAGCGAACCCGACATCGAGCACGTCGTCATGGAGGTCTACCGCGAGGACAAGTTCCAGACGCTGCTAAGGCTGCTCAAGGAACCCGTCGAAGGCGCCACGCTCGTCTTCGGCCGCACGAAGCGCGGCGTTCGCAATCTTGGCCGCAGGCTCCAGGTGGCAGGGCTTCGAGTTGCAGTCCTGGAGGGAAACTTGAACCAGGCGCAACGGGACAGGGCGCTCGATTCTTTCCGCTCGGGGCGCGTGCCGATCCTGGTGGCGACGAATGTTGCAGCGAGAGGTCTCGACATCCTGCACATCGAGCGCGTGATTAATTTCGAACTGCCGGAGACACACGAGCTATTCACGCACCGCGTAGGCCGCACCGCGCGCATGGGGAGACCCGGGCGGGCGATCACGCTGGTAAGCGCCACGGACCTGACAAAGTGGCAATCGATTGAGCGCGGCCTGGGCGTCAGGCTGCCCCGGTTGAGCGCCGACGGTAGGACGGTACAAGCAGCACCGCCCCAGCCCGCGGCGTCGCGTGGGTGGAGGCGAAGCCGCTGGTCACGCAGGCGGGCAGTGGCGTAGAAGGGAGGCGACGATTGCCACGGCTTTATGTAGGAAATTTGGCACATGGAACGACTGAGGCCCAACTCAAGGCGGCCTTCGCCCCTTACGGCGAGCCGTCTTCCGTGAAGATCGTCAGCGACCGCCGTGGCCGGACGAAGGGCTTTGCCTACGTTCAGATAGCAGACCGCTCCGCCGCCGAAGCGGCAATGGAAGCGCTCAAAGGCACGCAGCTCAACGGCCGCACTCTGGACATCGTTCACGATAACTCTGCCGGCCGCCCTCGCCCTCGCCGGCGCTAAGCGTTTCCCTGATATGGGCGAGGCACCCGGCGCCATATCACGAGGCCGCTCGACGGAGTTTCTCGCCCTGGTGACGTCCGCTAGGCCGGAGTCTTCGCCGCCTCGACGAGCACAATATCACCGAAGGCGCGTTCCTGCTCGGCCCAGAGACGGCCGCTCTTGATCATCTCGAGCAGCGCCATGAACAACACCACGATCTCGGTCCGCGTCTCGCATCTTGCGAGCAGGGGCCGGAAGCGCAGGCGGCCGCGCTTTTGATCGAGCGCCGCGCCGATCTCGCCGATCTTCTCGTTAACAGTCATCGGTTCGATGTGAAGGACGGCGTCTTCGGGCTCCGGCGGTTTGCGAGTGAGAGCTTCCTTGACCGCGGACAGCAGCGTGTCCAGCGTCACGCCCTCGAGCCCCGGCGGTAGGGGCACGCCCTTTCCCGGCGCCACGCGGCCATAGGTGCGCCGGCCTTCGTCCTCCAGCTGCCGGAAGAGCTCGACTGCGTCCTTGAAGCGCTTGTGCTCCTCCAGCATCGCCGTCAGTTCTCCTGCGGCCTGCTCGATGCGCTCGGCGAGGCCTTCAGCGGGCGGCTCGGCGCTTGGAATGATGGCGCACGACTTGATGTAAAGGAGCTTGGATCCTACGGTGATGAACTCGGCGAGGACTTCTGGCTCGATGCCGTCGGCGGAATCGATTTCGCGCCAGTACTGGTCCGCCACTTGAGCCAGCGAGAGGGCCCTGACGTCGAGCTGATTGCGGTCGATGAGTTCGAGCAGGAGGTCGATCGGCCCGTTGAAGCCGTTGACCTCGATCTGCACCATCTCACCGAGTATAGCGATCCGGAAGGCTTCTGGCCAGGAATTGTTGATGCGCGAGGACCTTTTATCTCTTACCTCGCCGGAATCACCGGGCATGCGCCCATTATAGCGGGCGAATCGGCAGCGAATAGCCAGCGAATAACCGAAGTGACTCCATCCAGGGCAGTTGGCCGGAATCGCTTATCCGCTCCCCATTCACTGACGATGCCATCAGGAACCAACCTAAGCGCTGCGGAGTAGACTTTGCGAGAGGACTTCTCTGGAAGACGACACGCTCATCGCCTCCGCGCAGCAGGGCGACGCCGTCGCCTTCGAGGAGCTTGTGCGCCGCCACCAGGAGGCCGCCTTTCGGGCCGCCTTCCTGGTCCTGCGCGATTCCGATGAGGCGGAAGACGCCGCCCAGGAGGGACTTGTGAAAGCGTACCGGGCGATCCGCAGCTTCCGGCTGGGGCGTGAGTTCCGGCCCTGGCTTCTGAGGATCGTCATCAACCAGGCACTTACGATGCATCGGTCCCGCCGCCGGGGGTCGGCCGCTGCCGAACGGTTCGCTGTGCGTGAGCATCCGCTCCCGCATAGCATCGACGAGATGGTGATTGATCGCGAGCGCGCGCGCCTCGTCTGGGCGGCCCTGGAATCACTGCGAGAACAGGAGCGCGTCATCGTCTACTTGCGCTACTTCCTCAACCTGCCGGAACGAGAGCTGGCCGAGTACCTGGGCTGCGCGCAGGGCACCGTCAAATCGCGTCTCCACCGGGCGCTGAGCAAGCTCCGCGAGGTGGTCCAGCAACGCTACCCGCAGCTTCTGGGAGAGATAACGTGATGCAAGAGCAAATCGACCGCCTGGAACGCGACATAACGCTGCTGAGCGGAGCGATCGCGTTCCCGGAGACGCCCTCGCTGGCGGCCCGCGTTCGATCACGGATCGAGCTGGAGCGCAGACGGCGTGCGCCGGCGTCGACGTGGCAACTCGCGGTGACGGCTATTGCCGCTACGGCCGTTGCGCTGGCGTTCGTCGCAGGCGTAGTCAGCCCCGCCCGCGACGCCGTCGCAGACCTGTTCGACCGCATCAACATCTTCGAGACGGCCGAAGTGCCGAGCGAGTTGACGCGCGAAATCAGCGGCACCCAGGTGAGCTTGGACGAAGCCCAAGCGCGTCTGGACCTGACGCTGTTGCTCCCTGGGGATGCCGCCACAGTCGAGCCCGATCGGGCCCTCCTTCAAGACTTCCACTCCGTCAAAGCCGCCGTTCTCTTCTACCGGCACAGCGACGGGACGCCCTACGCGCTCTTCGAGACGAATGCTCCCATCGGCAAAGGCTTGCCGATCGCCGGCAAGGGCGTCCTCAGCTCGTCACAGGCGCATTCTGTGAGGGGCCTTGGCGACGAGGCCTACTGGCTCACTGGACTGCGAATCGTCCAGTAACGCTGCTCTGGTCCGCAAACGGCCGCGTCTTCCGTATCGAGGGCAATCTCACGCGGGAACAAGCGCTCGCAGTCGCAAAGTCGCTTCGCTGACGGCGGCAGGGCCGTCATCCGCTCGTGCCGCGTCCCATCGAAGCATCCGGCGGGCGTAAGCACCGGCTGGAGTTCATCGAAGCCAGTCCCCCGGCTTCCGGGGAGTCGAAATAATAAAAGAGCTTCCCTTTGGGGCCCCACTCCTCGGGGGATTTGGGGGTCTCGAATCAGAGGACCAGTCGCCCGGTCCGGTCTGTCGAGTCCCTTCGTCGCCTGATTCGCTGGAACCCGTTTGGGAAGCTCAAACGCAGTATCGCCCGGCTACGCAAAGGCGTCAATCGCTTTCTCAACACCGTCCACAAATCCACACACTGCAGCCGCCAGTTGTCAGTTGCCAGCTATCAATTGGTAAATTCGCGCCGGAACACAAGATGTCGCCGCCACTCTTCGCGCGCCTTCGGGAAGTCGCGCCGATAGTGCGCTCCGCGCGATTCCTCGCGCACCAGCGCCGCCTCCGCCACCAGCCGCGAGCACAGTATGAGGTCGCGCAGCTCGATCCCCGCCCGATCTGTAGGCGCTTGCGGGCGGTTGCCCCCCCGCTCGCCAGTGAACGCCGCGTCCCACGCCGATAGCGTAGCCCTGGCCCGAGAGAGGCCGTTCACCTCGCGAACAATCCCAGCATTTTCCCACATCAACGATTGCACCGCCTCTCGCGCTGGCGGGCCCGACTCCGACGCGGCCGGATCGGTAATATCCAGCGCGCCCGGCGTGCCCGGCGAGCTCCCGCCCGGCGTTTCGACGGTCCGCTGGACGACCCGCTGTGCGAAGACGACGGTCTCGAGCAGCGAGTTTGAGGCCAGACGGTTCGCGCCGTGCACACCCGTGCAGGCGCACTCGCCGCAAGCGTAAAGCCCCGCGAGCGTTGTCTCCCCCCAGACGTTCGTGCGAATGCCGCCCATCGTATAGTGCGCCGCCGGCGAGACCGGGATTAGCTCGCGGGTGATGTCGAGCCCCGAGTCGAGGCAGAAGCGGTAGATCTGCGGAAAGCGCGCGATCAAGTGACCGCGTTCGAGATGCGTGACGTCGAGCAGCACATGGTCTGCCCCCGTCTTCTCCATCCGGTCGACGATCGAGCGGGCAACCACGTCCCGTGGCGCCAGCTCCGCCCGCTCATCGTACTCAGGCATAAACCGCTCGCCCTGCACGTCGCGCAGGGTGCCGCCTTCCCCCCGCACCGCTTCCGAGATCAGGAACGGTTGCACCCCCGGCAATCGCAGCGCCGTCGGGTGGAACTGCACAAACTCCATGTCCGTCACCTCGGCGCCCGCCCGGTATGCCATCGCGATCCCGTCGCCGGTCGCCACCGCCGGGTTCGTCGACACGCGGTACATCTGTCCCGCGCCCCCCGTCGCGAGGATGAGATGCAGGCATGAGTATTCGCTGGCCTCCCCCGTCTTTGTGTTCAGCGCCCGAATTCCATAGACGCCCCGTTCCGCTCGTCCTGAGGCAATCGTGGGACGCGCGCAGTTCGGCGCCTCCCCTTTCACGATCTCTGTCGCAATCGTGTACTCGAGCACCGTGATGCCCTCTTGCCGCGCCAGCGACGCCAGCGTCAGCTCGATGTGCGCGCCAGTCGAGTCCCCGCCCGCGTGCAGCACACGCGCCTGCGAGTGCGCGCCCTCGCGCGCCAGCGCGATCTCGCCCTCGCTCGTGTCGAACGGTACGCCCAGCCGAACCAGGTCCTCGATCCGCGCCGCCGCCTCGTGCGTGAGCACGCGCGCCGCTTCCTCGTCCACCAGCCCTGCACCCGCTTCGATGGTGTCGTGCAGGTGCTTCTCCGCCGAATCCCCCGCCCCGATGGGCGCCGCGATCCCGCCCTGCGCCCACCGCGTATTGCAGTCGTCGATGCTCCCCTTCGTCAGCACCAGCAC
>VBJT01000100.1:0-18614 GCA_005880075.1 Chloroflexota bacterium
GTAGGGGCGGGTCTTGGACCCGCCCTTAATACTGGCAGTCGTACTCACCAACACTGCAAATGTAGCGGAACGCCTTCAGGCCTCCACGTTGTGCCACTTCGGCCTTCCGCTGCCAGCCCGCCCAGCGATAAGCTCTCGCCGCAACCATGACTGGCCTGGCCCTTGAGTACCACGCCCTCATCCGCGAGATGCCGACGGACGAGCGGCCGCGCGAACGCCTGCGCTACCACGGGCCGGACGCTCTCTCGAACGCCGAACTGCTCGCCATCCTGCTGCGCACCGGGAGCAAAGGCGAAAATGTCGTCGCGCTGGCCACGCGTTTGCTCTCTAAGTTCGAGGGCGTGAATGCGCTCGGTCGCGCTTCCTTCGCCGAGCTGTGTGCCGAAAAGCACGTCGGTCCAGCCAAGGCGGCGCAGGTGATCGCCGCCCTCGCGCTCGGCCAGCGCATTATGTCGGCTCAGCCTGAGCGAGCCTCAGTGCGCTCTCCCGAAGACGTCTTTGCCCTCGTGGGAGCGGAGATGGCTCTGCTCGAGCAGGAACACCTGAGAGTGGTCCTGCTCAACACGCGCAACCAGGTGATGGGGATTCGTCAGATAAATAAGGGCAACGTTCACAGCGCCGTCGTCCGTGTGGCCGAAATATTTCGTGACGCCCTGCGCGAGAACGCGCCGAACATCATCCTCGTGCACAATCATCCCTCCGGCGACGCGTCCCCAAGCCCGGACGACGCCGCCCTGACGAAGCAGGTTGAAGAGGCCGGTCGCCTGCTCGGCATCGACGTCCTCGACCACGTGGTGATCGGTCGCTCCGGCCCGGCCAGCCTGCGCGAGCTGGGTCTCGGCTTCGCGAAGAAATAGCTTGCCCGGTGGGCAGCGCAAGTTGCACCTTACGTTCGCGTCATGGTATACGGTAATCCGCCATGGACTTTCGCTTTTCGCCAAAAGAAGAGACCTTCCGGCAGGAAATCCGCGACTGGCTGAAGGGCAACTTGCCCGAGGACTGGACCGGCGACCGATTCACCCGCAGCGACGAAAACCGCAACGTCTACCGCGACTTCGCGAAGCGGCTGGCGACCAAGAATTGGGTCGCGCCCAACTGGCCCATCGAATACGGAGGGCTCGGCCTCTCCGTCATCGAGCAGCTCATCTTCAACGAGGAGATGTCCTACGCCAATGCACCGATTGGCTACAGCACCATCGGCGTCGGCTGGGCGGGCCCCACGATCATCGTCTACGGGACCGACCAGCAGAAGAAGCAGCACCTCAGCGCAATCACCAACGCCGAGACTATGTGGTGCCAGGGCTTCAGCGAGCCGAACGCCGGCTCTGACCTCGCCAACCTGGCGACGCGCGCGGTCAAGGACGGCGACGACTACGTCATCAACGGCCAGAAGATCTGGACTTCCGGCGCGCACTACGCGAATTGGATGATCCTCATCGCGCGCACAGACCAGGAGGCGCCGAAGCACAAGGGCATCTCCTATTTCCTCGTCGATATGAAGACACCGGGCATCAGCACGCGCCCGCTTATCGACATGATGAACAACCACGGCTTCAATGAGGTCTTCTTCGAGAACGCCCGCGTGCCCAGAGACTGCCTCCTCGGCGAGGAGAACCGTGGCTGGTACATGGCGACAACCACTCTCGACTTTGAACGCTCCTCGATCGGTGGTGCGGTCGGCGCACGGAAGATGCTGGAGGAGCTGACAGAATACACCCGCGAGACGCCTGTTCCCGGAAACGGCCACCGCCTCTCGGACGAAATCCCCGTAAAGGTGCGTCTCGCTGATGCGGCAATCGAGGCAGAGCTGGGCCGGCTGCTGTCGTATCGCGTGGCCGCCATGCAGGCCCGCGGCCTAGTTCCGAACTACGAATCATCCATCGCCAAGCTCTTCAACACCGACATGCAGCTGCGCATGGCGAAGGCGGGCATGGAGATCATGGGCCTCTACGGCCAGCTCGACCCAAAGAGCAAGTGGGTGCCGCTCAAGGGCCGCTTTGAGCGCCAGTACCTATGGCAGACTGGCCTTGCCGTCGGCGGCGGCACCACCGAGATCCAGAAGAACATCATCGCCCAGCGCGGCCTCGGCATGCCGCGAGGCTAGCGCCCATGCTGGCGGAACGACGCATGAATGTAGCCCGGTACCTTCAGGTGCCGGTGGGGCGTCGGAGCGCCGGGCTACACACTTAGGATCCCGCGAGGCAACATTTGGTGCAGAGAAGCACTGGCGAAGCGGCAAGGCTCACTGGGCCGGCCGCCCGCAAGCATGACGAGATGGTTGCCGCCCGCCAGGCTCAATACGAGCGCACCCGCGGCCCGCAGCCCGACACCTGGGGCGCCATTGCCTCCCGCTTTCGGGCCGACCCCAAGCGCGAACCCGACCCCTTCCTCGAGAAGCTCGCTTCGTTCCTCCGACCGGACGACGTCCTCGTTGACATCGGAGGCGGGGCCGGGCGCAACTCTCTGCCGATGGCAAGCCGCTGCCGCGAGGTGATTAACGTCGAACCATCGCCCGGAATGCTTGCCGAGTTCCGCGCCTCCGCCGACGAGGCGAGGATAAGGAACGCGCGGGCAATCCAGGGCGGCTGGATGGAAGCGGAAGGCGTTGAAGCCGATGTCTTGCTCGCCGCGCACGTCACCTACTTCGTGCCGCAGATCGAGCCGTTCATCGACAAGCTGGAAGCGGCCTGCCGGCGTCGGGTGATCATCGACGTGCTCACTGTGCCACCGCCAAACCAGTCGCCCCAGTTCTTCCGCCTGGTGTACGGGGACGACCAGGCGCTCGTCCCTGGCCCGCACGAACTGCTGGCGGTACTCGAGGAGATGGGTCTCACACCCGATGTTATCGATGTCGGCGGCGCGACTGCGCGTCGGCCCCTGCCTCGCACAGAAGAGGACGCCATCAACAACGAGCTTGGCTTCGGCTGGATAGCGCCTCACGATGTGGATCGGGCGCATAACCTCTTCATCGACCACTTCGATGAACTCTGGCTGGAGACGCCAACTGGCTTTGCCCGCCGCGGCGCCGAAGTGGTCCGAGAGCTAATGATCACCTGGGAGCCAGCGCGTGGCGGCTTAAGACAGTGACGCAGAAGGAGGAATGCCTTAAATGGATCTTGGACTAGACGAACAGCAGGAGATGCTCAAGAACTTTGCCCGCGATTTCCTCGAGAAGGAGTGCCCGGAGTCGCTCGTCCGGGCGATGGAGGACGACGAGAAAGGCTACTCGCCCGAGCTGTGGCAGAAGATGGCGCAGCAGGGCTGGATGGGTCTCATCATCCCCGAGGAATACGGCGGGACCGGCATGAACATCTGCGAGCTCGTCGTGCTCCTCGAGGAGTTCGGCCGGGCTCTCGTACCGGGGCCATTCATCTCGACAGTGGTGCTGGCCGGCGTGCCGGTCATGGAAGCGGGCACTGAGCAGCAGAAGAGCTGGGTGCTACCGAAGATCGCGTCGGGCGAGCTGATCATGACGCTCGCCTTGACCGAGCCCTCCGCCAAGTGGACGGCGGACGGCGTGCAGCTCGAGGCGAAAAAAGAGGGAAACGACTACGTCCTCAATGGCACCAAGTTGTTTGTGCCCGACGCGCACGTCAGCGACAGGATGATCGTGGCCGCCCGCACCAGTGGCAGCGGCGAGGACGGCATCACCCTATTCTTTGTCGATTCGGGCGATCCCGGTATCAAGTTCGAGGTGCTGAAAACGATAGCGGCCGACAAGCAGTGTGAGGTGACCTTCGAGAATATGAAGGTGGCCGCGCAGAACATACTCGGCGAAGAGGGCAAGGGTTGGCCGATCATCGAGAAGACGAAGAAGGTAGCGACGGTCGCTGCCTGCGCTTACCTCGTCGGGCTCTCGCAGATGGACTTCGACGTCACCCTGAACTATGCAAAGGAGCGGGTGCAGTTCGGGCGGCCGATCGGCTCCTTCCAGGCGATCCAGCACAAGCTCGCGGATGCCGTTATCGATGTGGACGGCTCACGCTTCATCACGTACAAGGCGGCCTGGAGCCTTCAGGAAGGCGAGCCGGACGCCGACCTGATGATCAGCATGGCCAAGGCCTGGACTTCGGACGCGTCACGCCGCGTCGTCGCCCACGGTCAGCAAATACACGGCGGCATCGGCTTCACGAAGGAATACAAGATCCAACTCTACTTCCGCCGCCAGAAATGGATGGAGCTAATGTGGGGGGACGCGGACTACCACCGCGAATTGGTGGCGCAGAAGCTCGAAGTCTGACGCTCAGGCCCGGCTGCCGCTGCCGGGACGGTGAACGGCGCCCGTCACCGGCTCGGCGCCTGCATCGAGCAGGTAGCCGATCCCCTGCACGGTCTTGATGAGAGCAGGGCCGGACGAGGTGGCTTCCAGCTTCGAGCGCAGCCGAGACATCCAGACCCTTAAGTACGGCAGCTCACGGCGGTAAGACGCGCCCCAAACGTTGGTGAGCATCTGGTGAGCGGGGACTGCGCGGCCCGGCCGGACGGCCAGTTCGCGCAGCAGCAGGCGTTCCTTCCGCGTGAGCGGCAGTTTTTCCCCTTGGCGGCTCGCCTCGCCGCTGGTCGTGTCGATTTGCAGCCCGTTCACCCGAAGCACGGCTATCCCTCTTCGCTCGCCGGCTTCTTCCCGTAGAACAGCGCGCGCCCCATGTTGATGATCAGCAGCGGCTCGCGCCATACTTGCGATCTACCCTTATCGGCAGTCACCGTCACATCGGTGAACGGCACAAAGTGATGATCGGACACAATAGGCACCAGTTTCGGGTCGGCCTCCGGCATCAAGTGCAGGTGACCGGTAGCCTCATAGCCCGGCAAGACCACCGTTGAAGGAATGCGCTTCTTGCGCACGACCTCAAAAGGGTCCGGCTTGTGCACCTCTCCGCGCGGAATGGCGAAGAGAATGCCACTCCGGTCGAGCTGAATAACGTCGAAGCTACGCGTGTCAGCGTCGGGATTAAGCGGGTCGTCGAGGGTACCCGAGTTCATTATGAAATAAGTCATGTCATTCGAGTTCAGGATGTCGACGAGGCGGCGCGGCACGCCCGGCGCGAACAACTCGCCGTTCACGCGGAAGCTGTCCATCACTATCTCGACGGTTACGCCAGTTGTTCTCGGCGCCTCGTGCTCCGGCGGCGCTTCGGGACCCGGGGCAACGCCGGCATACTGCTCGGTGTCTGTTTCCATTTCAGACCCCAGAGGCCACGCGTGCGTCTTTACCGCCCAGCGGGCTGCCGTTTTCGCGGCCCTCGCCGAAGAGGCCTCGCCTCTCCGCTTCGGCCAGCGCCCTCACGACCACGGGGTCGAATTGAGTTCCTGCGTGGCGCAGGACCTCTTGCATGGCGTCTTCGTGTGTTCGCGTTTTGCGGTACGGCCGCTCGGACGTCATTGCCACGTACGCATCGAGAACCGACAGGATGCGAGCAGCGATCGGTATCTTCTCGCCCGAAACACCTCGCGGATAGCCCTGGCCGTCGTACCGCTCGTGGTGACAGCGGACCACTTCCGCCAACTCGCGAAGGAAGCTGACCTCGCTCAGCATGCGGTAGCCGATCTCCGGATGCCGCTTCATTTCTCGCCAGTCGTGTTCCGTGAAGTCTTCTTCCTTCAACAAGACCGACTCAGCGACGCCTCTTTTGCCAATATCGCGCAGTGCCGCCGCCTGGTCCACGAGGGCCGCCTGTTCGGTCGGCACTCTCATTTGTCTCACAAGAATGGAGGCCAGCCGCGAAAGCCTTTCCAGCTCACGGTCCCGCACCGTGTCGCGCATGCCCAGCGCTGCGCACAGGCGCTCAATGATCGCGTCAGTGTTAGAGCGCGACGCCTCGAGCTGCGCCTTGAGCGAGGCGGCCTCCTTGCGGTTGTTGCCAACAATCCGCCACACGGACAGCCACATGATCAGAACGAGCGCTATGATCGCCGTTGTCGCGCTCGCGACCATTGCGATCAACGACAACGCCAGGGCCGTCGCCAGCGAAGCGCCGCTCAGGATGAGTATTCGCCGTAACCTTCCGTTCTTAGACATTTTCTCCCTCTCTGGCGCCTAATTTCCCAGCGCGTAGTCGTCGATTAATGCCCCTGCGTCATCTAGTTCCTGTGGCGATTCGGGCTCTTCCGGAAGACGGCGGGACATCTTATTGGCGTACATATCGGCGTCCGCCCAATGCAACATCTCGTCCAGGCTATCGCCGCCCCAGGGATAGCCGGCCACGCCGATTGAAACGGTGACCATCAACTCGGTCTCGTCGTCTTCATACATCGGCTTGCGTTCCATCTCTTCCCAGAGGCGCCGAGCCAGGGCAAAGGCGCCGCGCTTGTCGGTCCCCGGCATGACAACGCCGAATTCATCCCCACCCAGCCGCGCCGCCACGTCCGTCGTCCGGATGTGCTTCGAGATGATCGCGGCTAGGTTGGTGATCACGATGTCGCCCACCCCGTGTCCGAACTCGTCGTTGATGCCCTTCAGGCCGTCTAGGTCCATCAGCAGGATTGCGAGTGTATCCCGCCGCTGCTGCGCCCGCGTCAACTCTTCTTCGCTCACCTCGTAGAAGTGACGGCGGTTGTGGAGGCCAGTCATCTCGTCGCGAGAAGCCACTTCCTTGAGCTCCGACACGCGCATCAGCAGTTGGGCCTGGTGGCGGTGCAACAGCACGACCTGCATCTTGAAAAGCACGAGGCTCGAAAACAGCCCGTATGCAAGCGGAATGCCGCCGAGAGCCGAATACACCGGATACTGCCAGCCACTCGTTGCGGACGCGAGCAGTGGGAGGAGCAGCGCCGCTGTGACCAGCGTGACCGCGACCCCTCCCACCCAGGCCACGCGACGGATCATCGACTCTTCGCGCGTGAGCCGTTCTTCGTCAAGCATTGGCTTCGAATGTGCTGCTGATTCGCTCATACCGTCCTGTTTCCGGGGGATTGCGTGCATGGGCCGCTTCACACGCTTCCTTCGCCACAGAGTAAGACGTCACCCCAAGTAGTGAGTTACATAACTGACGCGTGTGAGCGATTAGTTGAAATGTTCGGCGCGCGCGAACACGAGGCGCCCGGCCACCCAGGTCATCGCGACCTGGAGACGCTTGTCTAGGGCAACCACGTCCGCACCGTAGCCCGGCGCTATCCGGCCCTTGCGATCCGAGAGACCAAGGACGCGTGCAGGTGTAGTTGATGCCATGCGGACGGCATCTGACAACCGGGCAACGCCCCACTCGACTACATTGCGGACGATGGTGTCCACTGTGGCCGCACCTCCGGCGATCGTCCCGTCAGGCAGCAGGACGCGATCGCCGGCAAGGCGTGCCTCCTCATTGCCCAGGCGGAACTTCCCCTCGCCTACTCCGGCTGGCGGAACGGCATCGCTCACCAGCGTAATACGCTCTGGCCCTGCCGCGCGTACGATCGCCCTCACGGTGGCCGGGTGAAGGTGCACGCCGTCGGCGATCACCTCGAGCGTGGCGTGCAGCGAGTCGATGGCTGCTAACACCGGGCCCGGGTCGCGGTGGTGGAAGGAACGCATGCCGTTAAACGCGTGCGTCACGTGCGACGCGCCGCTGCGAAAAGCTCCGAGAGCGTCCTCGTACGTGGCGTCTGTGTGGCCAACGGAGACGACGACGCCTTGCCCAAGTAAGCGTTCCATCACTGCGTCGGCACCCTTGACTTCCGGTGCCACCGTGACGAGGCGCAGCGTTCCGCCCGAAGCCTCGATCAGCCGGTCGGCCAGGTGCAGGGCGGGCTCGGCCGGCCAGCCTTTCGGCAGCGCCCCCCGCCGCTTCCGGCTCACGAACGGCCCCTCGAGATTCACACCGAGGACATTTGCGCCGCCTTCAACCGGCCCGGTCGCCTGCGCGGCCGTGCGGACAAACTCAAGTCCCTGATCGATTCCTTCGGCGCAGATCGTCGGGAGGAACGATGTAACGCCATGCGCCACCACCCAACGCGCGTAGGACTCGATTTCAGCGGAATCTTTCGTCGCCAGCGAGAAGCCACCGCCGCCGTGCACGTGAAGATCGATGAAGCCCGGCGCCAGCGTCAAGCCACTTGCTTTCGTGATTTCGGCGCTCGGCGGCGTCTCGGTGGCGGGGCCGGCATAGGTGATCCGGCCCTCGTCGTCGAAGACAACCGTCCCCGTTTCGATGCTTTCGTTGGGAGTCAGGATGCGGGCCCCGAGGATCGCGCCGCTCATCGGTAGCCAATCTTACTACGGGAGCGGCGGCCGGCCGAATGTAACCGCACGACAGGCAGAAGCATCTTAAGCACTTAGACGGACACCCCGCTATGTTGAACAAGCTCCTCGCACCCCTGGACGGTACCCCGCTGGCGGAAGCCGGCCTCCTATGGGCGGAAAAAGCGGCCCAGCGCTCCGGTGCTTCCGTCCACCTTCTCACGGTCGTCGACCCTTCGCTTGGAGACACCGCAACTCGAAGCAAGGAATCGGAAGCATACCTTCAGTCCCGGCGCGACCAGCTCAAGAACAAGGGCCTGACCGTGAAGATGGAAGTCGCCACGGGCGAGCCGGCCCAGACCATCCTCGAGCACGCCGAGAACGTCGACCTCACCGTCGTCAGCTCGGGCACAGTGCGCTGGCTGATCAGCGCCGTCCTCGACCGCGTTCTCGAGAAGATGACCAGGCCGCTGGTCGTCGTGCGCGCCTCTGCAGTTCAGGCGCCCGTAGTCCCCGAGCTTGACCGGATTCTCGTCGCCGTGGACCGCTCGGACTACTCCGGCGAGATCTTACCCGTCATCCAGGACCTGGCGAAGGCCTTCCGGGCGTCGGTCGCGGTCTGCCACGCGGTCCCTCCGATGACGGATGCCTATGGACGGCCGACCCAGACGCACGTCTCAGGCGCCTCGGCCTCGATCCACGAAGCTAACCTCTTCGTGGCCCGCGCTGCCCAGAAACTGCAGGACGACGGAATCGACGTCGAAACGATTGTCGCCGTCGGCGATCCGCCCGGGCAGATTGTCAACGCGGCGCAAAAGAGCGGCGCTGGCCTCATCGCTCTCACGACACGCGGCCGCGACCATCTCGACAGCCGCCTCGTCGGCAGTACCGCTAACGCTGTCCTCCATTCGACGCGGTTGCCTTGCCTACTCACGCGCCGGGTGCCGCTAACCGCCGGTTTCGGTGCCTCGCGCTTCGGCATTACCTCAGGCTGACCTAAGCCACGGCTCTCCTAAAAGCGCTGTGATATTCTGGCAGCAGCCGGTCGAAGGCGGCCGGGCATCCTGGGGGCAAGATTGACAGAAACGGTCCGCATCGAGGGCCACGTATCGGCGCAGCAGATCAGGCAGAACCCCTACTTTTACCTCCCCTTTAACGTCCCGCAAAACGCCTCTCGCATTCACGTCTCGTACGGCTACTCCGATCGCCTGACGACGCCGTTCGGCAACGGCCGGGGCAACGTCCTCGATATCGGCATCTTTGACTCGCGCGGCTACGATTTTCCGCAGCCCGCTGGCTTCCGCGGCTGGAGCGGTGCCTCGCGCCCTGAGTTCTTCCTCGCGCACGACGACGCGACGCCCGGCTACATCCGTGGCGACCTCTTCCCCGGCGAATGGAACATCATGCTCGGCGTAGACCGCATCGAGCCCGAGGGGGTTCGCTACGATGTGACGGTTGCCGTGGAGCAGGACCAAGGAGCCGATAGCCACAAGATAGAAAAAAACACGGGTTCCGCTCGTCCTGAGGCACTCGTAGGACGAGCGGGGCACAGCGCCCCGAATACCAGCGGCCCTCGCTGGCTCAAAGGCGACCTTCATTGCCATACCGTCCACTCGGACGGCCTCAACTCCGTCGAGGAGATCGTCCGCAATGCCGTCGGGCTGGGCCTCGACTTCCTCGCGGTCACCGACCACAACACGAGCACGCATTTCGAGGAGCTCGAGCGCCTTTCGGACTTGCCCATCGTCCTCATTCCCGGCGAGGAAGTCACCACCTATTGGGGCCACGCGAACATGTGGGGCCTGCGCGAGTGGATCGACTTCCGCTGCGCCGACGAGGCGTCGATGGACGGCGTCCGCCGCTACGTCCTCCAGAAGGGCGGCCTCATCTCCGTAAACCACCCGAAGTGCGTCGGCCCGCCCTGGTTCTTCCGCGGCTGGGAGGGCTACCCGTCGATGGAGGTCTGGCAGGCGCCCTGGCGCTTCTACAACTGGGAGTCGCTCGAGCGCTGGGACTCGCTCCTCCGCAAGGGCGAGCGCGTCGTCGCCGTCGGCGGCTCAGACGTCCACTCCATCCCGCCCGCCGAGCCCCGCCACCCCCATGGCCTCGCCAACCCAACCACCTGGGTATACGCAGACGTATCAGCATCCGCGCCCCTTCCTGCTCGTCCTGAGGCTCTCGTAGGACGAGAGGGGCGACCACGCCCCGAACAAGCCATCCTCGACGCCATCCGCGCCGGCCACGTCTTCCTCACCGACGCCCCGAACGACACCCGCCTGGTTCTGAACGCCGACGCAGACGGCAACGGCCGCTTCGAAACGCTGATGGGCGACACGATCGAACCAAATGACGGCCGCCCGGTGCGCTTTCGCGTCCAGGTGAACGGCGGAATGGACCGCCGCCTCTGGCTCATCGCCGACGGCGTACCAATCGACATCCGCCCGCTCGACAGAGTCGAGTCTAGGCACGAGTTCGAGCTCGACGTCTCGGGCCGCTGCTACGTCCGCGCCGAGCTGCGCGGCCACCGCGGCCGCCCCGAGCGCGGCGAAGTCATTTGGGCCATGACAAACCCGATTTGGGTGAACGCATGAATGTAGCGGAGCGCCTTCAGGCCCCCAATCCGGTCGACGCAACACGCCCGAGGCCAGCGCTCGAATGTAGCCCGGAGCCTTCAGTCGCCGCGGTTTACGTCATCCTGAGCGCCGACCACGACCGGTCGCTGCATGACACAACTTCGCGAAGGGATCCGGGGTGGGGCAAAGATGTACGCGCCGACGGAAGGTTCGAGCCGTGAACGGGGAGGGAGCGGTCCGAGTTGGTCGAGCCTTCACTCGATTGGTCGAACTCTGCCCGGACGAAAGAGTCCTCAGGACATCAATGGTGAGTCGTGAACGGCTCTTTGTGGTGGCTCTTGGCATGCTCTATTCGACTAACCAGCGTCTAATTTTCTGCCCCTACTTGTACACGTTAGCATGGTCACCCATCATTGTTGACCTAGGGGCGATCGAGTCTGTCGGGTCGCCTAGGATGTCTTGGTACCGAAGCCTCTCCCATCTGTTCATTTCAACCAGTTGGTATGTCAAAGTTCGCAAGCGAGTCCACTTCTTCTCTTCGATGAGCGAGAGTGACAACAGAGACAGTTGGCTCACGGCCGTCTCCTCCGTAGCCAACGTTCCCATTGTACAATCGCGTGACTTGTAAAATCCCCTGCACCTATATCGTCGCCCCCGACTTCAGTTGGATCGCTTCCCATCTGTTCGTGCTGAGCCCGTCGAAGCACCCGTTCGAGGAGTAGTGAATGCCTGATAATCCGCGCACTTATATCGTCTCCTCCCACACTCGCTGGGACCGCTCCCATCCGTTCGTTCTGAACCTGTCGAAGCACGCGTTCGAGGAGTAATGCATGCCTGATTCCCCGCGGACCTATATCGTCGCCTCCCACACCCACTGGGACCGCGAGTGGTACCAGCCCTTCGAGGCCCTCCGCGCGCGCCTCGTGCGCGTGATGGACGCCCTCCTCGACCTGCTCGACCGCGACCCCGACTACCGCCATTTCGCGCTCGACGGCCAGACCATCCCCCTCGACGATTACCTCGAGGTCCGGCCGGAGCGCCGGGCCGACATCGAGCGGCTTGTCCGTAACGGTCGGCTGCTGATTGGGCCGGGCTACGTTCTCCCCGACGAGTTCCTCATCGGCGGTGAGGCCCATATCCGCAACCTGATGATGGGCATCCGCTCGGCCCGCGAATACGGCGCCGTCATGGCGATCGGCTACGCGCCCGACGCCTTCGGCCACATCGCGCACCTGCCAGCCATCCTGCGCGGCTTCGGCATCGACTCGGTGCTCCTATGGCGCGGCGTCCCGCACTCCGTCCCGACCTCCGAGTTCCGCTGGGCCGCGCCCGACGGCTCGGAGGTCCTCGTGCTGCACCTGACCCACAGCTACGGCCCGCTACCGCCGTTCGAAGACAATCTGGAGTTCGTTCGCCGGTCCATGAACAAGGTCTGGACGGAGATGGAGCCGCTCGCGACGACGAAATATGTGCTCGTGCCAAATGGCTCTGACCACCTCCCGGCCCACGAGGCGCTCCCGGCGTTCATCAAGCGTGTGAACACGCAGCTCAACCACGGCTCTGAGATGGTGCACGGCAGCTACCCGATGCACGCAGAGCTCATTCGTCAGGAACTCGACGGCCGCCTCGCCGAACTGCCGCTCTTCGAAGGCGAAATGCGCTCCAGCGAGCGCTCGAACGTGCTCGCCGGCGTCATCTCGACGCGCATCTGGGCCAAGCAGCGCTATCAGCACTGCGAGGACCTGCTCGCGCGCTACGCGGAGCCGCTCAGCGCCTGGCGCTGGCTGGTTGGCCGGAACATGGAACAGGGACCTGGGAACGCAGGTGCGGAATCAGTCCGCGGCCTGCTGAAGCAGGCGTGGCGGCTACTCCTTCAGAACGGCCCTCATGATTCCGTCACCGGCTGCTCAGTCGACCCCGTCTACGAGGACGTCCGGCTGCGCTTCGACCGCAGTGAGCAGATCGCCGAGTCCGTCATCCACGACTCGCTGCGCTACCTCGGCGAAAGGGCCGCGCGGCCCGGCGAGGACTCGGTCCTCGTATTCAACCCCGAGAACGGCCCCCGCACCGACCTCTGCTCGCTGCAACTGCCCGTCGACGACGAGGGCCGCCTCCCCGCACGGCTGATCGACGGCGAAGGGCGCGAGTCGCCGCTGCAGGTCATCGAGCGCGGCGGCTACTCGCCTCGCGATTCGCGAGAGCGGGTGACGGCTGCGTTCGTGGCGCCCGATATGCCCGGCTTCAGCTATCGGGTGTTTCACGTCGAATACGACGACGACGCCGTAGGGGCGAGGCACATCGACAAGGATGCGCCCACCCAGCTGAGTCCGGAAACGGGCAAGCGTTTCGAATCGGACGGATGGGTGGGTGCCTCGCCCCTACGGGACGCCATTGAGAACGAGCGCTTTCGCCTGATAGCAAACGCGTCCGATGGCACGCTTACCGTCGAGGACAAGCGTACCCGCGAGACCTATGCTGGCCTCAATCGCTTCATCGACGGCGGCGAACGTGGCGATGAGTATACCTACTGTCCGCCCGAACACGACCAACTTGTAGACCGGCCGTCCTCAGCGCCCTCAATTCGCCTGATCGAGTCCGGGCCTGCCCGCCACACCCTCGAAGTTCGCATGAAATTCTCGCTCCCGGCGACGCTGGCCGTGGACCGCTCGGCTCGCTCTGACGAGACGGTGGACTGCGAGATTGTGACCCGCGCCTCACTCTACCCCGGCGTCGCCCGCATCGACATCGAGACGGAGGTCGACAACCGCGCGAAGGACCACCGCTTGCGCGCCCACTTCCCGACCGGCATCGCCAGCGAGCGGGTGCACGCAGAGCAGCACTTCGGCGTAATCGAGCGCTCCGTCGGCAAGCCTGAATTCGACGAAACCTGGATCGAGAATCCCGCCTCGACCTACCCGCAGCGCGCTTTCGTCGATGTCAGCGACCCTTCGACAGACTCAGGGCGAGCGGGGCGCGGCCTGATGTTCGCCAACTGTGGCCTGCCCGAATACGAGGCGGTCCGCGAAGTGGACGGAAGCGTGACGATCGCACTCACCCTTTTGCGCTGCGTCGAATGGCTCTCCCGCGAGGACCTCTCAACGCGTCCCGGCCACGCCGGCCCGCGCATGCACACCCCCGGCGCTCAGATGCAGGGCCGCTGGAAGTTCGAGTACTCACTCATCCCGCACGAGGGTGGCTGGGAAGAAACCTTCGTTGAAGCGCACCGCTTCCTCCACCCGCTGCGCGCCTTGCACGCCACCCGCGGAGACGGCAGCCTGCCGCCGAACGCCTCGCTGGTCGAGATCGATCCGCCGCAGGCCGTCCTGTCGACCGCCAAGCTCGCGGAGGACGGCGACGGCGTGGCCGTCCGCGTCTACAACATCGCGCCGGGACCCGTCGGGGCGACGCTACGGCTCGAGCCTCCGTTTGAGATTATCGAGCGGGTCGATCTCAACGAAGAGAATGCCTCTCGTTTGGAGACCGCAGACGGCGCAGCTCGACTCGAACTTCGTTCGAACGAAATCGCAACGCTTAAGTTCCGTTAGCGTCTCAGTTCTCGTTCGGGATTAGGCTATGATGCCTCCCACAGGAAGGAGGCGCCATGACATCGAGAGACGAGCTCATCCAACGTCTCGACGCCGCATATCAGGATTACCGTTCTGCAATCGAAGACCTGGACGAATCGCAATTCGAGAAGAAGTGGCTCGACGGCACGTGGGGCGTCCGCGAAATCACCGCCCACATTACCGGCTGGCACGGCACGCTCGCCGGAGGCCTCGAGCGGATGGCCCGTGGCGAGAGGCCAGTGCCCGAGGGCCAGGACTGGACGGCGCCCGACCCCTATAACGCGACCTTCGCCGAGCACGCGAAAGGCAAGCAGCGCGACCAAGCCCTGCACGAACTCGAGAATAGCCTGGAATCCTTCAAGGCCGCGGCGATGAAAGTGCCGGAAGACCGCTACGGCGAGGGCAAGACCGCCAATCGCATCTTCGAGGGCGCCGGCATCGAGCACTTCAAAGAGCACGCCGACGCTATACGCGAATGGCGCAGCCGCGAAGGCATCTGACCGCAGTCCGAAGCTCGCGGCCCGTGCGGACAGAGCTTTACCCTGTCCGCTGGCATCCCGCAATAGCACAGCCAGTCCTCATGGTGACGAAGGAGTCCACCGATGGCAACCCAAACCGAGAATCTCCCCTCCTACGCAGACCTTCCCGTCAAGCCCGGCGCCCCCGCCGGCTCCGCCTGGGGCCTCTTTGGGGACGATGACCAACTTGGCTGCCTCAACCTTCTCACACCCGAGCGCGTCATCGCAGCCGCCAGGTTGGTCCGCAAGGGCGCCGTCTTCCCGCTCAACCTGAGCATCGACCGGCCTGACCCTCCGCTCTTCGGCCGCGGCGCCGCGCGCGTGGAGTTCGTTACGGGCGAGGTCCACCGCGACGACTACCTCGACAACTTCTGGCCCCAGGCCTCGAGCCAATGGGACAGCCTCCGCCACATCCTGCACCCCCGCGACGGCTTCTACAACGGCGTGACGGCAGACGAAGTCACGCCCGGCGGCGGTAAGCTCGGTATCGAGAACGTCGCCCGCCGCGGCATCGCCGGCCGGGGCGTGCTCCTCGATGTCGCTCGGCACCTCGAAGCCGCCGGCCGTCCGCTCGACTACACGACAGCGGCTGTCATCACGAAACAAATATTGTCTAACTGCGCGCGGCAGCAGGACGTGACCATCGAGACGGCCGATATCCTGATCATCCGCACCGGCTGGCTCCACTGGCACCTCAATAAGGCGACCGCCGAGCAGAGGAAGGAGATGGCAGGCGAAGCGCTGGTCCACCTGCGCGCGCCGGGCATCGGCCCCGATGAGGAGATGGCCGCCTACCTCTGGGACCTCCACATCGCCGCCGTCGCCGGAGACAACCCTTCGCTCGAGGCTTGGCCGCCCGGCCCCGAGACCGGTGGCTTCCTGCACTTCCGCCTCATCCCGCTGCTCGGCATGAACATCGGCGAGCTATGGTACCTCGAAGACCTCGCCGCCGACTGCGCGCAAGACGGCGTCTACGAGTTCATGTTCACTTCGGCACCCCTCAACATCCCCGGCGGCGTCGGTTCGCCGCCCAACGCCCTCGCCATCAAGTAGGCACAGGCGCTCGTACAGTGTCATTCTGAGCCCCTGTCCACTCGAATAAGGGTGGTCGGCGAAGTAGCGCCTAAACAACGAATCATAGAGACCTGAACCGCGAAGAATCTCGGCGCCCCCGAATCTAAGAACCACATTCGGGTGGTGTCACAGCCCCACATAAGCAGGCAGCCCCTGCCTGTAACATTCTGTCCCTTCGCCGGTTGTACAGATGCGGCGACTGACCCGCTCTCCTTCTCGACGGGTGATGTTGCGGCCCTGGGGGCGATTCCGTACTCGCGTGTCCCTTGGCGCTCTAGCCCTTCGCCCCCAGCTTCCGTCCGCCCAGGCAGTGCAGATGTAGATGGTACTCCGTCTGCCCCGCATCATCTCCAACATTCGTCGCGATACGGTACCCCGTCGTTGCGACGCCCATCTGCTCAGCGACCTTTGCGATCGCCACTAACATCCGGGCGACGATCGGCCCGTGCTCGTCCCGGACGTGCCCGGCAGACGGAATATGCTCTCGTGATATCGCCAGGAAATGGACCGGCGCCTGCCGCCACGAAGAGCTCTCCGGCATATCGAAAACAACAGCCAGCTCATCCCGATAAAGCTCCGCTACTTCGACCTCTCCCGCGGCAATCCTACAAAGCAGGCAGCTATCGGCCATGGAGCGCTTCGGTGCTCACCATCCGCACTAAGACTCTGCGGGCGCCGGCCCGAAGAAGCCGACGATGCTCTGAAGCCGCCCATCCTCCGCCAGCTGTCCGATGTCGATCCCCTCCATCCCCGTCGAGCCGTCCGCTGCCGTCATCTTCCAGGCGAACCGGAGGTGGCCGTGATGATCGTCGATGCCGCTGGTGGGAAGTATGCCCGCCCCCGGCATCTGTTTGTGGAACTGGGAGATCAGCGCAACCAAAGCTTCCCTTCCCGCGGCGTCCGCCATCGGGTCCGTGTACCGGCCGTCATCCGCCCAGGCCTTCTCGAGCAGCCGTCGCCGCTTGCCTTCGTCCTGCTCATTCCACGCCGCCATGTAAGCGTGGACGATTTCGTTCGTGGTCTCCATGCGGTTCTCCTTCCGTCTCTGCGGTGGCGACATGATAGCACCCATCCGTATACTACGGGCGCTATGCCCGAGAACGAGGGGCCGCAGCCTCTGTCCGGCAAGGTCGCTGTCGTCACCGGCGCCGGACGCTATCGCGGAATTGGCCGGCATATCGCTCTGGCGCTCGCCCGTGACGGCGCCGATGTGGTCGTCACAGGCTCCGGCCGCTCGGCGGAGTCCTTCCCGCCAGATGAGCGCGAGATCGGCTGGCGCGACATCGATTCAGTCGCCGACGAAGTGAAGGCTATCGGCCGGCGCGCTCTCCCGCTCGTCGCCGACATCACGAACCCTGAGGAGTGCGACCGGCTCGTCAACGATGCGAGGCGCGAATTCGGCCGCATCGACATCCTCGTCAACAATGCCGCTGCCGGCCGCGGGCGGGACCGCGTCCCGCTGCTTGACCTCGAAGAGAGCGAGTGGCGGCGCGTGCTCGACGTCAACCTGAACGGCACGTTCCTCGTGACGAAAGCCATAGGCCGCGTGCTCATCGAGCAGGGGAAAGGCGGCCGGATCGTCAACATCGGCTCCGTCGCCGGCCGCCAGGGCCTGCCGAACTTCGGCGCCTACGCCGTCACGAAGGCCGGCCTCGTCCTCTTCACGCAGGTCCTCGCCGCCGAGCTGGCCGCTCACAAAATCAATGTCAACTGCGTCTGCCCCGGCCTGACCGACACTTACCGCATGGAAGACGTCACCCGCCCCGGGCCCATCCGCGCCGCGGTGATGAACACAATTCCACTCCGCCGTCCCGGCGAACCGGAAGAAGTCGGCGAGCTGGTCGCCTTCCTCTGCGGCCCCGGCGCTTCCTACATCCACGGCCAGACAATCAACATCGACGGCGGACGGCTAATGATGTGACGCCTAATCCGGGCAATCGCGAATATCCCTGCTCCTCAGGTCAGATGGAGATCTCGGTCCAGACGGAGGAGCAGTGGCATTCCCTCGCCGTCTGCCTCGGCCGCCCTGAACTCGCCTACGAAGGCGCGTGGGAAGCCGTGCGCGATTCCCCACCGGACGGAGGCGCCGCGCGCGTGCTTGAGGAAGCCTTCACGGAAGACCCGGCGGACCTATGGGCGAAGCGACTGAAGGCACACGCCGTCCCCTGCGAAGTAGAATCAGGCGGAGCCGATGCCCGACATCCGACGCCTGATCTTTACTGAGCGCAATGAGGAACACATCGCAGCCCATGGGGTCACTCCGGAGGAAGTCCGCGAAGTCGTTGAGGCTAGCCCGCAAATTGAACGCGGCCGAGAGGGTAAGCTGCTCGTATGGGCCGGTCAAACTCGGGAAGGCATCTACTGGCAGTCCTCGTTTCACGGGGTCGAGGCGCCTTCTATGTCGTCACAGCCCGCGAGATGAATGCGCGCGAGCGAGCGCGTTATAATCGCTGGAGTCGGAGATGAACGGATGACCATCGCGAAACCAAAAAGACGCGTGCGCGCGATTCCCGAGTTCAATTCGTACGAGGAGGAAGCGAACTTCTGGGATACACATAGTCCTCTCGATTTCCCTGACGAGTTCGAAGAAGTCGACATGACGATCACGCCCCCTGTCGAGATCGTGCGCGTTAAAGACCGGCGCAAGACTCTCGTGGACTCCCTGGCACGTCTCACTGATGACCAGCGACAGGCAATCGCGCTGAGTATGCTTGGCCTCTACCCTGAC
>VBJT01000100.1:18655-19152 GCA_005880075.1 Chloroflexota bacterium
CCGACGCCCATAAGCTCATCCGCGACACCGCCCGCCGCATCGCCCGCGAGAAAGTCGCCCGCCGCGCAGCAGAGCTCGACGAGAGCGGCGAGTACCCGCACGACATCTTCGGCGTCTTCGCGGAGGCCGGCCTCCTCGGGCTGACGATACCGGAACAGTACGGAGGCTCCGGCGCTGGCTTCCTCGCCCTCGCCCTCGCCGTCGAGGAGACCGCCAAGCACGACAACGCCTGCTCGCTCATCCTCCTCCTCTCGGCGCTCTCCACACAGCCCATCAACCTCGGCGGCTCGGACGACCAGAAGCGCCAATGGCTCTCGAAGTCGGCCACCGGCGCAATCAAGGGCGCCTTCTGCCTCACCGAGCCGAACACCGGCTCCGACGCCGCCAACCTCGATTCCCGGGCCCGCCGCGACGGCGACGACTACCTCATCGACGGCGAGAAGGTCTTCATATCAGGCGGTTCCGTCGCCGACTATGTCTGCTTCTTCGCGAAAACC
>VBJT01000101.1 GCA_005880075.1 Chloroflexota bacterium
CTCCCGGGATGCATCGCTGTGCGCGACCGACCCGCCCGTTCGCGGCAGCGCCACCAGCCCTGCCGCTACCTGCGAGGGCTTGTTCGCACCGCTCGTGTCGACGGCGAGGTCGAACTTGAGGCCGCTCGTCGCGCTGTCGATCGCCAGCTTCGTCAGCCAGGCCGATTCCGGCACCCACGCGCTGTTTTGGTCCGAGCGCAGGTCGGTCAGCAGCGTCTGCGAAGCCACCTGGCTGTAGGCGAGAGCCATGTTTGCGCCCGGCTGGGGCAGCAGAGCCGGCTTGTCGTCGGTCAGAAGAAAGACATCCGCATCGATTCGGTCCGTCGCCTGCTTGCCGAGGCCGAGGATGCGCAGCGGCACCCACGGGTTCGACGTCGGGATCGTGATGTGCACCGGCGTCCCGTCGCCGATCTGCTGGCCGCGCTCGGCTGCCGCGGCGCCGTCGAAGACCGCCGCCAGGAAGATCGGGCTGCGCGCGGCGTAGAAGTCGAGCACCTCGGGCGCGTCCGGCGAGAGGCGGAATCCGTGCTCCTCCGCCCAGACGGCCACGTCCGGCCCGCCGCCCTCGAGGACGGTGATGTCGAGCGCGTCGATGCGCGTTTCGAGTAGAGTCGTCGCACCTCCGCCGGCCGCGCCGCCGGCCGCAGTATCGGATGCTTCCAGCCGGGCGATCTGTGTTTCGCGCTCAAGCCGCTGCAGCGTCCACCCGCCGCCGCGCTCGACGTTCGTCGGTACGCCGGGCAGCGGGATCAGCGTCCCGAATTCGCCGCCGCCGCCCTGGAACTGAAAGGCCGTGACGTAATGCTCGACGCCGTCGTGGTAGGCAGCCAGCGTCGTCGTGCGGCCGAGGTTGACCGCCCCGTTGGAGCCGATCAGCCCGGCGCACGCCTCCGCCGACCCCGAACCCTGGAGCAGAACTGCCGCCGTCAGCGCGGCGGCAAAGGGGATGGTGCTGAACAGTAATCGCATGGCGCCCTCCTTCGATATCTTTCGATACCGCTAAGACGGAAGCCGCGCTCATTTGGTTCCCGTCGGGGCGCCGATTGCGTTGCAAACCGCCAATCAATCTGCGATCGCGGGCTGGCACCTCCCCGGATTCCTTCGCGGGGATGCAAAGTGCAGCGCGGATGTGGTCGGCGCTCAGAATGACGGGGGCGGCAAGTGGTATTGAGTGACGTGAAGAACTGGAGAGCGGTCTGTGCTACCCCTCCGGCCCCAGTCTTCGCCCGCCGAGGCAGTGCAGATGCAGGTGCGGGATCGTCATCCCCGCATCGTCGCCCACATTGAACGCCAGCCGGTATCCACTCTCGCCCATGCCTTCCTCAGCAGCGACCTTCGTTGCCGCGGTTAGCATGCGCGTAATCACCGGCCCGTGCTCGCCGCGAACGTCCTTAGCGGTCGGGATATGCTCCTTCGGGATGACCATGAAGTGCACGGGAGCGCGCGGATTGATGTCCCAAATCGCGAAGACGAGGTCATCGTCGTACAGCGGGTCGGTTGGCACCTCGCCCTCGGCCATCTGGCAGAACAAGCAGTCGGCCATCGTCCTTTTAGTTCGTCAGCAAAACGTCACTGACAGGCAGCCGACGACTGTCCCCCGGTTAGCCCGCTCAGGGGGTGGGCGTTCGATGGCGCTGCAGGGATATCGACCGGCTGGCTGTACTGGAGGAAATCCATCGAGAAATCCAAACGGACCTCCGGGCCGTTATCCGGTTTTTCGCTGACCACCATATTCAAGCGCCGCGGCAAGTACGTGTCCTTGTCAACCCAGGCGTCAACCCTAACCGCGTTCACCGTCTGTTTGGCGTTTTCCAGGTCTCCCGGGTCGACATTACACTCCGACACCTCGTCGGCGAGGGCGCTAAAGTCTACGTCTCCGCCGTAATGAAGGTACGGCTTACCGTCTATTGCATCGTCCGGAAGCTGGCTTACCCCCTTCATACCCTTCGCCGTGGCGGCATAATCGATAGGACCGCGGCTGTCAGCGTACTTCTCGAATTTGTTCAAGTTTACGTTTCCCCAGGCATTGCTATCGACCTGATACCAACGCTGGTCCGGTAGGTACACGTAAAAGTCCGGCGGGAGCATGAGCATCTCAAGTTCCTGGCCGAAAATGTCCATGGTCAGATAACCCCGGTTGGGTGCCTCGAAGGAGTAGTTGCCCTGCATCTCGACGGAGGTTCCGCCGATCGTGAACTTCATCGTGAACTTGCCGGTCATCGAGGAGACGTCCTGGCTGAAGTGGTCAGCCGAGGCGGCAAGGGCAACCCCGGGGACAACCGCGCTCTGGACCTCGTTACCACCCCCGCCCCCGCAGGCGCTCAGGAGGACGGCAGGGAGGCCGACTAAGGAGAGGGGAACAAATCTAAACATCTTGCCCACTACGCGCCTCCCTGTGCCCGGTTAGCAGGCGGAGACGCCGCCTGACCAGTATAGCAGCCTGGCTTTTGTCGAGGGCGCTACGGGCTAGACTGAGAGTCCCCGAAGAGCGAGCCCCCGAAGGCCTGGTCGAACGGCTTCGCGTCCTTCGGCGCCTCCGGGATGTCCACCCGTCCGTTGTAGTCGAAGAATTTGAACTTCATCGCGAATTCCATCGACTCCTGCCCGACATTGAGCGTCGTGTTGGCTTCGAGCGTAAACGGGAGCAGCGTCGCCGGATCGACGAGGATGTCCATCGTCACCGGCGAAGAGAAGTCGACGCCGAGCAGCGTTGGGTCCAGGCTGTTGTCCCCGATCGACGAGCCAGCCACGTCCTCCATCAGCTTCTTCAGGTCTGTCGTAATTCGCAGGCGGGTGTAAGTCTTGTCGAAAACGGTGGTGTCCCCGAGGTTCTCGACCTTAACGTTCGGGCTGTCGACGAGTGACCGGTAGTCGAACGGCGAATGTCTTTCGCGGAGGTCTTTCAGAGAGGCGGCTCCGCCGGGAAAGTCGTCCAGGGACCCCGTCATCCAGCCGGAGTAGCTCGTGTTCACATAGACGTGGTCGCCGAGGATTAGCACCTCGAACTGGCCGAGCTGCCCGAGGTCCTGCAAGTCCTGTCCGGCGCCCGACATATTCATCGTCATGTGGACGCTGTCCGGCGCCTTGTAAGCGAACGTCCCGTCCGCGGCAAAGCTGGCCTCGCCTATCTTCATCTCGATGGTGAACTGCCCCTCGACCGAGTCCACCTGGTCTTCGAACTTACCCGCCGAAGCGCCGAGCGCCTCCGAGGGGTTCGAGACCAGCAGGTCAGCCTCCGCAGGCTTCGCGGATGTCTGCTTCGCGCTGTCGTTCTTGTCGCCGCCTCCTCCACACGCCGCCGCCAGCCCCAGCGCCGCGACAAGCAGACCCGAGGAAAGTATTCGTGATGGTGTTCGCATGCCCCCTCCTGGCCTTGTCTAGTGCATCTCTCCGGATAGTAAGAGGCCGCCCGCCGACAGCCCGTTACATAAGTCGCGCCTCATATCTCTACCCTGCTCGTCCTCCTACTTTCCACCTCTTCTTTCGTTGACCCCCACTTTGGGCGCACGCTACAATGGGCGCGGCCTGTCCTGAGCGCGGCCCGCGATCAAGCCGCAGTGGCCCGCCGGTGGGCGATATGTCAGACAACATTCGGAGGCCGGTTCTTGCCCAAGCGCACCTATCAACCCAAGAAGCGCCGTCGCTTGCGAAGGCACGGCTTCATGGCCCGCAACAGCACGCGCGGCGGCCGCGCCGTGCTGAAGCGCCGCATGCTGAAGGGCAGGTGGCGGCTCGCGGTCTAAGCCGCCCGCGCCCGATCGATGCGCGCTCCTCAACGTTCATGCGCAAAGAGCTTCGGCTGCGCCGCCGGAGGGACTTCGACGCCGTTTTCCGCCGGGGCCGCTCCTGGCACCACGAGCTGCTCGTGCTGAGGGCGCTGCCGAACTCGCTCGAACACAACCGCTACGGGTTCGTAACGCCGAAGCGCCTGGGCGGCGCCGTCGTCCGCAACCGCCTGCGTCGCCGCCTCCGCGAGTCCATCCGCGTACTTCCCACCCGCTGCGGCTGGGACGTCGTCGTGTCGCCCAAAGCACCCGCCGCGGCGGCCAACTTTCAGCAACTGAACCGAGCGGTAGTCGATCTGCTCGTGAGGGCCGGCATCCTGGCAGAGGACGCCGCCGCGGGGGAGACACCCGCGTGAAACAAGCATCCCTGGCGACGATTCGCTTCTACCAGCGACACATCTCGGGCGGTTGGCCGGGGGCCTGCCGCTTTCAGCCGACCTGCTCGCACTACGGGTACGAGGCGATCGAGCGCCACGGCATCCTTAAGGGATATGCGCTCACCGTCTGGCGACTCGTCCGCTGCAACCCGTTCAACCGCGGCGGCCTCGATCCTGTTCCTTGACGGCCGAGAGACTAGTAATCGAAGGAGGAAGAGCATTCAGCTGAACGCGCGCAGGAGCCCGCGCCGGCCCCATTGGGCGGCCTTTGCTGTGATCCTCGCCTTCGCCCTGCTGGCTGCGGCCTGCGGTCGCATCGCGACGCCGCAGGGCTGGGCCGGCCCGACACTTTCCGGCGATGGCAGGACGGTCTATGCCTCCATCGAGCGCGGCAAGATCGCCGCTCTGGACGCCAACATGGCCCCCGAGACCGGCGCGCAGTGCGACGACGCGAAGGACAATGATGGGGACGGAGCTGTAAACGAGGGCTGCCCCAAAGCCGGCCAGAAGTCCGAAGAAGGAACGCAGTGCCGAAACGACACGAACGATGACCAGAATAACGGCGTCGCCGACGACAACCTCGTCAACGACGGCTGCCCCGCCACAATCGTCCGCTGGATCTTCCCGCCCGATACGGATGAAGGCAAGAAGCTGAAGCTGGAAGGCATCTACGGCGCGCCCCTGCGCCTCGGCGATCTGGTGTACTTCGGCGCCTACGATGGCAACATCTACGCTCTCAACGCCGGCGACGGTTCTCCCATCTGGCGCTTCGAGACCGACGACGCAATCGTAAGCTCGCTCGCTGCCAAGGACGGGACGCTCTTCGCTACTTCGACGGACGGGCGGCTCTACGCCATCGATGCCGCTACCGGCACCGAGCGAGGCCGCTTCGAGACGGGCAGCAGCATCTGGGCCTCGCCCGTCGTCGTCGGCGACGTTGTCTATGTGGCAGCCATGGATGGCAAGCTTAATGCCCTGGACGCCGGCACCTTGACTCCGGTCTCCGCATTTTCCTTCAAGACCGACGCCGGCCTGCTCATGGAGCCGACCCTCGCCAACAATGAAACGCTCCTCGTCGGGGGTATCGACCACAAGCTCTACGCCCTAGACCCAAAGACCGGCAAGCCGCGCTGGTCCCAACCCTTCGAAGGCGGCAACTGGTTTTGGGCGAGACCGCTCGTGAAAGATAGCACCGCCTACGTCGCAGACCTCGACGGCAACGTTTACGGCGTGGACTTGAAAGACGGCAGGCGGCTATGGAGCTTCCAGGCCGGTGACTCCGTGCGCTCCGCGCCGCTTCTCGCCGGCGGCACGCTCGTTATCGTCGACCGTAGCGGGAACGCCTACGGCCTGAAACCCGACGACGGCTCCCGCCAGTGGGGGCCGACGCTCCTCGGCAAGACGGTCCTCTCCGATCCCTTCCTCCTCCAGCCGGCATTAGCCTCGCCGAGCGGAACACCCTCTGAATCGCCCGGTGCCTCCCCGGCCGCGTTGCCAAGTACCACCGCCTCCGAATCGCCCACGGCCTCACCGGCGGCATCAACTGCTCCAAACGGCGCTTCCGCAGCCGAGGTGCTGATCGTCGCCCAGGGCGGCAACCTCTGCCGCCTCGACCCCGCCGACGGCTCGCCGGCTGCCGCCGTTCTCTGCGCCGCGGTGCCGTTGTGACCCGCGTCGCGGCGCCCCCCGACCCGTCGGGCCGCCCACGCGGCAGCCGCGGCAACGCGTTCATGTTTGGCATCATCGGCCTCGTCGCCATTCTATTCGTGCTTCTTCGACCGGGCCGCGCCTTCGATACTTTTCTCATCACGCCGCTTATCAACGCCCTGGTCTTCCTCGACATCATCGTCTTTGGCCAGTTCGGGCTCGCCATCCTTCTCTTCACCCTCATCCTCCGCCTCGCGACCATCCCCTTCACCATCCGGCAGCTCGAGTCGACGCGTGCGATGCAGGCCGCCCAACCGCAGATCCAGGAGGTCCAGAAGAAATACAAGGACCCGAAGCGCCGCCAGGAAGAGATGATGAAGCTCTACAAGGAGGTAGGCTTCAACCCCCTGGGCTGCGCGATGCCGCTCATCATCCAGATGGGCGTATTCATAGCGCTCTACCGGGCGCTGCGCTTCGTCGTCGGTGGCAGTCCCGAAAGCCTCGTCGGTCTATCCCAGCACCTCTACAACATCCCGATGCTCCAGAACGCCATCCCGCTGGACCAGCATTTCCTCTGGCTGAACCTCGGCAAGCCGGACGTCACGTATGTCCTTCCGCTGATCGTCGGCGTCTCGACGTACGTCCAGCAGAAGATGAGCATGACCCCGGGCGCCAACCCACAAACGCAACAACAGCAGCAGATGATGGCCTGGATGATGCCGATGATGCTGTTCTTCCTGACGCTCAACCTGCCCAGCGGCGTCGGCGTCTACTGGGTCACTTCCAACGTCTTCCAGCTCTTCGCCGGCTACTACGTCTACGGACGCCGTGCTTTGAGCTGGCGACAGCTGCTCCTGCCCAACGCCGCTCCGGCCGCCAGTGCCGGGCCGACCGCGAAGAAGCGCGAGCAGCCCCGAATCACGCAATCAAAACAATCGGAGGAAAGCGCCCCCGCCACCGCCCCCGACGGCGCCGACCCTCCGGCCGCGAGAGTGAGGCCTGCCCATGGAAAGCGTAGAGGTAAGCGCAAAAACCGTCGATGAAGCCATCGACATCGCCCTCGAGGACCTCGGCCTAAAGCGAAGCCAGGTAGATATCGAGGTCCTGACCCCCGGTAAGCCGGGCCTCTTCGGCCTCGGCGGCGAGCAGGCGCGCGTCCGCGTCACTGCACTGGTCGAACCGACTAGAAGGCCCCCCGAGGACGGCGAGGAAGAGGCGATGCCGGAAGAGCTGCTCGGCGAACGCGTCGAGATCAAGGACCTCGACGCCGAAGAGGTCCAAGCGGCGCACCAGTTCCTGCGTGAGCTTCTCATCTTGATGGACATCAGCGCCGATGTCTCCGTCCGCGAGCCGGAGACAGCCGCCGACGGTCTCGGGCGAGCCACAGCCGTGCTCGACGTCGAGGGCGACGACCTCGGCCTGCTCATCGGACGCCGCGGGAGTACCTTGTCTGCGCTACAGTACCTCATCAATGTCCTCGTCACGCGCAAGCTCGGCAGCCGCGTCCTGGTCACTGTCGATGTGGAGGCTTACCACCGCCGGCGGGAGGATACTCTGCGCTCACTCGCCCGCCGCATGGCTGACCGCGTGCGCCAATCGCGCCGGCCGATGACGCTCGAGCCGATGCCCGCTGCCGAGCGCCGCATCATCCACATTGCCCTCGCCGACGACCCGAGCGTCATGACCGCTTCCACGGGCTTCGGCGAGGGCCGAAAGATAGTGATCCGGCCGCGCGGAAACGGCGGGCCCCGCCATCGCCGGGACGGCCCCGGGCGCGCGCCGGGACCCTTCCAGGGGCCGCGTATTTAGGCGGCCCGCGGCCTATGCGACCGCAGTTCCTGGTCATCGGCCACATCGTCCAGGACCTCATCTCAGATAGCGATCCCGCCTCGTGGCGACTGGGCGGCGCCGCGTCGTTCGCCTCGACTATGGCGCGCAACCTCGGCCTCCGCACCGCCGTCCTCACTTCCGCTTCCTCCGATCTGCCGCTCGCCGAACTCCTGGCGGGCATCGAC
>VBJT01000102.1:0-3088 GCA_005880075.1 Chloroflexota bacterium
ACCCGTTCTTCGTTAACGAGATCGTGCGCCTTCTGGTCGCGGACGGGCGGCTGGAGCACGCCGAGTCCGTCTCGTCATGGAGTGTGACGATCCCGCAGAGCGTGAAGGAAGTCGTCGGCCGCCGCCTCGATCACCTATCGGAGGAGTGCAACCGCGTCCTGACCATCGGCTCTGTGATCGGCCGCGAGTTCGGGCTGCGGCTGCTGGAAAAGGTCTCGGAGTTGAAGGGCGACCGCCTGCTGGAGGCGCTGGAGGAGGCGATGGGCGCCCGCGTGATCGCGGAGTTGGCCCGGACGACGGACCAGTACTGGTTCTCGCACGCGCTGATCCGCGAGACGCTGTACGAAGAGCTGAGCACAACGCGCCGCGTCCGCCTCCACCGCCAGATCGGCGAGGCGCTGGAGGAGATGGACGCAGAGGGCAACCTGCCCCGGCTTGCCTACCATTTCTGCGAGGCGGCGCCGGCTGGCGACGTTGATAAAGCGGTGGGTTACGCGAAACGGGCCGGCGCTAAGGCGATGTCCATGATCGCCTATGAGGATGCGGCGGCGCACTATGGGCGTGGACTGCAAGCGCTGGAAGTGAAAGAGACCGCGGACGACGCGGCGCGCTACGACCTCCTGATGGCGTTGGGCGACGCACGCATACAGTCCGGTGATGGCGAGGGCTCCAAGCAAACATACTCTCGCGCGGCTGAGATCGCCCGCAGGCTGGGTGACCGAGAAAGGTTTGCCCAGGCAGCCTTGGGCTTCGCAGAGCTTCTTCCCATCGGCAGAGTCGAGGAGGACAAGCTGGAAATGCTCGACGAAGCGCTCGCGCGCATCGGTCCGGAGGATAGCGCGTTTAGAGCTCTCTTACTCGCCCAACGTGGGATCGCCGTCTATTTCCGTTCTCAAGACGAGCTCCGAGCAAACTGCCGCGAGGCAGTGGAGATAGCCCGCCGAGTGGGCGACCGGACGGCGTTGACCAGAAGCTTATACGCAAGCGTCTTTGGAGCCATTGACCTCGTCGACGTGGATGAGAGGCTCGCTATCGCCGAGGAGATTGTCAGGCTGGGGGAAGAAGCTCAGGACAACGAATTGGTTCTGAGGGGCTTCTTCATCCGTGCCGGGATGCGCGTCATTCTCGGAGACATGGAGGCGGCGAACGGGGACATTGATAGGTACGCGGCCCTGGCCGCTGAATTGCGCGTCCCGAGATGGATCTGGCAGGCTGAGCTGCTTCGGGCGATGCAAGCGCTGTTCGCGGGAAGCATCGCGGACGCCGAGCCACTCGCATTCAAGGCTTTCGAGACGGGCCGCCTGGCAGACCCCGACAACTTCCTCCAGATGTATTCGGTGCAGCTGTTCGCTATCCGACGCGAGCAGGGGCGGGTGGAAGAAATGTTGCCCGCTACCCAGGCGTTTGTGGCACAGTTACCGTTGGTCCCAGCATGGCGGGCGGGCCTGGCGTACCAGTACGCTGAAGCCGGCCGCAAGGAAGAAGCCGGGCGCGAGTTCGAGGTCCTCGCTGCTGACGCGTTCTCCGCACTTCCCAAGGACGGCAACTGGCCGATCGCCATGGCCTTGCTGGCTGAGGTCTGCTGCGCGCTGGAGGATACCGAGCGGGCCGCCATTCTTTACGAGAAAATTAGTCCGCTGTCTGAGCTATGTGTGGTTGTAGGTCTGGCTATCGATTGCTACGGCCCGCTGGCGCAAGCCGCTGGCCGCCTGGCAACGACGCTGCAGCGATGGGATGACGCGCAGCGCCATTTCGAGACGTCACTCGCGATAAACAAACGAATGGGCTCCGGGCGCTGGACGGGTTGGACGCAATTTCGCTATTCGGACATGCTGCTCCGCCGCGACGCCCCATCGTTGGCGCTGAAGCTAAAGGCACAGGGCGCTGACCTTAGCGACATCGGCACTTCGATCGATACCGTCGCGCGAGAGGTGCTCGAGCACAAGCCCGATCTCAAGTCGCACGCCGCGCCGGACGGTACCGTCACGATCATGTTCAGCGATATCGAAGGCTCCACCTCCATGGCCGACCGGCTCGGCGACGCGCGGTTCATGGAACTCCTCCGCGAACACAATGCGATCGTACGCGAGCAGATCAAGGCTCACCGCGGCTTCGAGGTGAAGAGCGAGGGCGACGGGTTTATGGTCGCCTTTCAGAGCGCGGGGAAGGCGCTGGCATGCGCGTCGGCTATTCAGAAGATGTTGGTTGGACGAAACGAGAGCGCCGCAGAGCCGGTGAAGGTTCGGATCGGCCTCCACGCCGGCGAGGTGATCAAAGAAGGCGAAGACTTCTTCGGGCGCAACGTAATCATGGCGGCGCGGGTAGCCTCGCAGGCACGCGGCGAGATTCTGGCATCCGGTGTGGTGAAGGCTCTCGTAGCCGGATCTGACATTACATGGGGTGAGTTGAGGACGGTGGAGCTCAAGGGCCTCTCGGGCGACCATGAGATCTGGCCGGTGAATTGGAACTCCCGCAAACTTGGGCCCGCATGAGAGGTTCTATCGACTGCGCGCCAGACTCGGGGTTCCGCGCGGTGTAGACCGGCGGGTAGGTGCGCAGGACGGCCTGGGTGCTGGCGTCCTGGTATGTCTCGATGAACTGGGCGAGGTTAATAGGCCTACATTTCGCCTAAAAGAAGACTCGTCATCATTGGATGGAATCCCTTCACAATATCTGGACAGCGACAAGGCGGCACCGACGCGCCACTGGTAACGGCCTCCGGCTGAACAAGCACGGGGGCAAGTAACAGACCGACAAAACAGCTGCCCGGGCGACCTTCCTGGCCCCAGCGTACTGCTATGATGTGCGCCGGGACGAAGGAGGGACCACGTGCAGCAGACCAACGAAAATCCGGCGCAGGCCCTAATGCAGATGGTCAACGGCTACCAGGTGTCGCAGGCGATCCATGCGGCTGCGATGCTCGGCATTGCCGACTTGCTCCGCGACGGTGCTCGCGCCTGCAATGAATTGGCGAGCGCGACAGGCACGGACCCGAGTGGCCTCTACCGGCTGCTCAGGGCGCTCGGCGCGGTGGGCGTCTTCGAAGAGGGGCCGAACCAGACATTCGCACTGACGGCCATCGGAGAGC
>VBJT01000102.1:3122-9994 GCA_005880075.1 Chloroflexota bacterium
GGGGCCGGTTACTGGTGGGAATAGAGTGCGGGAAGAACGTTTTTCACCAGCTCCATGGGGAGGATGTGTGGACGTGGCGCGCGCGCGACCCGCAGCTGAGCCGGGCCTTCGACGATGCGATGACATCGCGGTCGATGATTAGCTCGCGGCAGGTAATAGCGGCATATGACTTCTCCCGCTTCGCGCTGATCGTGGACATCGGCGGCGGGCGAGGCCGGTTCCTTGCCGACATCCTGGCCGCGAACCCCAGCGCTCGTGGGATTCTGTTTGATCAGCCCCACGTGGTATCGGACGAGTTGCTAAAAGCTGAGGCTGTGGGCGATCGTGCCGAAGTAGCCCCCGGCAGCTTCTTCGAGTCGGTGCCTTCTGGCGGTGACGCGTACGTCCTGAAGGCGATCATCCACGATTGGGAAGACACCGAGTCCATCGCGATCCTGAAGAACGTGCGGAGGGCGATCATACCGCACGGCAAGCTGCTCTTGGTCGAGCAGGTGGTGGGCCCGCCTAACGAGGGACCCGCAACCAAGTTCTCGGACCTCAACATGCTGGTCATGCCCGGCGGACGCGAGCGCACAGAGGAGGAGTTCGTCCGATTGTACGAGGCGAGCGGGTTCCGGCTGGAGAAGGTGGTCCGCGCAATACCCGACGGAATGTGCTTGGTTGAAGGCATGCCGGTGTGATGCGGGCGGCCGGCCGATGACGGCCGCCGACGTTTCTGAACGTCGGATCTTCAGTGAGTTCGCCGATCGAGGGTGCACTCGTGACAGGGCCGGCCGCTCGACGAGGCGGCTTACCGCGCGATCCAGGCTTCAATGTTCAATCACCTCAAACCGACCCGAGCGCGGGTTCAACGCCACGACTGACGTGCGCAGCACCTCGAGAGCGCCCCAGAGCCGGTGAAGGTTCGGATCGGCCTCCACTCCGGCGAGGTGATCAAGGAAGGCGAAGACTTCTTCGGGCGCAACGTAATCATGGCGGCGCGGGTAGCCTCGCAGGCACGCGGCGGCGAGATTCTGGCATCCGGTGTGGTGAAGGCTCTCGTAGCCGGATCTGACATTACATGGGGTGAGTTGAGGACGGTGGAACTCAAGGGCCTCTCAGGCGACCATGAAATCTGGGCGGTGGAGTGGGACTCCCAACAAAGTTGACGCCGTAATTAAAATCGGGCTGATGGATCACATGCCGTGGTATCGTTACGCCACGGTGCGCGGCGATTTCGCCCGACTCCGCTTGCGCCGCAGACCTCCGAGCAGCCGCTCGATGGCGCCGCCTACTTCGGCGCGGGCTGCTGCCTGATCGTCCGCACGGGCGATGAACAGCGCGCCTTCGCTGAGCGCCGCGCGCAGGATGTGGGCGAGCGGCTCGACCGGCTGCGGATCGATCAGCCTCTGGTCGATCGCGTTCTGGAGGCCCCGCCGGATCAGCGCGAGGCCGTAGCGCGCGATGTGACCGTGGGCCTCCCAGCCGAGCACCGTTGGCGCTTCGAGCAGCGCGATGCGCTGGACGGCCGGGTGCAAGCTGACATCGAGGAACGCCTGCGACGAGACAAGCACCTGCTGCCAGGCGTCCGTCTCGGCAGCGGTGCGGTTCTGGATCTCGGCAGCGATCTCGGCGGCGAGCGCCTGCTCGACTTCCTCGTAGACCGCGGCGAACAGGTCCTGCTTGCTGTCGAAGTAGTGGTAGAGCGGGCCGCGGGTAACGCTCGCCCGCGCGGCGATCTCCTCCATCGATGCCTCGGCGAAGCCCCTCCGGGTAAACGTCTCCTTTGCCGCGTCGAGGAGGTCGCGGCGTGTCCGCTCGGACCGTTGTTGCTTAGCAGGCCTTGACATCGCAGTCAGCGAATAATATACATGCTGTATGTATATTATCAGGCGGAATTGACCAAACGAACTCCGCCGAACCGATGACCGAAGCCACCTCCGTAGACTGGCTGTCCCAGGAGTTCCTGGCCGACCCATACTCCCACTACAAGGCGCTGCGGGAGTCAGACCCCGTTCACTGGGACGAGGTGCGGCGCAGCTGGCTGCTCACCCGCTACCACGACATCGCGGCCGCCCTGCGGGACGACGACAACCTCTCCGCGGAGCAGGGGCCGGCCTTCTCAATGCTCGTCACCGACCCGCCCGACCACACGCGCCTGCGCTCGCTCGTCAGCAAAGCGTTCACGGCGCGCACCGTGCAGCAGCTGGACGGCCGCGTCCACGAGATCGTCGATCAGCTCCTCGACGCCGTCGCCGGGCGGGGCGAGATGGACGTCATCGCGGACTTCGCTTACCCGCTGCCGATCACGGTTATCGCCGAACTGATGGGCGTCGACCCCGAGCGGCGGGACTTCTTTCGGCAGGCGTCGCAGAAGATCGCCGTCGCGCTGGGGCCGATTACCGATCCGGCTGTCGCAATGAGCGCCTTCGAGGGCCGCACTCAACTGCTGCAGTACTTCGATGAGCTGATCGCCAAGCGAAGAACCGACCCGCGCGATGACCTGATCAGCGCGCTGCTGGCAGCGGAGGACCGGGGCGATTTCCTCAGCCATCAAGAGCTGCTCGGAATGCTGCTCCTGCTGCTCGTCGGCGGGCACGAGACGACCGTGAACCTTATCGCCAACGGCGTACTCGCCCTTCTCCGGAACCCCGATCAACTAGGCGTACTACGGACGGAGGACGGCATTGAGAAGCGCGCGGTCGAAGAGCTTCTCCGCTACGACTCCCCGGTGCAATACAGCGGGCGTGTCGCCCGGAACGACTTCGAATTGGGCGGGAAGACGGTCCGGGCGGGAGACGGCGTGCGCGTGATCGTAGCGGCGGCCAACCGCGACCCGGAGGTCTTTGCGGAGCCCGATCGGCTAGACCTGCGTCGCGACCCTTGTCCGCACCTTGCATTCGGGTCCGGCATCCACTTCTGCCTCGGTGCGCAGCTAGCGCGCCTCGAGGGCCGGATCGCGATCTCAGCCGCTGTCCGCCGCTTCCCGGCGCTGCGGCTGGCGAACGAGGACCTGCGTTGGCGCCCCGCGCCGGTCCTGCGCGGTCTGGAAGCCCTGCCTGTTACGTTTTAAGACGGACCGAGAAGGAGGATTCGAATGACGGTGCGCTATGAGACCGACGGCCCGATAGCGATTGTGACGATCGACCGGCTGGACGTCGCCAACGCGGTTGACGCGGAGACGGCGGCGCGGCTGGTCGAGGCGTTCGAAAAGTTCGACGCCGCCCCCGATCTTTCGGTCGCGATTCTCACCGGTGCCGGCGGGAAGTTCTCAGCCGGCGGCGACCTGAAGGCGATGATGGAGGGCCGTGGTATCACCGTCCGTCCGGACGGGCCGGGTCCGCTCGGCCCGACGCGCATGATGCTCTCGAAGCCCGTCATCGCCGCCGTCGAGGGACACGCTGTGGCGGGTGGTCTCGAACTTGCGCTCTGGTGCGACCTGCGCGTCGCCGCGCGTGATGCCATCTTCGGCGTCTATTGCCGGCGCTGGGGCATCCCGCTCTGCGACGGTGGGACCGTCCGCCTGCCCCGCCTCATCGGCCAGAGCCACGCCCTTGACATGATCCTTACCGGCCGGGGCGTCAGCGGGGAGGAAGCGGCGCGCATCGGCCTCGTCAACCGGCTGTGCGAGCCGGGCGAGGCGCTCGAGACAGCGCGAAGGCTTGCTGTCACACTCGCTCGGCTGCCGCAGGCATGCCTTCGCTCCGACCGGAGGTCCATGTACGAGCAGTGGGAGACGGGTCTCGCTGCGGCCCTCCGGCGGGAAAGCGAGCTGGGACTCGAAGTGATCGGCTCAGGCGAAGTTGCCAGAGGCCTCACCCACTGGCGTAGCGGCGCCTGGAACTACTCGGACTTCGTCGAAAGATAGCCGGAACGCGGGGGAGCCTACTGACGCGGGCGCGGGCTCGCTTCCGGAGTGGGTGTCTCGCTCGCTTCCGGACTGGGCGAGGCTTGCGGCGTCGACGAGGGGCTAGGTGCCGCCTCCGGTGTGGCCGTTGCCGGTGGCGCCGTTACGTTCGGGGTAGCGGCGGAGGTAGCGGCGGGCGTTGCCGCTGGGGTCGGCTCAGGCGTGGCCTCCGAACCGCCACTGCTGGACGGCTTGCAAGCGCCGGGCTTGGATGGGTTCTGGCCCTCGCGGAAGAGGTCGACCGAATCGCCGCACTTTTTGGGGTTGACGTCGGGCGGCCGGTCGAATTGACGCGGCGGCGCTTTGAGCATTGCGTGCGCTTCTAGCATAAAGCGCTTCCAGATCGGGCCCGTATTCGAGGAACTGAAGGTATCGGGCGACATCGGGGTGTCATCAGCGTTGCCCACCCAGACGCCGGCAGCGAGGTCGCGGCTGTAGCCAAGCACGACTCCGTCCCGGAACTTCTCGCTCGTCCCCGTCTTGACCGCGGCCGGGCGGTCGATCGTCAGGTTCGACCACTTCGCCCCGTCCTTCGAGAGAATATCGGTAAGCATGTACGCATACGCCGGTTCGACGGCCTTGCGCTCGTCGGGCTTTGAGTACTCGTAGATCACCTGGCCGCTCGCGTCCTGGATTTTGAGCACGGACACAGGGTCGAGCTGGCGAAAGCCGTCGGGCAGGCCTTCCGAACTCTGTCGGCCGCGCATCATGCCGTTATTGGCGAGCGCGCTGAAGGCGTAGGTCATGTCGACCAGCTTCACTTCGCAGGCCCCCAGGGTAATGGCCGGGCCACAGTTGTCCTCCTTCAGGTCGGCAATGCCCAGCTGGTGAGCCGTCGCCCGCATGTCGTCTACGCCAACGTCCATCACTGTCCGGACGGCCGCAGTGTTGACCGATTCGGAAAGGGCTTTGCGGACGGTGATCTTGCCCAGGTACTTCGAGTTCCAGTTGTTGACCTGCGTCGAAGGGTCGCCGGAGACGAGCGTCAGCGGCTCGTCTTGAACGTAAGTCGAAGTGGTCCAGCCTTTCTCGAAAGCCGTCAGATACGTGAACACCTTCATGGCCGAGCCATGCGATTGTTGCGACGAGGCGATGTCAACCTGGCCGCTAATATCGTCGCGGAAGTAATTGCGGCTGCCGACGTATGTGAGGACTTGTCCAGTCTCCGGATGGATTGCCACAAGCGAGCCATTATGCCCGTTGGATTTCTCTTCGCTTTTGGCCAACTCTTCTTCGACGATGCGCTCGCCGAGAGCCTGGAGGTTGAGGTCGAGCGTCGTCGTGATCTTCAGCCCGCCGCGGCCGACGACGCTATCGCAGGAGATGTCTTTCGGGGGTTTGAATAGCCCTGCGGCGCACATCTTCGCCACTTGGTTCTCGACAAAGAACACGAAATGAGGCGCTTTCACGTCAAACTGCGTGCCGACGTAATTCAGCGGCTGGGCCTTCGCCGCCTCGAACTCCTCCGGCTTCACACTGACGATCTCCTTGATCTCGCCGGCGTGGTCGCGCATCAGGTCGAGGACCTGGAGTTGACGCGCCTTTGCGCTGTCTCTGTTCTCGACGACAGCCGGGCTGTACGCACCGGGCGCCTGCGGCAGGCCGGCGAGCAACGCGGCCTCCGCCAGGGTCAGGTCTTCGGCGCTCTTACCGAAATACACCCGCGCGGCCGCCTCAGCGCCGTATGCCGAATGACCGTAGTACACCTGGTTGAGGTACCACTCGAGGATCTGTCGGTCGCTGTAACGTCGCTTGAGCTCGAGCGCGATTGCCGTCTCCTTCAGCTTGCGCGACAGGCTGCGGTCGGAGCGCTCGGCCGGGTCGACGTACACATTGCGGGCGAGCTGCTGCGTGATCGAGCTACCTCCGCTTCCCGAGAAGAACCCCGGCCCGAAGGGTGTGAGGTTTTCGAATGCCGCCCTCGCGAGGCCACGGAAATTGACGCCCGGATTGCCGAAGAAGCTCGGATCTTCCGTCGCGACAGTCGCCGCCACAAGGAAAGCGGAGATGTGGTCGAGCGAAACGGGATTGCGGACGCCTTGCAGCGGGTCGGTAAACTGGTATAGCTCCGTGTCCCCGGTCCGATCGTAGGCGGTGCTTGACCCCGCACCGCTGGCTGCGATCGCCTCGTTCGGCGGCTCGAGGCCGCGCGTGTACGACCAGTATACGAGGAAGAACGAGGCCACCAGTGCGAGAAGGAAGAACCCGGCGACGTGGGCGGCATCGTGCAATAGCGCCCTGCCGTTGAAGGGCGAGCGCCCGCCTCTGCCGTGGACGGTGAAGCCTCCTCCGTCCTCCGCGGTCCAGGCATCCGATACGTTGTCTGCGAGCGACTCACGCCGACGCTCGATGGGAGGTCTCGGCTGCATACTGCTATCGCGTTACAAAACCAAGGTTAGGCGGAGAAGCATTGCAGCGACGCAAAGAAAACGCTCGCAACCGTCATGTCCAAATCAACTACTCCTGAAGTGCATAACGAGAAAGAGGCGCGAATGTAGCGGGTAGAGGCACGTTCAGGCGGCCAGCAAAGGCGTCCGACGAGCTTGTCGCTAGTTCTTGGGTAGCGCGCGCCGCCGGACGGTCGAGCCGATGACGAGGCCGGCGGCGATCAGGACGAGATTCTTAATGATGAACTCGCCGGTGACCGTCAGGAGGAGCGGGTTGCCGTCCTGGAAGGAGCGGCCGGGCAGGATGATGAGACTGAGAAAGGTACCCGCCATCTGCAGCCAGAAGAGCAGCAGCGTGAAGCGCAACGCGACCGGAATGAGCAGGCCGATGCCGATGATGATCTCCCAGACGCCGATGATAATGAAGAAGGTGTCTGCCGGCAGGAAGTAGATCGTGTCTTTGACGAGGTCTTCGACCGGGCTGCGGCCTACGACCTTCAACGTGCCAAACCAAATGAAGACAATGGCCAGCGCGACGCGTAGCGCGGTGATCCCGTAGCGCTCGAGAAGCGTCGTAACGGCGCTATCAAGGGTGTCGA
>VBJT01000102.1:10082-18069 GCA_005880075.1 Chloroflexota bacterium
CGAGGCGGGTGTAGAATCGCGGCGCGAGGAAGGCAATGCGGAGGACGCTGTGACATCAGGCGAGGATGGCCCGCAGGTTCGGGACGCCTGGGTCGAGATGCCCAGCGAGGATGCGATTCGTGCGTTCATGCGCTCGGGGCATGTCTATGATTTCGGCTTCCTGACCGGCATGCAGCGCCTTGTTATGTCGCATCCCGCCATCGCGCCGCCGTTCGCAGCGCTATTCGTCCAAATCATGTTTGGGCCCGGCACTTTGCTCCGGCGTGAGCGAGAGATGGTGGCGGCAATTGCGGCGGCGGCGCAGGACTGCCACTATTGAACGCAGTCTCACGCAGAGTTTCTGCGTGTCGAAGGCGGCCAGCACGAACTGGTCGAAGCGATCAAGGCGGGCGATTGGCGCCGGGCGGAAGGCCTTTCGGAGCGCGAGCGGGCGCTCTGCACGGTCGCCGAGAAGATGAGCGCCACACCCGCACGAATGATCGAGGAGGACTGGCGGCCGCTGCGGGAGATGGGGTTTGACGATAGGGCCTGCCTCGAGGTCGGACACATCGTCGGCATCTTCAACTACCTCACTCGCCTGGCCGATGGGTTTGGCTTGGTACTTGACGCCGGAACACGCGAGGCATCAGAGACCGGCATGGCGCTGCGCCCGGCGGAGGACGCGGCGATCGGCAGGGAGCTGCGCGGGCAGAAGGAGGTGATGTGATGGCGGAAGAGGTGGAGATCGGACGCGTAAACGACTACTTCGCCCATATCAACGTCGCCGGGATCGACCTGACTGCGCCGCTCAAGGTGGGCGACCGCATTCGCATCAAGGGCCACACGACGGACATGGAGCTGGTCGTCGAGAGCCTACAGGTCGAACACGAGTCAGTGGCGGAGGCAAAGGCGGGTGACAAGATCGGTGTGAAGGTCAGCGACCGCGTGCGAGGCGGCGATCACGTTTACCGGGTGGGAGACGAGTGATTAGCAATTAGCGATTGCAATTGCCGGCGCGAGTGCGAGCGCAACCTGTTACATAGTGACAGATTTACGTTCCTTTCATGGTAGGTTTTCTTCTCGTCGGGGCCACGAGCTGCAGCGTCGGCATTCTTCTTTTCGTGTCGCGAAAATGGAGCGCCAGAATGCAGAGAAAATGGTCGGATGAGCATTTGCCGCCTGGACTCCGTGGGCGAGTTTGGCTGAAGCCCGTCACTGCCATCTATGCAGCAACATTGGGAATCGCTTTTGGTGTCGGAATGATCATCGTCGCGGTGTTCCGGTAGTTCAAGTAAGCACAGGAGCCGCCAGCTCTACTTCCTGCGCGCGCGCTACTACGACCCGGCAAGGAGGAATTTGCCAATTACCTCTCGTTTTTGCTACGAAAACAGTCGTCGCCGAGGGCCGAAGGGGCTGCGGCGCAGGAAACGCGACAGTGCGAAAGTGACCACCGAAACCGCGAGCGCGAAGACGAACGCCGCCCAGAAGCCGTCGATCTCGAAGTTCACGTCGAACCAATCGCAGACCTCCTCCACAAGCACTACGACGAGCGCGTTCACGACGAGAATGAACAGCCCGAGTGTGATGAGCTGGAGCGGGCAGGTGAGGAAGATCAGGATCGGCCGCACGATCGCCCGTACGATGACGAAGATCGCGGGCGCTACAAGATAGCCCTCGGTCCCCTGGAGGAAGATCGGTGCCCCGTCCCAGATCCCGTTGACGAACCATTCGGCGACGATGAAGGCGAGGATCGTCATCGCCCAGCGCACGAGAATCCGGACGATCCACGGGACGTTCCCTTGGTCCCACGGCGGTTCGGTCTCTTCGATGTAGCGGGTGAAGACGACGCGGTCGGGCATGGGCTTGCAATTGCCGTGTAGTTGCGGGGTATTGTAGCAGGTACCACCGCATTAACCTTGATTCACCGCCAGCCAGGAGACATATGGACGCATACAAGGCGATCGTGACCAAGCGCGACACACGGGCCTACACAAACCAGCCGATCCCGGACGAAATGCTCCAGCGCATCCTGCAGGCCGGTCGGATGGCAGGTAGCAGCAAGAACACCCAGCCAGTCAGGCTGGTCGTCATCCGCGACCGCGAGTGGCTGAAAGAGGTCGCGGAGTGTGGGAAGTTCTCACAGCCGCTGCTCGGGGCGCAGGTGGGGATCGCCGTCTGCTGCGCGCCTGACGGGAGTGACTTCGATGCCGGGCGCGCGGCGCAGAACATGATGGTCGCCGCGTGGAACGAGGGCATCGCCACCTGCCCCACTTCCGTGCACGACCAGCCATGCATCATCGAGAAGCTCGGCCTTCCCCGGGGGGGCGAAGACCCGGTCACAGGCCGCAAGGGCTGGCGCGTTGTGGTGATCATCGCGCTCGGCTATCCGGAACCCTCCGTGCCGATGTCGATGGGACGCGAGCGCATGCGGATCGACGACTATGTGCATTGGGAACGTTGGGTCGGGCGCTAAGCAGTGGCGTTCGATATCAATCGAGAGGACGAGGACGGTCACGTGATAGAGTCCCTAGAGTTCGACACAGGGCCTTTGAGTCGGCTCCTCCCCGACTTTAGAGACGAGTCCTTTCATTGCCTTCGGTTTATCGATCCGTACGGGAACACGACTTTCAACCGATTTCAAGTCGAGCATCAATTCCTGCCTGAGTGGAAGAGGTTGTACGATCGAGCCGAGTCGCGTGACGATAGGCGGTTGCTGCGAGCTGTCGAGCATCTGGCCCGACGATGCCTCGAGGACGTTCACCTGTATCTGAAATTCGTCGGAGACTAAGAAGAACGGCTAATGGCGACTTCCGCGCGTCTCGTCCCTCTCCGAGTCCTCGTCGGTGGGACGCTGCTCGTGCACGGCTTCGCGCGCCTCTTCGGCGGGCCAAACCGCAAAGTACCGGAGCCCGCGCTGAAGTACCTCGGCGCGGAATACCAGGAGTGGATCGAGGGCGGCGGCATCGACCGCTTTACCGAACGGCTCGCGGAGATCGGTGTGCCGAACCCGCGGGCCTTCGCCTATGCGCTGGCCGGGACCGAATGCTTCGGCGGCGCGCTCTTCGCACTCGGGGTCCAGACAAGGCTGAGCGGCCTGGCGGTCGCGGCGGAACTCGGCGCCTCGATCTATCGCACGTACTGGGGCCACGGCATGGTCGGCGGCGGCGGCTGGGAGCTGCCTATGCTCCTCATGGTCGGCGCGCTGACGGTGGTCCTCGGCGAGGAAGACCCGCGCAAGACGGAATCCGCCTGAATGTAGCCCGGTGCTTCAGGGGCCGCCTTTAACATCGGGGTCTGAAGACCGCGACCTGCATTTCGTCCTGCTGTAGAATAGCGCCTACCCGAAGAACGACAGGGGCACCCATGACTACGGTTGAACAACGAATCGCGGGGCCGGAGCGCGCCGGCGGACAGGGCCTCGACCACCACCAGGAGGAGTCCAGCAATCGCGCGATCGTCGCCCTCCTGACCGACCCAGTCCGCGGGAACCAAGTCGATCTCGTGATGACATACCGTCGCGAGGTGGGCGGCGAAGTCGCCCCGCTCAATCCTTCGATACCTCAGGATGAGCGTGAAGAGTCGCGCACCGGCGCGTACGAAGTCTGGTCGAAGCGGGGCATGGTGCGCTTCGTCCGGCTTCTCGACCCGGCGGGCGGGTACGCATACCGAGTGATAGAGCAACTCGGCGAGAACCCGATCGCCAACCAGGACCCGACCGCGCTGTCTACGAAGGCGGAGGAACTCCAGGCGGCCGCGAAGTCGGGCTTCTCGGGGAGCGATCTGACGAAAGCGTTTATAGAGCCGCAGCAAATGTCATACCCGTTCGCCTGCGAACGCATCGCGCAGCTGTTCGACAGCCCGAACGCGCCGGATATCGTTATCAGCCCGAAGTCGTATGCCTTTGGACGGCAGCCCGGCCAGCACGGCGCGCTGGACGTTGTTCAGTCCCGCGCGCCGCTTATCTTCTCGGGCCCCGGGGTAATCACCGGCGAAATCGACACCATCTGCTCGCACGTCGACGTCACGCCAACGCTGGCTAAGCTGCTCGGCCTGCCGCTGATCGACGGCAAGGATTCGACCGGACGCACCTCGAGTGAGCGCGGCGTCGGGCCGGATGTCTATCTCAAGCGGCAGGACGGGCGGGTGCTTGCGGAAATACTCGAGCAAGAAACCGGCAAACCCGAGCGCGTCTACATCCTGCTGCTCGACGGGCTGAGCAACACCGAGCTCAAGCAGCGGCTCGAGCACGACCGGGAGTCCATCCCGAACCTGGCGCGGATCATCGAGCGAAGCGTGATGTTCCGCTACGGCGTCTTCGCCACCTTCCCGACCATCACGTGGCCGAGCCACAACGCGCTGGGCAGCGGGGCCTGGTGCGGGCACCACGATATCGTGAACCCGACCTACTACCTGCGGGAGAAAAGGCAGGTCGTAACGCCCCAAGGCAGCATCTGGGAGACCGGGAAGTACCTCTCGGATGAAGTCGAGACGCTATACGAGGCGCTGCATCGGGAGTACGGCAAATGGGACGCCTCGAGCGGCAATGGCGTAATCACAGCTTCGCTCAACGAGCCGTGTGGACGCGGCGCCCTGCATGCCACGCTCGAGCGGCGGCTGCTTGTGGACGGCGAGAAGCTGCGCGATGTCGCGCGCGAGAACCGGGGTGACACGAACCCGCGCTGGAAGGAAGAGGGCAAGGAGCAAGTCTACCGCTATTCCGGCACAGACATCCAGGCGCTCTCGCAATCGCTGATGCTGTTCGACAGCGATAGTCAGCCCCCGCCGATGTTTACCTTCCACGAGTTCTCGCTCACTGATGCTGTTGGCCACGACTACGGCCCGCACCACGAGGCGATGCTCGACGCTCTAGTCGAGACGGACAAGCGAATCGGAAAGATCCTTTCAGTGCTCGACCGGCGCGGGCTGTTCGAGTCGACGCTCTTCGTGATCAGCGCCGACCACGGCATGGCGCAGACAGACATCGAGCTGGCCGCCGACCCGGCCCAGGCCGTTCTCGACGCCGGTCTCAAAGCAATCGTCACCTCGCCGCTAATCTACCTTCTCGACATGGATATCAGCGTCGAGGCATCCGCCGACGGGCGCACCGTGAACGCCACAGTGCTTGAGAACGACCCAGACGCCTCCGGCGAGCAGCCGCCGGTGGCCGGGGCTGATGTCCAGGTGATCGGCGCGCACTCTCGCGTTCTCGCCGAAGCAAAAACCGATGGGTTCGGCGTTGCCGGCCTGCCGCTGCCGGTTGGCGAGGAGCCCAGCGCGCTCGTCGTGCGCGTGGAGCACGAGCGGTTCAATACGCGGCACCTTCGGCTGGATGGGACGAATGTGGTGGAGGACCCGCGGGCGGTGTTGTTCAATCGCTAAACCAACCGGAGGGGCCGAGCCCCGCCGGCTCGAAGGTCAGCCGACCGCCGGCTGCATCGCCGCCATGCGCTTCTGCATCTCCTCCGGCGAGACATCCTCAACGTGCGTGTGAATCCACCAGCTGATACCGAAGGCATTGACGCCCGCGCGCCGGTCTCCGTAGAACTGGTCTTCCGGCTCCATCTCCGTCGTTCCGCCGGCTTCGAGCGCCTTGCGGTACGTCGCATCGGTGTCGTTGACGTATAGGACGAGCGCGGCATTACGCACGGGGTTCTCGGGGCCGGCGTCAGCAAGCATGACGACGCGGTCGCCGAAGCGCATCTCTGCATGCCCGATCGTGCCGCCTGGGCCGGGCATGCTCATCATCTCTTCGGCGCCGAACACCCGTTTCGCGAAGTCGATTAGCCCCGATGCGCCGTTGACTACCAGGTAGGGCGTAACGGTGCCGTATTCCGGGGGAATGGGGTTCACTGCCATCTTCTCCTCCTTCATCGCTGCGGCCAGACCGTTCGAGAGGGGTGTTATGATACCACCCGCTCAGAAAGCCCAGGCAAGCCGGTTCTGTCACAAGCCTATGACGAATCTGAGGAAGGATCGATGACGCAGCAACAAGAGATATCCGCCGCCTTCCCCTACGAGTCGAAGCACGTCGACGTGCTCGGCTCGCGGGCGCACTATGTCGAAGAGGGCGCCGGGGACCCGGTGCTGTTCCTGCACGGGAACCCGAATTCCTCCTACCTCTGGCGGAATGTCATCCCGCACGTCTCACCTATCGGCCGCTGCATCGCCCCCGATCTGATCGGCATGGGAAAGTCTGACAAGCCCGACCTCGATTACGGCTTCTTCGACCACTCCCGCTACGTCGAGGGCTTTATCGAAGCGCTCGGTCTGCGGGACATCACTCTCGTGATCCACGACTGGGGCTCGGCGCTCGGCTTCCACTATGCGCGGCGGAACGAGGACAACGTGAAGGGCATCGCTTTCATGGAGGCGATTGTCCGGCCGGTGACCTGGGATGAGTGGCCGGAGCAGGCGCGCCAGATGTTCAAGGCGTTCCGGACGCCGGGCGTCGGTGAGCAGATGATCATGGAGCAGAACATGTTCGTCGAGGCCGTCCTCCCGGGTGCGGTCCTGCGCAAACTCTCGCCCGAGGAGATGGACCGCTACCGCGAACCGTACCCGACGCCGGAGAGCAGGAAGCCGCTCTGGCGCTGGCCGAACGAGATCCCGATCGAAGGCCAACCCGCCGATGTCCATGAAGCGGTTCAGGCCTACAGCGAATGGCTAGGAACGTCGCAAGTGCCGAAGCTACTCCTGTACGCTCAGCCGGGCGCCATCCTCCGGAACCTCGTCGGCTGGTGTCGCGAGAACATCGCTAACTTGAAGGCGATCGAAGTCGGCCCGGGCGTCCACTTCTTGCAGGAAGACGACCCGCACGGCATTGGCCAGGCTATTGCGGACTGGATGTGAGGAGAGCGGCTCGCAGCGGGAACGCAAATGTAGCCGGATAGCTTCAGTTGCCAGCGTCACCGCATTACGACCCGATATGACGAAGAATCTGCATAAGCTACCGCCCGACTTGCCCGTCCCTGTCGATGACGGCGCTTGCGACCACCTGCCCGGCATGGAGATCCCGCCGGTCGCGCTGGCCGCAACGACAGGCGCCGCCCTGAATGTCGCCGAAGCGTCGCACGATGGCCCGGCGGTCTTCTTCTTCTATCCGCGCTCTGGACGACCGGACGAGCCGCCGATTCCCGGCTGGGACGATATCCCCGGCGCCCGCGGCTGCACCCCGCAGTCCTGTGCCTTTCGCGACCACTTCAGCGAGTTCGAGGCGCTCGGGGTCCGAGTCTTCGGAGTGAGCGCCCAAGACACCGAATACCAGCACGAATTCGCGGAACGGACGAAGCTACCCTACCCGTTGCTAAGCGATTCGGACTTCGTGCTTACCGCGGCCCTAGGGTTGCCGACGTTCGAGGCCGGGGGCATGAGGCTCATCAGGCGCCTAACCCTCGTGGTGTCACACGGCCGGGTTGAGAAGGTGTTGTACCCGGTATTCCCGCCGGACAAGAACGCCGAGGAGGTGCTCGCCTATCTTGAGAACGTGTCCCCACGCGAGGCATAAAGCATCTGGGTAGAATATGTCTATGGAGGAGTTCGTCTGGGTCTCGCTTGCCGTCATCGCCGCCGGCCTGGTTCTGCTCATCGCCCTCGCCGTCTTCTTCTGGTGGCGAATTCAGCGTTCCGATGAGAAGAAGCTCGCCCGGCGGATCGCGAAGCTACCCTTTCTCGACAAGATCTCGCTGGCCGGCTCCCTGATCAGCGACGACCGAATCCCGATCGCGCCGAGGATCATTGCGCTGGCGTTGGTGCTCTACATCGCCTCGCCGATCGACCTGCTGCCCGATTTCATTCCTGTGATCGGCTATTTCGACGACATTCTGATCGTCCTCGTCGGCGCGGGCTTGCTCCTGCGCTCGGTCCCGCGTCACATCCTCGAAGAGCACGTCGGGTGGTACGAAGCGAGACAAGACCGCAAACCCGCCAACTTTCAAGCGAAGCAGGGGTAAGACGAACCGAGCGGTGAGCGAGGCATTCTCGCTGCGGCGAGCCACGGTAGCCGACGTCG
>VBJT01000103.1 GCA_005880075.1 Chloroflexota bacterium
CGTGCGGTTTCCCGCATGTTGTCGAGGTAGCCGGGCGGATAGACGCGATTCGCTTGCAGCTTCTCACGCAGAACACCCTCTGGCGGCAGGCCGGGGCGCAGTTCATATGCGGTGACATCGAGCTCGATGTCGAACTCGTGCATCAATCGCTCGACGCGGGTGAGGCCGATGTAGCACCAGGGACAGATGTAGTCGGAGACAAGCCGGACGCGCAGGGGCCGAGCCTGTCCCGCGACCGGCATGAGGGCTTCTCCAGTGGCCGTCTCGACAGCGCCAGAGTGGCGCTCGACATCGGCGTCACCATCGAAGCCAACCACCCACGATTCCATAATGCGTGCCGAATTATAGCACCGGCTCGTGTACTATAGAGCGCGCCATGACCACGCCCATAACGGAAGGTCCGCTCATCAGCGGTGCCAAGGCCGCGGCGCAGGCAGCCGTCGCGGACGCGCGCGAAGAGCTGATCGAGATGTCGCGCGAGATTCACCGGAATCCAGAGCTCGCGATGGCGGAGAGGCGCGCGAGCGGCCTGCTTGCCGGTCGCCTCGAGGAGCGTGGCTTCGCCGTCCAGCAGGGCGCGTTTGGGCTGGAAACAGCATTCCGCGCGCGCTGGGGCGAGGGGCCGGTCACGCTCGCCTATCTGTGCGAGTATGATGCCTTGCCGGAGATCGGCCACGCCTGCGGGCATAACCTCATCGCTACGGCGGGCCTCGGCGGTGCGCTCGGCCTAAAGGGCGGCGTTTCGCCGGACGCGGTCACGCTCATCGTGCTTGGGACGCCGGCAGAGGAGGATATCGGCGGCAAGGCGATGATGATCGCACGCGGCGCCTTCGAGGGTGTCGATGCCGCGTTGATGGCGCACCCGGCGCCGTTCGACATCGACGCTCCGCCGATGTACGGCGTCGAGTCTTGCGAGGTGACGTACAAGGGGCGGGCCGCGCACGCTTCGGTCGCGCCGGAGACCGGCATCAACGCGCTGGACGGCCTCGTGACCGCCTACCAGGCGATCGCGCAGCTCCGCCAGCACATGCGCCGCGATGCGCGGGTCGCGGGCATCATCACCTACGGCGGATCGGCGCACAACGTCGTCCCCGACCGAGCGGAGGGGCGGTTCGAGGTGCGCGCGCTTCGCCCCGCCTACCTCGCCGACCTCAAATCGCGCGTCATCCGCTGCTTCGAAGCGGGCGCGCAGGCGAGCGGTGCGGAGCTGGAGGTGAAGTGGTCGGAGTTCGTCTACGAGCCGATGAATAACAACACGGCGATGGCAGCGGCCTACAAAGCCAACGCGGAGAGCTTGGGCCGCAAGTTCCTGAACATACCGGTCGATTCCACCGGCAGCAGCGACATGGGAAATGTGAGCTGGGTGGTGCCGTCGATCCATCCGACGTTCGCGATCGGCGCTATGGCGCTCAACCACACGCCTGGCTTCACGCAGATCAGCGCGACGGACGCCGCGCACGAGGCAATGCTCCAGGTGGCGCAGGCGCTGGCGATGACGGGCGTGGATCTGGTGCTGGACGCGGACCTGCTGGCGCGGGCGCAGGCCGAGTTCCGCGGCGCGCCGCGGCCGTGATCAAGCCCCGTATTTAGGCCTTACGGCCGCAGCTCTTTCGCGATCAGTGGCAGCTTCTCGGCGACCATCTGCCAGAACTCTTCCTCGCGGTGAAGAATGTCGCCGTGCGGGATTAGTGAAAGGCCGACCTCGACCGTGAAGGTGCGGCGCGACCCATCGGGATTGCGCACCGAGCCCTCGAGCTGGCCGAGCGCCCACCAGTCGCCGGTCGCCCCGTGACGCAGCTCCGGAACGTCGAAGGGCACGAGCCTCAAGTCTTCGCTTAAGCGGCCTGACCTGTCGCGCAATTCCCGCACAGTATAGCAGTGGGCGAGGAACAAGGAACACGGAACAAGGAGCGGTTTGGTTCCCGGGTTCCCTGTTCCGAGCTCCACGTCTCCGAGTGCCATTTGCCCCTTGGAGATCGCGAATCGACTGCAGCATGATGCGGGTGAGATGTTGGCGGGGAAGTGGGTGTGGATCTGGAACTGGCAGCGCTGCGAGGGTGGAGACGCCTCGCGGCTGGCGGCGCGGCTGCGCGCGGCAGGCTGCGCAGGCGCGCTCGTGAAGGCGTTCGACTGGCCGCGCTGGTTCGACCAAGGCCTCGCCTGGCGGGAGATCGCGGCTCAGCTGAAGGCGCACGGTGTCGCAGCGGGCGGCTGGGGCTATTGTTACGGAAACGACCCGGCCGGCGAGGCGCAGCGGGCGATCGAAACGGCGCAGTACGGGCAGGCGGACCTTCTGGTGCTCGATGTCGAGGCCGAATTCAAGGGCAATCCACGAGCGGCAGACGCGCTTTGCGGTACCATACGCGGCATGCTCGGGCCAGAATATTCGCTCTACTTCAGTAGCTTCGCGCTCGCCCGCTATCACCGCCCGTTCCCGTTCGGGATCTTCGGGCGCTATTGCACAGGCGCCGTGCCGCAGGTCTACTGGAACGCCTTTCGCTGGCCCGTCGACCAATCCCTGGATTGGGCGTACGAGGACTATGCGGCGGTTGGCTTCGCGCCAGACCGCGTTTTTCCTGCCGGCGGACTCTACCGGGAAGGAATCGTGGGCTATCCATATCCCGATGAAGTCCGGGAGTTTGCACAGCGGACGCGGGTTACGGGCTCACGGGGAGTCAGTTTCTGGTCGTATGAGCACATGAACGAAGAGATGTGGGAAGCCGTCAGATCTGCGACGGTGGAGGAGGAAGGGATGTCCAGCGCAGAATTCGATCAGCTAAACGCATCAGCCTCGCAGCTGGCGGGCCGAGTCGGCCAGCTGGAGGCGGAGGTCGCGGCGATCCGGAGCACGCCGCCACCCACCGCTGCCCCACCACCGCGGACGTACACGGTACAGCCGGGGGACACGCTTTCGGGGATCGCGGCCAGCTTCGGTCTCGATGGCTGGCAGCGGCTGTACGAGATAAACGCGGGCGCGATCGGGGACGACCCGAACCGGATCTATCCCGGTCAGGTGTTGGTCATTCCGTAGGCTCGGTATGACGAAGGACTGCGGGCTGAACGCGAGCCGCTAGAGCGGCCGCAGCTTCGCAGCCAGTGCGTGCGGTAACAGGCGGAAGAGCGCCGGAAGAACCGGCGTCTTTCGTTTGGCGTATAAATTTAGGGCGCATATAATAGATAGCGGTGAGCCCACCAAATTCCCTCTTATCCGGTAGTGAAACTTGCGTATCGCCCTCGGCAGCGACGAACGGTCGCCTCTAACAGACTTCGTCGAGGCTGAGCTGCGGCGGCGGGGCCATGACGTCCAGCTGTTCGGGCCGCCGGCCGGAGCTCCGAGCCCCTGGCCGGAGGTCGCCGAGGCGGTCGCCGAGCGCGTGGCGAAAGGGAAGTCCGACGAAGGAGTACTGTTCTGCTGGACGGGCACGGGGGTATCGATCGCCGCGAACAAGGTGCCCGGCGTGCGCGCCGCGCTCTGCGCCGATGCGGAGACGGCGCGCGGGGCGCGAGCGTGGAACCACGCGAACATCCTCTGTATGAGCCTGGCGGGAACATCGGAGGAAGCCGCGAAGGGCATCCTCGACGCCTGGTTTTCCGCTGAGGCGGACGCCGGCGAAGAGGAGAACGTCGAGAAAGTGAACGCGCTGGACCGCAGATATCGGGCGCATCCGGCCGCTACAAACGCCGAGAAAGGCAGAGACGATTGACCCAGGGAGGAAGGCGCAGAAGGAGTCGCCGGCGAGGCCGCCCGGAGGCCGCTGATAGCCGGCCGGCAGACGCGCGAGAAGAGAGGCCGTCCGAGGAAGGTGAGCCCTCCGACGAAAGCGCGGCGCCCGGCCCAACGGGCTCGCGGTTCAGTTTCCGGCGAAAGAGGCGAGACGAGCCAAAGGGCGAACGACCGCGGCGACGCGAGCGGACGGCCCCGGCCGCACCCGCGGCTTCGACCTCGCCGATGGACTTCTGGCGCAGCGGGCAGGCGAGGACGTACCGGGACGTGCGCGGAACCGGCAGAAGCATGGGCCTCCGGGAGCGCATCACGGGGTTTCATTTCCCGGCCTGGGCGCCGGTAGGCTTTATCATCGTACTCGTCTTCGGGATTCTCGGGATACTGTTTTACACGCGCCAGGCCTCGGCCGCGCCCCACATCGGCGACCACTGGCACGCCGCCTATGCCATCTACATCGGCAACACCCGGCAGCCGAACATACCGACATTCACCGGGCCTGAGGAGACGCATACCCACGGTGACGGCATGATTCACATGCACCCGTTCATCACGGCTGGCGAAGGACAAGGAGCGTCGGTGCGGAAGTTCTTCGAATACGGCGGCGGGAGCCTAACGGACGACGAATTGAAGGTCCCCGGCCAGAAGGATACGCACAAGAACGGCGACCAGATAGACGGCAAGGCGGCCGAGCTGCGGATCCTGCGCGCGGACAGCGGGATCCATCCGCTGGGCAGCGATTTCGCGCGGGCGATTCAGGCCTGTGATGCGAAGGACGAGTCCGCGTTCGAGCGGGTGAATTCGCGCTATATAGCGCAGGACGGCGACTGCATCCGGATCGTGTTCGCGGCGCCGGAGGTCAAGCCGGTCGTTCAATCCGACCGGACGATCATAGCGCCCGACCAGGCGACGCGCGAAATCCTCATGGATGCCACCGGGACCGCCGCCACCACGGCCTTCACCCCGGCGGCGATCGATGTCAAGGCCGGCGAAACTGTTAAGGTCACGCTCAGCAATAAGAGCATCGACAAGACTCCAGCGCCTTTCCACGGGCTGCGCTTCAGCGGCGCCGACCGCCAATACGGAACCAGCGACGACTTCGTGACGAACCCACCGACGCTCGACCCGGGGCAGAAGGGCACGGCTGTCATTCGCTTCGATACGCCGGGCGAGTACGAGTTCAAGGACGAGAACACATTCGAAGGGGTGCCACCGGCCACCGGGAAGGTGGTCGTCGGCCAGTCCGAAGCGACGCCTGCGCCGACCGCTACGGCGGCGCCGGGCGCCACGCCTACGCCCGCCCCGGCGGACATTACCCTGTCGTTATCGGTGAGCGACAGCGGCTTCGACCCGCCGGAGATTACCGCGGCCGCCGCGAAGAGCTTCCGGATTACTTTGACGAATACGGGAACGGTGGTGCACAACCTCCGCATCGCCGGGCCCGACGGGCAGTTCCGGACGGATGACGATATCGCGGTGAGCGGGTTCGTGAACCCGGGCGCCTCCGGCGAGGCATCGGGCAAGATCGATGCGCCCGGCCGATACCCGTTCCGCGACGACTTCAATCCGACACTGCTCACGGGCACGCTGATCGTCCAATAGGCGCGCGGCCGGGAAGCTCCTGCCCATGTCTGCCCGATATTCCTGCCTAACTCTTGACAGACCTTCGCGAGACGGCCAATACTGGTGTCGCTTCTTAGGGGTAAGGAGGACAAGAGCACATGCCCGTGATAACGATGTCGGGCAATATCGCCAGCGGCGCGCGCGAGATCGGCCAGGCGGTGGCGGAAGGGTTGGGGATCGACTTCGTCGACCAGCAGTTGATGGTGCAGGCCGCACAGCGCTGCGGGGTGCCGGTGGGCACGGTGGCCGAGCATGACGAGCGCCGGGGCAGCTTCCGCGAACGGCTGGCCTCGCTGCTCCGGACGGTGCTCGAGCGTTCGGCCGCTTCCGGCGCCGACCCGTTGACCGGGGCAACGGGATTGGAGGCGGTGCTTTCGCGGAGCTACGCGGACATGGCGGCGGAGGAGCCGCAGCTCAGCGATTCGCTGTACCTGAAGACGATGTCGGGCATCATTCAGGAGCTGGCAGCGCGCGGCAAGGTGGTCATCCTCGGCCGCGGCAGCCAGATGGTCCTGGCGGAAAGCCCGGGCGCGCTGCACGTCCTCTGCGTGGCGAAGCGACAGCTGCGGGCGCAGAGGCTGGCGGGACGCGACGAGATCGGGCTCGAGGAGGCGACACGGCGGGCAGTGGAAAGCGACCGCGCACGCTGCGCGTTCTACAAAAAGTTCTGGCATGTAGAGGTCGAGGACCCGAAGCTGTACGACCTGACGATCGACACCTCCCGGCTCTCGTACGAGATCGCGACGGACCTCGTCGTCGCAGCTGCGAAGGCCAAGTCAGCAGCGGCCGGCGTCTGACGCCCGGCGACTCTAAGAGGCCGCTGCCTCGACGCCCGCGATGAGCCCGCGCAGGTACTTTTCCGCGCGGTCGAGACGGGCCTGCATACCCCAGGGGTTATCTGGAGCGAGAGGCAGGCCCCAGCCGCGGGCTTCGGCACCTTCTCCAACGATCTCGAGGAAGCCTATCTCCTCCGTTGAGCGCTCGCCGAAGAGCGTTGCGAGCAGGCGGTGTGTGCCGTCCACCCACTTTCCGTAGTCGTAGGAGACTGGGCCGCGGCCGCGCAGGCCGGGGACGGCGCCAAGTTGGCGGCGCAGCTTCTCGGCGGGGGTAGACATTTCGCTGCCAGCCTAGCGAAGGGGCGCGGCGAACCGCAAGCGAAAGCCGTTCGGGTCGGCGATGATGAAGTCGCGCAGGCCGTAGTCGCGGTCCGCGATGGCGTGAACGATTGTCACGCCGTTCTCACGGCAGCGCGCGTAAATCGCGTCGACGTCGGGCACCATGATGCGGGTATCGGCACCGGCTCCGCGCTCTCCTCCCAGGGGCCCGCCGGCATATAGGCTCTCGTGGGCGAGAAGAACGTGGGCTTCACCAAGCACAACCACCGCGAAGATGGTGCGCGGGCCGGGTTCGCCTTCGGGCTCGAGGCGCAAAGGCTTGAAGCCGAGCTTGTCGGTATAGAAGTGGATTGCCGCGCCGACGTCGCTCACGAAGAACTCCGGCGCGACGGGCACGAACTCGCGCGGATGCAACGGCGGCGCCCGCTAGCCTTCGATGTCGAACGGGCCCCAACGCTGCTCGTGCTCGGCTTTCAGGGCCTCGAAGTGCTCTTTGAAGCGCCGTGACCGCACCGGGTTGAGGCTGAGGACGTAGGCATCCTCGTGGTTGTCCGAGTAGTAGCGCTGGCGCAGGCCGACCTTCCCGAAGCCGTATTTGTCGTAGAGAGCGAGGGCCGGCGCGTTTGAGACGCGGCATTCCAGTGTCACCAGCTGTTGTTCCTTCGCCTGCGCGAGTTCGATCGCGCGGATAAGCAGCAGCTCCGCGATGCCCTGACGCCGGTGGCTCTCCCTGACCGCTATCGTAACGATGTGCGCCTCGTCGGCGAGGAGCCAGACGCCGATCACGCCGGTAATCAGCTCGACGCGCTCCTCGAGTGGCTGAAGCGGGGCTTCGTCACCTTCGTTGCCGAGAAGGTGACGCAACTCCCCGAAGAGGCGGCCGATGGCACCGGGATGCTCCGCACCGTGGCCATAGGCCCCGTGTACGGCCCAGTCCGCTGCCGACTTGTCGTTCCGTTCAACTGTCACGAGGTAGTGCGCGAGGCGGTTCTGCTCCAGCTCTCGCTTGTAGGCAGTGGGCGGCCACATGGTCGGGAAGGACTCCCGCTCGATCTCGAGCACCTGAGCAATATCGTCAGTATGCATCGGACGGGCGGCAGGGCGCATGGCGATCCGCATGGGGTGATTATCTGAGGAGGGAGGATGGAGGAGCAAGACGAAGAGAATGCGAAATGGGAAACGAGGCGGCCAGGAGCAATCAGTCCGTCCACCTTTACGTTCGCGTGAGGGTTCGTTAAAATCGGAGTGTCGCAAGCCATCCTCCAAAATGAACGTATGTACTCTCTTCGTCTACTGAGCTTCCTGCGCCCCTACTGGCGCCGAGTGCTCGTCGCGACGATCTGCGTGTTCGCCGCCGGCGGGTCGATCCTGGCGGTCCCGCAACTGATCCGCTGGGGAATCGACTACGGGCTGGATATTCAGCAAGTCGACGGCAAGCCTGTAGCGACAGGGCAAGAAAGCCTACTTATCG
>VBJT01000104.1 GCA_005880075.1 Chloroflexota bacterium
TCCTGGATGAAGGTGCCGACGGAATGGGGAATCCGCGTTCGGCCCGGGAATCGAGGGCTCACGGTCGAGATGCTCAATGTCGGCACATACGCGGACGTACCGGACCACTGGCCATACCAGACCGAGATGCCGCGCGGCGCCTACCCGATACCAGGCGTCGCACCGATGGGCTACTCCATCTACGAAAAGGCGGAGTTGTGGGCTGACAACGCGGGCGACCTCTACGAAGAGGCGATCCAGCGGCGCTGGAAGCCGGCGACCGAGATACCGTGGACCACGATGGAGCCGCTACCGGACGAGGTCGAGCGGGCGATGGGCCAGCTCTGCACGCACTTGTGCGAGCGAGCATTGCTCTCGGGCGACATCGTCGGCCGGTGGCTGCCTGAGATGTCCTACGGGTACCACGAAGTCAAGCTCTACCTTTCGACTGCGGCATTCGACTACGCGCGCCAGTTCGAGGTGTTCCGCAAGCGCGCGATGTCTAACGGTGGCGGACTGGGCCTGCAGAGCCCGGGGTATTTTCATCGGGCGATCATCGACGCGCGAGCGTGGACCGAAGCCTCCGTTGTCCTGAATATCTTCGCGGCGAGCCACATCATGGGCCTTTACGAGATCGGAGCCTACAGTGCTCATAACGAAGCGGAGTCGCTCATCTTTCGACTCGGCATGCAAGACGTTGGGCGGCAGCTTGCCTATGGGGTCCAGCACCTGCGCTACTTCCTTTCGAAGAAGATCGAGCGGAGGGCCGAGATCCACAACTACCTCAACAAGGCGGAAGCGGTGTTTGCCTTCGAGGAAGAGAAGGACGTGCCTCTGCGCGAGGCGCTCATCATCCTGCTAGGCGGCGGCACGAGCAACGAGCAGGTGGCCGACGGCATCGCCAAGCTCGAGTACTTCAACCGGCGCTGGGTGCGCGCTTACCTCTCGCGCCTGGCGGCGGCCGGCTTCCCGGAGCGCCGCGAGAAGCTGCATCCTTCGCTCAAGAAGTACATCGAAGCGCCCGCAGAGGCGGCGGCCGCGTAGCGATGTGTCATTCTGAGGCAGGAGGAATCTGCCCGTGCGGAACGCGACTGCGGGCGTTGGGACTTGGAGCTCTCCATCATGGCCGGGTCACGCCAGATTGCGTGAAAACAGGCCGAACACTCAGACAGACGCTTAGGACCTCAGGGTGACAGATTCGAGAGGCAAAGGAGTCCGCAGATGACGCAGGAAGTTAAGACCAAGGCGACGTTCCCCTCGGTCGAATGGTTTGACGCAATCCGGCAGATCGTGAACGACGATCCGGGGTACAAGCACATCGGCACCTGCGATGCGACTGTCGGGATCAAGATCCCGGACCTCCAGAAGTACTATCTGCTGACGTTCGAGGCGTTCGAGGTATCGGACGTCCGTGAGGCGACCGAGACCGAGGCGGAGAGCACGGACTTCTGGCTCGAGCTTCCGTACGTAAAGTGGAAAGAGATGATCGAGAACATCAAGGCGAACGGCAAGGCAGACCTCCACCACACGCTGAATACGATCGACATCGAGGAGCCGGACGACCTCGCGCGCTCACACGACGGCTACCGGCGGGACGCCTTCTACCGCTTTAACCAGACATTCCAGTACTTCTTCGACGCGTCCGCCCGCATCGATACGACGTTCCAATAACGCGCGTCTGATCCGAAGCTTGCACCTCGCAGCGCAACTATCTCCGTAACAGACTCATCGTCGCTTCGTCCTTTAGAGATAGCGATGAGCGCTATCGCTTTCGCTGATATGCGCTTGTCTGCCCGCGCCACTAAGGCCCGCGGGCTATGAGGAAGCGGTATGAGTGCAGGGAAGCGTCGCCCGGAGGGTCCAAGCGGCGAACGAATTATGGTCGCGGTCCGCGATGAAGGGGTTACCCCCAGCGGGCAGGCGAGCCTCATCGATAGCACGGCTAAGGCCGAGCGAATCGTCGCCGGGCTGATCGAGGCCGGTGTCGAGCCCGGGGCCGTCAGGGCCTTGCGGGCCCGGGAGCTGCCACTCCGCGTCTCTTACCGCTGGAGCGTAGAACTCGCGCACAAGCCGAACGCCGGGCCGCGCGCAGAAACGTTGCCGGCGCCAACTCCAGCGGCCGAGCCGACTGCCAGGTTTGTAAGCAAAACCGGCCGCCTTCTCGAGGCCATCACGCCGGACGGCCCGTTCCAGTTGCGGATGGATCGAGTCCTCTGGTTGGGCCTGTGGGCCGCCTCGCTCGTGATTCTGGCTGTATCGCTCATGGCATCTTTCTCACGAGGCGATTCTCGGCAGTTCGTGGGTGGACAGAATTTATCCTCGTCCGAACGAGCATCTGAGTCTCCCGGCGCGGCGCTCGAATTGAACAGCCGGCCGGGGGCGACGCCGGCTGCATCGCCGCCGGTCTCTTGCGGGACCGGCGGTCCTCGCGAATGCCAGTGCAATGACTTCGTGACGCAGCCCGAGGCCCAGGCCTATTATCAGCAACACCCGCCTGCTTCCGGCCATAACGTTGACCCCGATCGCGACGGCGTGGTCTGTGAATGGCTGCCTGCAACCGCGCCTGTGTCTGGTCACTAGCTCTGACACGCATCTTCATCCCCCCGCATATCGTCGCTTAGCCTTGCGCAACGCGCGCGCCTATAAGATGCTATCCGCGCCACGGAATTCTAAGGAGGGTCGTCATGCGCGGGACTATCCGGGAGCACGAAAGCGAACGGATGCAGGAGTGCATCGACAACTGCTCGAACTGCCACGCCGCGTGCCTGGAGACCGTTATTTACTGCCTCCAGAAGGGCGGTCATCACGCTGAGGAGGCGCACGTCCGGCTTCTCCTGGACTGCGCGGAGATCTGCCAGACGAGCGCCAACTTCATGCTGCGCAACTCTCCGTTGCACGCCATGACGTGCGCTGCCTGCGCCGAGATCTGCGAGCGGTGCGCAGTTGAGTGCGAGCGGTTCGCGGGGGACATGCAGATGGAGGCCTGCGCGCGCATGTGCCGGACGTGCGCCGAGTCCTGTAAGGAGATGGCGGCTACGGGAACGCTGTCAGGGGAGCGGGGGACGCTGCCGGCAACATAGGCATCGTAGGGAAGAAGATCGGGGACATGCGGGAACGCCAGCTGTCTTGCGGTATGCCGAGATTCCCTCCGCCACCCCACCGCCTGCCGGGAAACGGGAAAGATGGACGGCGACTAGCGGAAGTCGATGTGGGGGAAGAGGCGGTCTTCGATACGGGCCACCACGGCGTCTGCGAATGACCCGCCGCTTCGAGCCATTAGGCGCTCGATGAGCGGCCGGCGCGGGCGGACATATTGCAGTCGGCGGGGCGTGCGGCCCATTTCGCTCGCCATGTCGAGGGCCATCTCGAGATCGCCCAGCTCGTCGACGAGTCCCATTTGCTTCGCATCGAGGGCGGTGAACACTTCGCCGGTGGCGTAACCCTTCACCGTATCGTGGTCGAGGCCCCTCGCGCGGGCAACGGCGTCGACGAACCAGTTGTAGTACTGGTCGGTCAGCGCCTCGGTTTTCTTTAGCTCCTCCTCGGTTGGCTCGCGCCACGGCTGGAACATGCCCTTGAGGTGGCCCTCATGAGTCATGACCATGCGGACGCCAATCTTCTCCATCAGCTCCTGGACGACAGGCCGCATGAAGATCACGCCGATGGAGCCGATCAGCGAAGTGGGAAGCGCGACGATTTTCGAGGCCGCGCAGGCGATCAGGTAGCCGCCGGAAAGGCCAGAGGTCATCACAAAGGCGACTGTGGGTTTCCGCCTTGACAGCTTGCGCAGCGAGCGGTGAATGGCATCGGACACCGGCGCCGATCCTCCGGGCGAGTCAACCTCGACGACGACTGCGCGGATCCGGGTGTCGTCGGCGAGCGCCTTGATCGCGCGCACCATCTCCGGGCCGCGCACCTGGGCGCCGATCGCGCCGCTGATTTCGAGCACGCCGATGCGCGGGGCATTCCAGGGTAGGCGGTCCCGTAACTCATCCGGTCTCACCCAACCATTTACTGGTTGTGCTACCATTCGCGTTCGCTCATCTTTTACTCCTAGTGGATCGCCGCTGCCGATTTCGCGCGCTCTCGCAGCAGGAACTTCTGGATCTTCCCCGTCGAAGTCTTCGGTAGCGTCCCGAAGACAACGTCCCGCGGCGCTTTAAAGCGAGCGAGGTGGGCGCGGCAGTGCTCGATGATCTCTTCGGCGCTCGCGTCTGCCCCATCCTTCAGCTCGATGAAGGCGCACGGGGCTTCGCCCCACTTCTCGTCGGGGGTCGCAACGACAGCCGCGGCGAGCACGGCTGGATGGCGATAGAGGATGTCCTCGACCTCGATCGACGAGATGTTCTCGCCGCCGGAGATGATGATGTCCTTCGCCCGGTCCTTGATCTTCGCGTAGCCGTCCGGCTGCATCACGGCTAGATCGCCGGAGTGAAACCAACCGCCGGCGAACGCTGCTTCCGTTGCTGGAGGGCTCTTCAAGTAGCCCTTCATCGTGACATTGCCCCGGAACATTATCTCGCCCATCGTCTCGCCGTCCCAGGGCACCTCGCGCATCGCCTCCGGGTCCATGACGGTCATACCGTCCTGGAGCAGGTAGCGCACGCCCTGGCGGCCGTTGCGCTCGGCGCGCTGCTCCGTATCGAGCTCGTTCCATGCATCTTGCTTGGCGCAGACGGAGGCGGGCCCATAGGTCTCGGTAAGGCCATAAACATGCGTCACGTCGAACCCAATTCGCTCCATACCCTCGATGAGGGCCTGGGGTGGCGCTGCCCCGGCCACCATCGCGCTGACCTTGTGCATAATCCCCTCGCGCAGCTCGGGCGGCGCGTTTACGAGCATGTTGTGCACGATCGGAGCGCCGCAATAATGTGTGACTCCGTGTTCCTTTATCGCCCGGAAGACTAGGCCCGGATCCACGCGCCTGAGGCATACGTTGGTCCCGGCGTTTGCCGCCATCGTCCATGGAAAGCACCATCCGTTGCAGTGGAACATCGGCAGTGTCCAGAGGTACACCGAGTGGCGCGGCATGCTCCACTGGAGAATGTTGCCGATGCCGTTGAGATAGGCGCCGCGGTGGTGATAAACGACACCTTTCGGGTCCGCGGTCGTCCCCGACGTGTAGTTCAGCGAGATGGCCTGCCATTCGTCGGCCGGCCGCTGCCAGGCGTAATCCGGGTCTCCCTGGGCGATAAACGCCTCGTAGTCCGTCTCACCGAGCCGGTCGCCCAGGCCCTCGTATTCGGGGTCGTCGATATCGATCACCAGCGGCCGGTGGTCGAGCTTCACCAGCACTCCGCTCATCGTCGCCGAGAACTCGCGGTCGGTTATAACGACTCTGGCGTCGCCGTGGCGAAGCATGAATCCGATCGCATCGGCGTCCAGGCGCGTGTTCAAGGTATTGAGGACAGCACCGGCCATCGGCACGCCGAAATGCGCTTCGTACATTTCCGGAGTGTTCGCGGCCATCAGGGCGACGGTGTCCCCGAGTCCGATGCCGCGCGCAGCCAGGGCCGAAGCCAGACGGCGAGCGCGCGCGTACGTCTCGGCCCAGGTAAAGCGGCGGCTGCCGTGGATGACGGCCGGGCGGTCCGGGTAGACGTAGGCGCTCCACTCGATGAATAACAGCGGTGTTAAGGGCGCGTAGTTCGCTGGATTGCGCTCGAGGCCGGTCTCGTACGGGTTACCCAATGTGCGCTCCCCCCAACTCAACGGTTGTATGGCGAATTATATCCTCGCTAAGCGCCTGTGCAATGTATGGCGTAGGCACTGATCGAGGCATTTGGGCACATAGCACGCCTACCAGCCCTCCGTCCTGCGTCGCAGTGGTGGTATGTGGATGAACGGCCGAAGCGCCAGGACAATCCCGAGACCCGTAACGAATCCGCCGACGTGCGCCCAGACGGCCACGCCTTCCGACGCGCCCTGTGCATTTCCAAAGGTCGCGACGCCGCCCAAGAGCTGCAACGCGAACCAGAAGCCGATCAAGAAGACCGCGGGGACTGGCAAGAGGAAAAAGAAAAAGAGGACATTAACCCGCGCTGTCGGGTAGAGCACGAAATAGGCTCCCATCACGCCCGAGATGGCCCCGCTCGCTCCCACCATTGGCACGACGGAGTTGGTATCGATTGCGACCTGCACCGCAACTGCGCCGACCGCGGCGGCGAGGTAGAAGAGCGGATAGAGCAGGTGCCCCAGCGCGTCCTCGACGTTATCTCCGAAGACCCAGAGGTAGAGCATGTTCCCGCCGAGATGCAGGAAGCCACCGTGAACGAACGCCGATGTGACCACGGTCGCCGGCTCCTCCAGACCTGATGGGCCTTCGAGCCAGTTGTCGAGTTCTCTCGGGACGACTCCGTAGTCGAAGAAGAACCGGTTGACGTCGGCCATTGATAAGGTTAGCTCATACACGAAGACGAGCACGCAGGCGATGATGATCGCAACGTTTACGAACGGGAACGACCGTGATTCTGGCTCGTCCGAGACCGGAAACATTAGTGATGATACCGTCCGGTCCGAACGCGCTCCCGATACTCCTCCATCTGCTTCTTAAGCTGTTTGCCGTGCTTCAAGCCGAGACGAGCGCCGATAAAGGCGGGTATAGCCATCAAAACGAGAAATACCGCAAAGAAGGCCAGGCGATGATGATCGCGACGTTGACGAAGGGGAACGACCTTGCTTCCGGCTCGTCCGAAACCGGAAACATTAGTGACTCGTGGATGCCGGGCGCGTCTGCACAATCATCCCTTTCGCCATTCGGTCTCCGGCTTGCCGGCGGCATTGTTCACATAGCGCGCGAGCACGAAGAGCAGATCGGACAGCCGGTTGAGATAGCGAAGGATGTCAGGGTTGACGCGCTCTTCGTGTGAGAGGCGGACGACCTGTCGCTCGGCGCGGCGGCAGACGGTGCGGGAGAGGTGGAGCATCGCGCCCGCCTGCGATCCCGAAGGGAGAATGAAGGTGCGCAAAGGCGGCACCTTGCGGTCATATTCGTCGATCAGCGCCTCTAGCGATGTGATCTTCGATTCAGCGTCCATAAACAGCCGCGCCTTCTCGGCCGCCTTCCCTTCGCCGCCGCTCGCCAGCTCCGAGCCGATGTTGAAGAGCTCGTTCTGCACACCGGAGAGCGTCTTGGCAATGGCTCCTCGCGCAGGCAGGAACGATAGCGCAACGCCCAGGGTCGAGTTCAGCTCATCGACGGTACCATAGGCCTCGACCCGCGGGTGATCTTTCGGCAGCCGCCCGCCGCCGAACAGCATCGTCGTCCCGAGGTCGCCCGTGCGTGTGTAGAGCCTGGACTTCTGAGCGCCTCTCGCCGCTTGTCGACCGGCCGGGGTCAATTTCAGCGTGCGCGCCTGCCGGCCCGACTTCCGACCGCTGTTCATCAGCCGTCAGTCTATCCGCCCTCCGTGCGCGGCGCCACCACGGGACGTCCCGTTCGCGGGTGCGGGAAGACATCGGTCGGTGTTCCATAGACCGCCTCGAGGAGCTCGGGCCGCAGCACTTCCTCCGCGCTTCCCTCGACCGCGACGGTTCCGCCGGGGCGGAGCATGACGAGCCGGTCACAGTAGGCAGCCCCGAGCGTCAGGTCGTGCACGACGGCGAGCACCGCCTTCCGTGCCTCGCGGCAGAGGGCGCGCATCAGCCCGAGGACAGACGCCTGGTGCCCGATGTCGAGGTGCGCTGTCGGCTCGTCGAGGAGCAAGACGGGCGTTTCTTGCGCGAGCGCCCGCGCCACTACCACGCGCTGCCGTTCGCCGCCGGACAGTTCATCGACCCGCCGCTCTGCCAGCTCCCACGTACCTGTGCGCTCCA
>VBJT01000105.1:0-13615 GCA_005880075.1 Chloroflexota bacterium
GGTCTTCGGCCTTCTGCCGCACGACGCAGGTATTCACGACGGCAAGATCCGCTTCGCCGGCCGTCTCGGCCGCTTCCCAGCCCAGCTTCGCGAGGCCCGCCGCCAGCTTCTCCGAGTCCGCCTCGTTCATCTGGCAGCCTTCGGTCCAGATGTGGTACCGCATGACCACTCGATTTTAGCAGGATGGCTAATACCCGATCGCCGCCCCATCTGAACGCGGATCGAACGCCGCTGCGACATGCCCGCTCTCGACCAGGATCGCGTGCGCGTGCCCTGCAAGCTCCGGAAAATCTCCCGATAGCGGCTCTGCACCAATCTCCGGCAGCCCAGGCTCAGCGACAAGCCTCCCGCCGCGGTGCATCCAGCGCGGCGCCGCGATCGCCTCGCCTAGCTCCTGCCCGGCGATGAACACGCGCGCGAGTAACTGAAGATGGATCTCGATCTGCGTGTCGCCGCCCATCGTTCCGAAGACGAGCTTCGGCCGGCCGTCCTGGAGCGCCATAGCGGGCGCAAGGGTGTGCGTCGGCCGCATCTTCGGCGCATATTCGTGCGGCCTAAAGTACGCGGCCCGGTTGTTCAGGAGAACACCTGTCGCCGGCACGACGACGCCCGACCCGAAGGCTTGGTACAGGCTCTGATTCAGGCTGACTGCCATGCCGTTCTCGTCCCGCGCGCAGAGGTAGATCGTATCGCCGGTCTCGCCCGCGCCGCCGGTAACCGAATCGAGCGCGCGGATTATCCGCAGATGGAACTCGGCATCGTCCGGCGTGAGCCCGTCGAGCGGCTCCATTCGCTCGATCGCCCGCAGAGCGAGATGTCCGCGGCTGTTCGGCGGCATCTCGCAGACTTCCAGCCCGGTGAAGCTCGTCCGCTCGGGCTCGACCCACTCCGCCTTGTGCTCGGCGAAGTCGTCGCGCGTAAACGGAGGAGGTGCGTTCTTTGCCACGGGGCCGGTGTAGAACTCCTCGATGCTCTCCAGCGTGTCCGCGAGTTCTGGCTGCCGAAGCGGCCCCTCCGCCAGGAATATGCGCGCCGCCTCCTCATCGCGCTGGAGTAGCGGCGCTGCACCTCTCGTGACCCGAGCGAGGCTCGGCGCCCGTTGGCATCCGTCGTGCGCAAGCCGGATCGCCGGCCGCGCCAGCTCCTCGATCGAACGCGTGCCGTACCGTGCGAGCAGCGCGAGCCACCCGGCGACCGCGCCGGGCACGACCGCCGAGCGGATGCCGGTGCGAGGCACCGACTCGCCGTTCAGGGGCGCGGCTTCCGGAAGGCGGCCGCTGGAGTTGAGGCCCAACAGCTCGCCTTCAGCCCAGACCATCGTGAACAGATCACCGCCTAGCCCGCACATGTGGGGATAGACAACGGCGAGCACGAGGTTCGCAGCCACGGCGGCGTCTACGGCATTCCCGCCCGACGTCAGCACGGCGAGCCCCGCCGATGACGCCAGGGCGTGCGGTGAGGCAATCGCGGCGCGCGGGAACGGCGGGGCGCTCACAACGGGCCTGATTCTAGCACGCGCTTCCAGAGGCGCTTCTAATCCTCCTTTTCATTTCAAGCCGGGCGGCCCGCCCTATACTGAACCCCATGGCAGAAACGCCCGTCGAGACCGAGGGCGCGCACGGCGAACCGCCGCCCCACCGCATCGTTCTCGACGCCCCTTCCTGGCTTCCCACCGAGAAATTTCCGCGAAACGTCATCATCGGCGTGCTTATGACGTTCGTTGCCGTCGTCCTTGCCGCAACCATCATTCCCTTCGCTCTCGGCTGGCTGGACCAGGGAGACTTCGAGGCGTTCGGCTACGCCGGCATCTTCCTCGCGAACTTCTTCGGAACCGCCACCGTATTTATTCCCGTCCCGGGCCTCACGGCCGCCGGCCAGGCGCTAATCGTTGAGGGCCCGCGCGACCTCGACCTCAACCCCTTTGGCGTGATCGTCGCCGGTGCCTCGGGCATGACGCTTGCCGAGAGCACGTCTTATGCGACGGGCGCGATCGGCCGAGGTCTCGCCGAGGAGCGGCCGATGCCGCTCGGCGGCCGCATCGGCCGCCTTCTGCGGCGGGCGGCCCACTGGGTCGACTGGCTGATGCTGCGTTACGGCTTCGCGACGCTCCTGGTGCTTTCGGCCATCCCCAACATCTTCTTCGAGTTTGCCGGTATCACGGCCGGCGCCACGCGCATGAACTTCGGCCGCTTCATGCTCGCGGTCGCTATCGGCAAGACCATTCGCGTCATATTACTCGTCGTCCTAGGGAACGCCCTGCTCGACCTCTTCGAACCCGCCTAATGCGTCATTTCGCGCGCGGGGGCGGGGCCACCCCTTTCGTCTGAGCCCATCCACGCATCAGGGTGGTGGCGAGAGGCCTGCCCTGAGTGAGGGCGGCCTGGGGGAGGACAGGAACGGAAAATCTTTACCCTTGCCATACGGACGCTCATACGGGACTGGTCCCAGGTTTCGGCACCGTGGCCCTATGCTGGCAGCCACATCTCCATGCGTAGCCCGCGCTCGTCGACTTGAGGCTCGCGCGGTATTCGCTTAGCAGTGCCGCCCGCCGCGCAGGCCGCCGTCCTGGCGCAAGCGAGTGCGTCGATGTAGTCGTCCATCTGGCAAAGGCCGCGAAGTTTCTTCGGTAGCTGAGCATTACGCTCAAGCTCGGGAAAGATGGTCAGGAGCAGACGCCAGCGTTGGTCGCGTCCGGCCGCAGTCTTCTTGTTGGCGACCACCGAGGCACCGCCGTTGAGCGACCAGAATGATAGCTCCGGGTGGGCCTCTCGCAGGCGGTCCTGCATTCCCGCCTTTATCTCCTCATCGACCTCGCGCACTTTCGGCGAAATGTTGAACGATTGCTTGTTCAGGTTGCGCCCGGTGAGCTGGAAATTGACATCGCTCGCATCGCGGTAGTCCGCGAAAGACGGAGCGCGCCTCGACGGCGGGGGAAAGACGCTCGAAGCGCGGCCGCGCCCGAGCATCCGGCGCGCCTCGACATCGCACGACCGCTGCCCCGGACGGTCGAGCAGGCCGATCGGAATATCGATGCAGATCAGCTCAGCCGGCGAGTCGAGAACGTCGCGAAATGAGGAGCGAACGAAGGAATCGATCACCGCTCCGCTGTCAGCGTCGACGGTGACGCAACACCACCCGCTACGGCAGCCGTCTACGCCGAGAACGAGAGTCATGGCATTAGCTTACGCCCGTTCCTCGATTGATATACTGTAAAAGCCGCGCGGAGGGATCGCATAGTGGCCGAGTGCGCCCGCCTGCTAAGCGGGTAGGGGGCGAAAGCTCCCTCGTGGGTTCGAATCCCACTCCCTCCGCCAGTCACATTCTTCGGGGAGCCAAGCGTGGGGATCCAAGCGAATTTCCGATAATGTCCTTCCGGTCACAGCAAGAGTGGGAACTGACTCCGCCTCAATCACACGGAGGCAAACGGCATTTGGATTCGGTGCGAAGAAGGCGGCGCAGGCCGCCTCCGTCAACTAGCTGAAAGTGGAGATCGAGCTTTAAGTATGGTCTGAAAGTTCATCCCTAACTGCAGCTGACATTATTTCTTCATCCGACAGTTGGCGGGGCTCAGTGGCGAGCTCAGTCCTCAGCTCACCGCTTTCTTCACGAGGGCGCCGATCTTTGCCTCTTCGGCGGTAGTCAACTCCTTCAGCGCGAAGGAGATTGGCCACATGGCGCCTTCGTCGAGGTTCGCCGCGTCGTTGAAGCCAAACGTCGCGTACCTCGAGTTGAACTTCTGCGCGCTCTGGAAGAAGCAGACGACCTTGCCGTCCTTGGCATACGCGGGCATCCCGTACCAGGTTTTCGGCGAGAGGGTTGGCGCACTGGCTTTGATGATTGCATGGAGCCGCTTGCCCATCGCGCGATCCCGTTCCGGCATCTCGGCGATCTTTGCAAGCACGGCGCTTTCCCCGTCCGCCTTGTCCGCCCTCAGCTCTTGGATACGCTCCTTCATCGCGTCTCGTTCCTCGTCCGTGAATCCCTTGAACTTCTTTTTGATCGCGGTGGTGCTCTTGGCGGACTTCTGCGTGGCCTTCTTGGCTGCCTTCTTGTCGACTACTTGCATATAAGATGCCTTTCTACCGCGATTAATATTATCGCGGGGCGGCTAGCTCGCCGCCGTGTCGACGGCCGTCAGCTCGATCGGCTCGAAGATGCGCTTTTTCAGCGCCTCACGCGGCGGGTCGATGTAGATCGCCGCCCAGCCGCACGACTGCTCGCAAAGGCGGCAGCCCGTGCAGCGCTTCTCGATGACCTTCGCCACTCCGAAGAAGTCGCCCACCTGCTTGCCCGAGACATCAAGCTCCAGTGCGTCGAACGGACAGATGTGGATGCACAGCTCGCATCCGGAGCCGATGCAGTTGTCGTCGATGACGATCGCCTTCGGCCACTCGCGCCGCGGGAAGCCCTTGCCGATGTCCCCGAACTCGTCCGCGATACACTCCACAGGACAAACGACTCCGCACGCCCCGCAGTCGATGCACAGCTCAGGGTCGATGATGTGCATGCCGTTGCGGACGCCGGTAATCGCGTCCGTCGGGCACCGCTTCGTGCAGGCGGTGCAGCCAATACACGTCTCGAGAATCTTGTATGACATACCACAAAGTCCTCTACCAGTATAGGACGCGCTCAGTACCCCATCAACCGAGCCATACGCGGCGAGGCGGGGACCGAGCCCCGAAAATCTCGTCGTACCTTGTACTTGGTACTTCGAATCTCGTACTTGAGCTCCGACCTCCGACCTCTTAGCTACCCCCAACCACCTGCGCCGTCACTGCCCCGATCTCCGCCGGCGAGTCCACGATCGTCGCGCCCGCGGCCCGCAACGCCTCCTTCTTCGCCGACGCGGTCCCCGCCGCACCCACGATGATCGCCCCCGCGTGGCCCATCCTCCGTCCCGGCGGCGCCGTCGCGCCCGCGATAAACGCCACCACGGGCTTCTTCATCTCGCTCGCGATATAATCCGACGACTGCTGCTCCGCCACTCCGCCGATCTCGCCGATCAGCACGACGGCCTCCGTACCCGGGTCTTCGTTAAACATTCGCAGCGCCTCCACCTGCGTCGTCCCGATCACCGGGTCGCCGCCGACGCCGACGCATGTGCTCTGGCCAACCCCGCGCTCCGTTAGCTGCGCGACCGCCTCGTACACCAGCGTCCCCGACCGCGAAATGACTCCCACCTTGCCCTTCGAGAACACATTCCCCGGCATGATCCCCACACGCGCCTCTCCCGGCGTAATCACCCCCGGGCAGTTCGGCCCGATTACCGTGAGGTCCGACCCCTTCAGGAAGCGCCGCACCCGCACCATGTCCATCGTCGGCACACCCTCGGTGATGCAGATAATCACCGGCATCTCCGCGTACGCCGCCTCCAGCACCGCATCGGCCGCAAACGGCGCCGGCACGAAGATCAGCGCGCAGTTCGCATCGGTCTTTGCGACCGCCTCGGCCACGGTATCGAACACCGGCACGCCCTCCGCCTCCTCGCCCCCTCGCCCCGGCGTCACCCCGGCGACTACCTTCGTCCCGTACTCGATGCAGCGCCGCGTCTGAAACGAACCTTCCTTCCCCGTGATTCCCTGCACGAGCAAGCGCGTGCGGGGGCCGACTAAGATCGACATAACGCCTCTTCCGTCATTCTGAGCGGCGACCACGCTTGCTGCGCACTCGAACGCCGCTCCCCGAAGGAATCTGGGGTGGAGCAGGCGTTCGCGCGTTCGTCCGGCGTCAACCGACTCTCCGCGCCCGGCCTGCCGGCACGAGCTGCCCCGCGTGTACAGACGTATGCCGCGACAGCAGCTTCACGAACTCCGCCGCCGGCACCGTCGAACCGTCGCCTCGCTTCACAGCATTGCCGAGCGTCTCCCCCGTGAAGCGGCTCAACACCTGCATCGTCCCGAAGCGCCCTGCCTCGAATTCGTTCGCGATCTGTCGCACAGAACGCCCGCGCCGCTCCGTTACCGTCGTCTCGTTCCACGCCTCAATGTCGTTGACGGCCGCCAGCTCCTGAGGCGATGCTTCGCCGAGCGCCGAACGAAGGCGCGTCTGCAAACGCACCTCGTTCGACGACACATGCGCCGCGACATCGTGGTATGTCCAACCGTCGCTCAGCGCTTGCTCCTCCCAGGCGTCATCCGCGACCGAGTACAACGCGCGGAGAAACGTGTCCTGCGAGAGCACGACCCAGCGCATCTTGCGCTCCAGCTCCGGCGCGAATGTCAGCTCTTTGGGCGCCCACTCGGTCCCCAGAGCGCGCGCGATGTCGTCCGCGTGCTGGCGGTCATGCCAGCCGCGCCAGAGGAAATCGGACACTTTCAGCTCGTACTCCGGGCCCATCGGCACGACGTACTCGAGTACCGGTAGATGGGACTCGTCGAGCCGCAACGCTGCGTCGATCATCGCGTCGTGGGCCTCGAACAGCATCTGCCGCAGGTCCTCGCGCGTCCAGCGCTTCCGCTCCTCCACGTTCGCCGCGTTCGCAGTGCGCGCGTCGTAGCCCTTCCCCATCTCGACGATGAACTGCGGAGTGAGAACCCCAGCGAGGATTAGGCCCGCCCAGCCGGGCGACATATCCCCGGTCACATGCGCGACGAGGTCCTTCACCGTCCACTCGCCGTACGGCACCGGCCGCTCCCAATCCTTCTCCGACAGCGAGTCGACGAGCCGCAGCAACTCGCGGTGCGAGCGCGTCAGGTCCTCGACAGCGGCTTCAGCGATGGGGAGCGGCATAACGGCGCCATCATATTACGGCGACGTCGGTTGGCTCTAGCGAAGCAGTTGGCAATGCCAAGGCGCCGGCGGAACCCGCCGGCGCCTCGTCTACTGCGCTTGCTTGCCTGGCCCGTTTGTCCCGTTAGTTCTCCCAGTCGGCCTCCTCAGCCTCCGGGCGTCGCCTGACCGCGTATGCCATTGCGCCCATGGCTGTGATGGCGAACGTCGCTCCGGCGATCGTCATCCAGTTCCGGGTTGAGTCCTCCTGGCCGGGGCGTCCGCCGGTCTCGGGCAGCGCGGCAGCCGTTTGTGCCGTCCCGGATGTCGGTCCGGCCGCTGCGGCCAGGACCGCGGTCGGTGTTTCGGCCGAAGTCTGAGCGGCAGCCGATCCGCTTGCGTTCGCGGCAACTGCCGTACCGGCGCTCACCTCAGCTCCTGCCGAAGCGCTCTCGGCACCGTTGGCGTTCGCGTTCTCGTTCCCGGACGCCTGTCCCTGCTCGGACGCACTGACTTCACCGCTTGCCTCACCGCTCGCGTTCCCCTCGCTGTGCTCACTGACATTCACTTCACCTTGTGACTCCTCGTTCGCGCCCGCATTAGCGTTCACCTCGCCCGAGTCTTCGGTGTCGGTGTCGTTGTGCTCAGCGACGTTCCCTTCGCCGTGCTCGCTGACATTCACGTCGCCTTCTGACTCTTCGTTCGCGCCCGCACTAGCGTTTGCCTCGCCTGAGTCTTCGCTGTCGGCGTCGTTGTGCTCAGCGACGTTGCCTTGGCCGTTCGATTCGTGGTCTACGCTACCGTTTGCGCTTTCCGAATCTTTGCTGTCGGCGTCGTGATGCTCGCTGGCGTTCGCTTCGCCGCTCGATTCTTCGTTCGCTCCTACGTTGCCGCTCGCCCGCTCGGAGTCGTCCGAATCAGCGTCGTGGTGCTCAGCGCCGTCCCGGTCATTGGTTCGCTGGTCTGCTTGCTCTGTTAACATCGCCGGACTCGTGTGATGCCGATTCCACCGATGCTGCAGATTCGTGGCCGCCCTCGCGATCATGATGCGAATCGTCATCCGTTCCCCCACCATGCGCCATGGCCGCTGCAGCGGGCAGAATGGCGAGCGCGACCGCTAGAATGGCCGTCCCGCCGATGAGCCGCTTGATTGAAGCCATTTCTCCTCACCTCCTGGGAACATTGATGGCTTTTTTTCCATCTTTAGCGGTTCACCATTTATTTCCCCTATAAGCGTTGTCTATTTACGTTTCGTTAACGTAAACAGAGGTCTAACTGCGGTCGTGACTTCCGCGATATAACGAGGAGCGGTTGTCGGCCCGCCGGGTCCGCAGACGCGGCTCTTCTAACGAAGTTTTTGCTTTTTACCGCTTATTGGCTTTCCAACGAAAGTTATATTTGTTAGAAAGACCACTTCAGCAGGGGGGGTGCCTATGGCGCTGCGCGGAGCGCGTGGCCGCGCAGGGGAGAGGGGTCAGGCTCTGATCGAGGCGATGTTCGTTATTCCCTTCGTCCTCGCCCTCATCCTTTTGATACTCGACTTCGGAATCGCACTTGACCGGCGGGAGGTCATGATCCACGCCGTCCGGGAGGGCGCGCGGGCTGCCGCCAACGGCGACGCCGTCAGCCAGGTGCAGGCCGCTGCTGTGGACCAGTCAGAGGGCAATCTCAGCACCGGAGACGTAACCGTCTGCTACATCGAGACGTCGGGTGACGCCTTTCTGGGCAGCGTGAACGATACAGTGCGCGTGAAGGTCAATCACAACTACCAGATGCTAGTGGGCGGCGTGGCGTGGATGGGCATTAATGTCACCAACCTGGACATCAGCCCGACTGCCGAGGCCCCGCTTCTCAATCCGGCCCAAGACGTGGCAAACGCATGCTGACGCTACCGTCGGGCGGCAACCCGAGGACGCGAGCGAGCGCGCGACGAGAACGCGGACAGATGCTCATTCTCTTCGTGATGGGCGCGACGGTCATCTTCGTGATCGGCGCGATTGTCGTCGATATCGGACTCTGGGTCTCGGAGCGCCGGAACGCGCAGGCCGCCGCCGACCTGGCTGCGCTCGCCGCCGCCACGCAATTACACGACCCGAGCGATCCTAACGGGGCGGCGATCGCGAAAGGCGAGGAGTTCGCCCGGCGCAATGGATACGACCCCAGCAGCGACTCGGATATCACGGTAACGGTCGAACCGGGCTACAGCGGGTCGGACACGGTCAAAGTGACGATCGACGAGCACGGGGGCAGCCTTTTCGCGGGTATCTTCGGAATCACCAGCATGGATGTGGGAGCGACCGCAGTCGCCGCGTACGGCCAGTCGCCTCCCGGCCCTGATGTCGCCCTCTTCGCCAGCAGCAGTGACTGCAACGCCGGCCGGACGCTCGACATCCAGGCACAGCACCTTGATGTGACTGGATCGACACACAGCAACGGGAGCATTCACGTTGAAGGCCCTGATGACAACTTCTCCGGCCCCGTCACGTGGGCTTGCCCTAACGGCTTTACTGAAGCGCCGCAACAGAACGGCAGCTATCAGCCGCCTCCCCGCATGGTTGGTAATCAGTCGGTGCCCCTTGACTTGAAGTGGACAGACATAGAGCCATATTGCGATGGCATAACATCAGGGAACCTCGTCATCAGTGATCTCTCGCCGTGGCAGAACAAGGTGGTTTGCGCGACCGGAGACTTGACCCTAAATGTCAATGCTACACAGGCGCACATGACCCTCGCTGCGCAAGGGAGGGTGTTGATACTCGGCGCCGGCAACAATCTGCAGCCAGCGGACAAACTAGCCGGCTCTGGGTTCGATCACCTCCTCTTCTACTCCTACTCCTCTTCAGCCGCTCTCCCCGCTATCGAGGTTACAGCCGTCGGTGGGGAATACACGGGCTACTTTCATGCCCCCAATTCACGAGTGGTGTTCAATGGGCTTCAAGACGTCCGGGTAAACGGAGCAATCGTGGCGCAAACAGTCGTGGTAAGGGGCAGCAGCCTTAGATTCACAGCGCTGGCCGGCTTACCGGGACCGCCCGGGCCGCCCCAGGTCCATCTAGAAGACTAATCCCGCCGCCCGGCACTCTCACCTTTCTGATTCGCCGTACACATCTCACTTCGTCTCTTAGATATCACGTCCCCCATATTTCACTGTCTGGCGGCGTCGAACCCAGGAACGAGCCTTAACCGAGTATTCACCAGAACAAGCTCTGTACCCGCCCGCCTCCAACGTTGAAGAGTTATAGATGATCTACGGTTTTGAAGCCCCACCGCTCCATATTTCTCGAGAGTTTCGTGACCAAGGAGCAAGAACCAGTGCAAGTTCTTAACGATTGCCGGCGACGCGAGGGCGGACAGGCTCTGGTCATGTTTGTATTGGGGCTCGTGGCTTTTGTCGGCTTCGTCGCGTTGACGATCGACGTTGGCCTGATTTTCGAAGGCAGAAGGGGGGAGCAGAACGCCGCCGATGCCGCTGCGCTGGCCGGCGCCTCCGCACTGCCCGGCAGCGCGGGCAGCGCCAAGCAGCTGGCCCTCGATTGGGCACAGAAGAATGGTTATTCGAGCGGGCAGGTAACAGTTACGAGTCCCTACCAGGGGGATTCGTCGAAGGTCGAGGTCACAATCAACAAACCGGTATCGGCGGTCTTTGCCCGTGTCCTCGGCAAAACGTCCTACCCGGTTTGGGCGCGAGCGGTGGCAACCAGGTCGAGCAGCTCGGCGGTTAACGCCGCTTTTCTCGTATTGAATCCGACGAAATGCAGTTCCTTCAACAAAACCGGCGGCGGGAATTTGATCATCAATAACAACGGCGGCATCATGGACGACTCGTCCTGTAATCCCTCGCTGGCGCGAAACGGAGGCGGGTCGGTGACGGCGGCCGTTATTAACTACTACAAGCCCGCCGGCTATGTTGAGACCGGGTCCGGCCAATTCAGCCCCGCACCCACGGCAGTCGACAACCGGATTCCAGATCCACTCGCCAGCTTACCGCCACCGGATTTCAATATTCTGGGCATCTCGATCGACTCGGGCGGTACTCCGATCAAGCCCAGTCTGAAGTCCGTTAGCGCGGGCAGCACGACGTTACACCCCGGTGTTTATTACGGCGGGATCGAGGTCAAGAGTACGGCCAATGTTACATTCCTGCCCGGAACCTACGTGCTGGCTGGGGGCGGGCTGAAACTGACCGGGAGCGGCACGATAAGCGGCACGGGCGTCATGTTCTACAACACATACGACCCACTGCTGAACAGGAACGCCGGCGCTTGTGGCTCGATCAACCTTCGCGGTAGCGCTCATTTCAACTTCACCGGTCCGACGAGCGGAATCTATAAGGACATCGTCTTCTGGCAGGACAAGGCCTGTACTGTGGACTTCACGCTCGAGGGAGGCCAGGGCGGCGTCGGCGGAGTGATCTACGTGCCTGGGGGCCGAGTCGACTTGTCCGGTGGCGGCAATCTCGGTTCGATCCAGGTGATTTCGGATACTGTCGATATTTCTGGAACGGGCGACACGAGCGTAAACTTCTACCCGTACGTACAGATTCCGCTGAACGGATCGCCTGCCCTAATCGAATAATTCTTCTTCGCGCAACCCGCCTACCGATCTCCTTCTGCGACGGAGCAGCCGAACGTCCCGCGGCGGCGGCCAGGGTGCCGCCGCTTATTAACCGTTTATTGTCCCGTTTTCCTATAACGCTTGCCTCTTTGCCGCGTCTTAACTTCCAGGCAAGGAGGAGAATTCCATTGTTCCGTATTGGTCGCGCTAGATTGAACCACGTACAGACTGGACAGGCGCTCGTCGTCGCTATCCTGGCCATGACGGCGCTTATCGGCATGGTCGCCATGACCGTAGATGTCGGCATGTTGTTCCATGGCCGCCGCCATTACCAGAACTCCGCAGATTCGATGGCGCTTGCGGGTGTGGCCGAATTGCCGACCAATCCTGGTCTTGCCATCCAGAAAGCCAGGGACTGGGGCACGAAAAACGGCGTCTCGGCTAGCCAGATCAAGAAGGTTGAGGTCCGCACGACCGGCTACCCGAATGACACCCTCTATGTTGAGGTCGAGGGCCAGTTCAACTGGACGTTCGGTCGCGTGTTTGGTATGACGACCAGCAATGTCGGCGCTGAAGCGGCCGCCCGTATGGGCACCCTCATTGGCGGCCACAATATGATGCCCTGGGCACTCCTTCAGACCGACACAAGTTGCCTCGATTCCAGTGGTAACGCGATATTTACTGCACCTTGCTCTGTGAAAGTCGGTGCCGGCAGTAGCGCGATAACCGGATGGTATGGCGCTCTGGACTATGACGGCAACGGAGGCGGGTCGGCCGAATATCAGTCAAACATCATCGACGGGACGGTGGACACCGCATACTGCGTTTCTGGTCAGGCTGCTCCTCCCTGTCAAGCAACCACGGTCGATTCGCTAACAGGTAACAAAGTTGGTGGTACCGACCATGGCATCGACCAGCGGCTGGCGGCAGGTCCGGCCTGCGATACCAACCGCAACGGCAAGGACGACTTCAGCGAAGTCTTTACGTCCACCGGACAAACGGATCCAGCCTACAGTGTCTCGTGCCCGAACAGTCCCTGGCTAATCATCATTCCTATCGTTAGCTACTCGTCCGTTCCAATCCACGACGTGACAATCCGAGGGTGGACGCTCGCCTACCTCAAGAGCTACAGCTGCGTCGCGAACGCGGCAGCGTCCCTGGCGGGGCCGGACACGGTTTTCGCCTTCGAATCTTCCAGCCACTTCTCGGGCGCGAACGTGCCTCTCAAACCGAAGACGCCGACGCCGTCGCCGACAGCATCGCCAACCGCGTCGCCATCGCCTACGCCCACCCGGACCCCGACGCCAGCTCCCACAGCGACCGCAACGCGCACCGCGACGCCGACTCCGGTATCGGGGACACCGACCTCCACGCCCGCGCCGCTCAACTGCTCGGCTGGAAAGGGGCATTGGGAAGTGCAGATCCAGATCGCCGACGCGGTGTATAGCGATACGGCCGGCTTCCTCGGCAACTACAATCCGACGGCCGGAATCCTGATTCGCCGGCTCATCCAATAAGCAATACGTGACAGCGAGTCGTAGTAAGAGACGGCCCCTCGGGGCCGTCTCTTACTACGGGCCGCCCGCTGCCCGCAGCGATGCCACCCGTTGAAGAGCAGTCATCCCCGATTGCCTCCGCCACGCGATCGACGAGATGGCGCACGGCCAAAATAATGCGCCCTGCGTCGCGCTTTCTCCGCCACGTGAGCCATATAAGTCCCTCAATTAAGCTCGATTGATACGTTTTCTTTCCTGCTGCGTCTTACTTTACTGCTGGCTCTGGAGAGAAGACTTCAATGCACCAATATCGCAGTAAAAGGCATTACCGGCAGAGGGGGCAGCTGCTAATCGTGGCGGCGCTGGCGATGGCAGCACTCATCGGATTGGTCGCTATGACGATAGACGTCGGAATGCTGTTCGAAAACCGGCGGCATTTCCAAAACTCCGCCGATGCCATGGCGCTTGCGGGCGCGGATGAGTTGCCAGACAATCCCGGCTTAGCCATCCAAAAGGCGAAGAGCTGGGGCACGAACAACGGCGTGTCCTCCAGCCAGATCAAAGATCTCGAGGTGCGAACGACCAGCTATCCGAACGACACCATTTATATTCAGCTCGAAGGGCAGTTCAACTGGATCTTCGCCCGCGTTCTGGGTAAGACGAGCGCCAATGTCGGCGCAGAAGCGGCCGCCCGCATCGGCACCATGTCCGGGGGGAACAACATGATGCCCTGGGCGCTTCTCCAGAGCGATGCTGACTGTCTGGACGCACAGGGCCACGCTAAATTCGGCGCCAGTTGTGCCGTTAAGATCGGTGCTCAGAGCTCGATCGCCAACGGCTGGCGCGGCGCCCTTGAC
>VBJT01000105.1:13681-21222 GCA_005880075.1 Chloroflexota bacterium
CAACAAGGTCGGGCCAACTGACCAGGGAATACAAACCCGTCTCGCACAGGGTCCCAAGTGCGACGCGAACGGCAACGGTAAGGACGACTTCGACGAGGTCTTCAAGCCGACTGGTCAGGCCAGCCCGGCTTATACGGTGAACTGCGGCGACAGCCCCTGGCTGATCATCATCCCGATCGTGAGTTTTAGCTCAACTCCGGTCCACGATGTGACCATCAGGGGCTGGGCTCTGGCTTATCTTCAGAGCTATGCCTGCTTTGACGGCCTGACGTCAAACATCACTAGCTCCACATTTGTCAGCGCCAGGCCGATGCCGGGCGGCGGCGAATCGCTCGCCGACGCTACAATGGCGACCGCTGCCGAGAGCAAGCCCTGTGATCAAGATAAGGCAAACGTCGAGCCGGTACAGACCGCGGTGACGCAAGCTGCGGCCCCTCCTCAAGACGAGTTCGTGATGGCAATCGACCCAGGTTCGGCGCTCTCGATTTCGAATGCGCCTCCCGCCTGTCACAAAGGCACCCCTCACGGTCAGGAAACGTCATGTGATACCCCGACACCAACGCCCGGGCTGACACCCACGGCCACTGCTACGACAACGGCCACTCCTACGGCGACGCCTACGCCCACGGCGGCGCCAACCCTCACTCCAACGGGAACGCCTACACCGACGGCAACACCAACCAAGACACCTACGGCCTCACCGACAGCTACAGCTACAGCTACAGCCACAGCAACGGCTACGGCGACGGCAACTGCAACCAAGACGCCAACGGCCTCACCGACTGCTACGGCAACGGCAACTGCAACCGCTACGGCTACAGCAACGGCCACACCAACGGCAACTCCAACCAAGACGCCAACGGCCTCGCCGACTGCTACGGCAACGGCAACTGCAACAGCTACGGCTACAGCGACGGCGACGCCGACGGCAACGCCAACCAAGACGCCGACGGCCACGCCCTCGGCCTCACCCACAGCCACGGCGAGTCCCACTCCATCACCGTCTCCCAGTCCGACGCCGGGCCCCGTACCGGCGAGCGACTGCAAGAACGGCAAGGGCCACTGGGAGGTCTCGGTCAAGATCGCCGATGCCGCCTACAGCCAGTCTTCCGGCTTCCTGGGGAACTATGACCCGACTTCGGGCGTTCGAATCCGTAGACTCATCCAGTAAGCGGCTTAATCTGACCGTAGCGGGCACTCCGAGAGACGACCTACAGGGGCCGTCTCTCAGCTTCGCCGCTAACCTGCGTGCAGTGTCAAACGGCCCTTAGATTTCGCACGCGCGGCCGGTATTCTTGAACTGTGTCTCGCACGCTTAGCATCGATTTTGCGGCCACCTCTCCGCCACCGCGGATAGGCCGCCCTCTGGACCGTGGCCACGCGAGATCAATCATCTTGAAGTCAATCAAGAGAGCGGGGCCACTCCCCGAGCGACACCCCGCGAGAGAACGAGCTTTTTCGGAAAGCAATCAAGTGTAACGCGGCCCCCGTCACTATCGATCAAGCAGCCGCCGGCTGTCCCGCGGCCTCGACCGCCTTCCGGGCCGCCTCGCCCAGGTCCGCCGCCCGGATCAGCGATGAGAGCCCCGCTTCGGCCAGCAGCCGCTCCCCCTCCTCGACATTCGTCCCGACCAGCCGCGCCACGACCGGCACTCGAATCTCCATTTCGCTGTGCGCCTGGATGATCCCCTCTGCAATGATGTCCACCCGCGCCATCCCGCCGAAGATGTTGATGAGGATGGCCCGCACGTTCGGGTCTTCCGCCAGGATGCGAAAGCTGCTCACCACCCGGCCCGTGTCGTTCACCGTTCCGATGTCGAGGAAGTTCGCCGGCTCGCCCCCCGCCAGCTTGATCGCGTCCATCGTCGCCATCGCCAGTCCCGCGCCATTCACCACGCAGCCGATGTTTCCCGTCAGCTTCACGTAGTTGCCGATGCCCGATTCCTGGGCCCTCACCTCGAGCGGGTCCTCTTCGTCGACGTCCCGCAGGTCAACTAGCGCCTTGTGGCGGTACAGTGCGTTGTCGTCAAAGTTCAGCTTCGCGTCGGCGGCCAGGAGCCGCCCATCCCTGGTCACGACAAGCGGGTTTACCTCCGCCAGCGAGCAGTCGTTCTCCGCAAAGCAGCGGTAGAGCCCCGCGATGAGCGATCCCGCCGGGCGCATCATTTCCCCGTCCAGCCCAATCTCCATGGCGAGCTGGCGCGCCTGGAAGGGCTGAAAACCGATCGTTGGGTCGACCGGCGTCTTATGAATGCGCTCCGGCGTCTTCGCTGCCACCTCCTCGATCTCGACTCCGCCGTCCGCTGACGCCATGACGAGTGGCAGCCCGATCGAGTTGTCGATCACGACACCCAGATACAGCTCGCGATCGACCTGCAGGTGCTCCTCGACGAGCACACGCTTGACGAGCCGGCCCTCTGGCCCCGTCTGGTGTGTCACGAGCCTCATGCCGATGATTTGCGATGCCACCTCGCGCGCCTCCTGCGGCGAGCCCGCCAGCTTAATGCCGCCGCCTTTTCCCCGGCCGCCCGCGTGAATTTGAGCCTTCACTGCCACCGGAACCGCGAGTTCAGCGGCTATTGCCGCTGCTTCGTCCGCTGAGTCCGCGACGCGGCCCCGCGGAACAGGGACTCCATAGCGCGCGAGCAGTTGCTTGGCCTGGAACTCGTGGACCTTCAACGGACAGCCGGCCGCAATGTCATGTCCCTACCTGATAGAACTTCGATTCGGCCCCCGCGGTACAGAGCACGAATACCGGGGACGACGCGGAGAGCCCGACCACGCACGAGGCATCAAGCCCCGAGGGCGGCGGCTCCAAAGCGAAGCGGCCACGCTCACCGCAGTCGGCGATGGCTGCGTCTGATTCATACGCGCAGGTCTCTTGAACGATGCCGCGTCCGGCGATGCTCTTCCGATAGGCATCCTGGTCTGCCGGTGCGACAGCTTTGCCGGCAGCGGCCCGACGCTCTGACGGGCTTGCGTCTAATTGAGAGCCAGCCGGTGCCTTGTTCTCGTCCGCACAGGCAAGAGCCAAGAGCGCCAGCAGCGAAACAACGGCGAGAAGCACAGCGAGACGTCCCATCGCGCCCTTAGTGTAGGGGCAGGAATTAGCGACGGACAATATGCCGAGCGAAGAAGGCGGATCTCGATAGGTGGCTCACGATGGTCAACGCACGTCGTAATAGGCGGTGCTTTGAGGAGAAGCGGCTTCGCAGCGGGCGGCCGCGGGGTTACCGTCGGCCATCATGAAGAAGCACTCGATTCCCTGACCTGTTGGCGGTGGGTCCGGCGCGTATACTCCTCGGACCGAGCAGTCGATGACGCGCGTGCCAGGGTTGTACACACACTGCCTTTCGTCCTGCGGCGGGTTCTGAAACTGAGCGAAGAAGGCTGGTACGTCTTCGATCCTTGGCGCTGGCTTCCCCGTTACAGCGACGGGCGGAGGAGTGTCAGCGAGCCCCGCGGTCGGTTCGCCATCTGGAGTATCAGCGGGCCCAGGTGTCTTCTCATCGATTCCCGGAGATGGTGAGGGGGTGGCAGAGACCCGCGAGGCGATGGCCGTCCGCGTTGGTGTGGGGCTTGTTGCTACGCCCTCATCATCGCCACCGCATGCTGTTGCCGCGACCATGACGATAAAAGGGACGATGATTCCCAGGCGAACAGGCATAATTGGGCACGGTGAAGCAGGCACTGGCAAGAAAGGGCGGATTAGAGGGGCTTTCCGGCCGCGGAAATGCGACGAATGCGCCGCGGATGGTACGGCTGGAGGGCTTGCTCGGCGAGCTGAACGTCTTCGAGACGTCCTGAGTGAACGCCGACTGTGACGGGACCTTCCGCGCTTTCTGCAAACGTCAGCTCCCAAGGTGGCGCCGCCTGCGCCCCGTAGGACGTGTGGGGGATGAGCCAGGAGACGATGCCTAACGCGAGTGCGCTCAGGAAGACGCCGACGATGACTCGCTCGAGGGTAATGTCCGCCCCGAGAATGGCCATTAGTCCAATGGAGATGGGAATACCCAGCAGCGCGCCCGCGACGACTCCCCCTACGGTCCAAATGCCGATCAGCCGCAGCATGTGCTTCGCGAGCGTGGCGTCTATCTCGCGTGTCCTCGCTTGGAGGTTCGCGTCGGGCGGTTCTGCCGCCTTATCGGCCGCGGCGCCTGTTACAGAGATGTTGTCGCCTTCAATTCCTGCCTTGCCGAGCGCCTCTACTGCGAGGCGAGCGGACTGCATATCGCGTAATTCCGCTTCCAGGTTATAGGCTGGCAGGCGGTCTCTAGCTTTGGCTCCCTGGACGGCCGGTCGTTGCTTCTCCGACATAGTTCTTTACTCGCGTACGGGCGTGCTAAGCAACTGCTCCTCATCCCGGTAGAGCTCGAGAGGGCTGCATTCCGATAGGACGCGAACTGCGGCGGAACCCTCAGCGTCCCCTTGGCATTGCACGCTTATCCTGGGCCATACCTGAGTTGTTTCTTTGCTCGTCGGCTGCTGAGGCATCGAACCCCCCATAAAGCCCCCGATAGCCCCCACACCGACCGCTCCAAATACCATGATGCAGAGAAGCACAAGCGCGCTCAGACCGGCCCCGACAAGCCCACCAATGAGCCCGGCGAGGACCAAGGCGGCGACTCCGCCGATAATTGCCCCGAGAACCGCGCCGGTGGCAACGGAACTGTTGACTTCGCGCCGCTCGTCGTAGCTGTACGGCGCGGGCCATTGCGCTGCCAATCCCTCTTCGGCGGGCGCCAGGGCAATTCTGTCCGCCGGGATGGGAATTCTTGCTAAGGCATCTGCCGCCGCTCGCGCCGACTCCGGGCTGGGAAAGGCGGCCACGACGTTATAGGTGGCAACGCCCGCCTCAGGCGGGCCGAACGTCGCTGCTGGTCGCATCGACATCATTTTCCTCCGTTCCGTGCGCCCCATTTTGGGGGGCCGTCTGTTGCAAACGCGTAAACGCCGGGCAAGGTAACCTGACAGAGCCGTAGCGCGGGACGAATGGATGCATTTTCCGGCCTCGCCTGGTGTTGGGAGGGCACGCTTACACGCCAGACACGAATAAGCCGAGGCTGGAAGCGTTCTTAACTTCCGAGAAAGTCGAGCACGATCTGGTTAACCAGCGCCGCTTTTTCGAACGGGGCGCCGTGAGTTGCGCCAGGTATGACGCAGAGTTGCGAATTCGCGATCGATTCGTACATCTGCACGGTGTGCTCCATCGCCACCCAGTCGCGGTCGCCGACAAGCAGAAGCGTGGGCGCCTGTATTCGGCCGAGGTCCTCAGGAGTGAGGGCCGGCTCTTCGCGCCACATGCGCATGATTTTCTCGAAGACAACAGGCAGATGTTCGGGGCCGTCGGGGCTCACCTCTTTGTATTTATTGACCAGCCAGGGATAAAAGTTGTCGGGAGTCGCATGCTCCATCACTTGCTGGGCAACGGGCGCCATGCCGTTGTAGTGGAAGTTGGCACCCAAGCAGACCATCTTCCTCACGAGGTCCGGCCGCTTAAGCGCGATGACGAGCGCGGTGTTACCGCCGTCGCTGTAGGCAACGAGGTACGCGCTTGGTATTCCGAGCGCTTGCATGAGGCCAATCGTATCCCCAGCCATCGACTCGTAGGTGATCGGGCCGTTCACGTCGGGTGTGCGGCCGTGTCCGCGGCGTTCGGGAACGATAACCTGATATTTGGCGGCAAAATGGGGAGTTTGTTGCGCGAATGTTTCGACCGTGCAGAAGCCTCCGTGCATCAGCAGCATCGGTTCGCCGTCGCCGTGGACCTCGTAATAGGTCGTGAGCCCGTTGACCTCGATGTATTGACCGGCGCTCATGGGTAGTACGACTGGGGCTTGATGCGCAGAACGATTCGTTGCTCGTTGCGCGCCCGTTCCTCGATGTTCGGACGAGCAGAGTCCGGCAGGGGCCGTCCCTGCATCTTGTCGCCGACTCGCATCATCAGTTCCACCGCACCGTCGTTTTCGAGGGAAGCGGGGCCTTCGACGCGCAAATAGCGAAAAGGAAAATGTTCGTCGAGGACGCAGAGCGATAGCCGGCCGGCGCGCTCTATTAGCTTCGTCTTTGCGCGCGTCTTCGTGACGGAGACAAGCAGGTCGTTACCGTCAACGACATAGTACACGGGAGAAAGATGCGGCGGCTTCCCCTCGCGCTGGACACCGAGGACCGCGAGCCGGTGCGACTCAAGGAATTGCCTTTGTTCGTCGGTCGACATGTCGGACAAGCGCCGGCGTTAGGCTTCCCTCTCGGTCCAGCCGTCAGCACCGGCGGGGCCGATCTTGTCCGGAGGGATGTCGCCTTCGCCGAGGTCTAGGAAGTACTGGTACGGGTGATGCACATACTTCCAGCGCGCGCCATAAAAGTTGCCGCCGGGGAGCGTGATCTGTGGCCCGTGCTCCTTGAGGATCAGGCGCTGAGCTTCAAGGATGGTTTGAATGCGTCTTTCCTCGATAAAGTCTGATTCCTGGGCGTCGATGAGCTTGTCCAAATCCGGGTTCGTGTAGTTATTCCAGTTGCCGACTCCGGTCACACCGCGCGTGTGGTAGAAGCTCAGGGGACGGTCAGGCTCGTCATATGGGAGGTTGGGGAAGAAGGCCAAATCAAAGTTGCCGGGGAGGATGACGTTTGCGATGAAAGTACCGATCTCGACCTCGTCCAGAAGGAGCTTGATGCCTACTTTGCCCACCTGGTCCTTGATCAGCGAGGATAGGTCCGCGATGATCGGGGCGCCAGGGACTCGAGGTATTTTCATCTTGACCTCAAAGCCGTTGGCGTAACCAGCCGCGTTTAGCAAGTCCCGTGCCTTCTGTGGGTCATACGGCATCGCTGCCCGCAACTCGTCCTGAGGCAGCGAGAACCTGGTCTGAAGCCATTGGACAGGGCCGTTGTAGTTACCTTCGCCGTCCCAAATCAGGCTGAGCATTTCGTCGCGGTCGAGTGCGAGGTCGAACGCCTCCCGGACACGGAGGTCGTCGAAGGGCGGACGGATCTTGAAGTGGACCACGGGATAGAACCGCGTGGGCACCTTGCCGAGGATGAAGTTGTCGTTCTTCATCCGGTCCTCGGCTTGAGCCTTATTCAGGATCGCGCCGTTTACATCATGCTGGCCCGAATCGAATGCGGCGAGGAGTGATTGGGGTTCGGTGATGATTATGTAACGCATCTCGTCGACCCAGGGCCTCGGCGCAAGGAAGTACTCGGGGTGCCGCTTGAGGACGATGCGTTCGGTCCCGCGGAACTCGTCGACCATGAAGGGCCCGCTTCCGTAGGACTTGGTTCCGAGACCCGCTGCCTGGAAGGACGTCCCGAACTTCTCGATCACCTTGGCCGGCATGATCGCCCAGGTGGGGTTGGACATTTCACGGAAGGCGGGCACAAACGGACGGTTCATCTTGAACGAGAAGGTATACGGGTCAGGTGTGTGCAGCGCGGCGCCGAGCGCGACCGGATCAGGGGTGGTCGTACCCGAGATGCGTAGCGGGAAGCGCCTGTCCGGTGCAGTGATGGCAGTGCCGCGGCGAATGAAGCTCTGCTTGCAG
>VBJT01000272.1 GCA_005880075.1 Chloroflexota bacterium
ACGGAAAGGCTATATCGGTGCCTGATGTCAATCCGCTAGTCAAGGTCGGGACGACCTACCTGCTTTTTCTAGAGGATCTGAAGCCGATATTCGGGCTTGACGAGTTTACGACTCCGGCATTCGGACGCTTCGTCGTTGATAACGATGGCCGTATCGTTCCTAACGGTTGGGAAACATCTCCAGGCGTAGCCGCCGTCACTGGTATACCGAATTCAGACCTCGCTAAAGTTTGGTATGCCGAAGACAGGGAGGCGAAGTTCGCCGCGCTGGCGCGGCGTACCATTGACGAAGCCGCCGCCGCCATTCGCGCAGAGATTGATGTGGCGCCACTACCACCGCTTCCCACACGCGAGCCAGTAGAATCGCCGACGTCGAAGACGGTCACTCCGGCGGCCGCGGAGGAGACAGCCGCGCCGGCACCGCCGTCCGCGGAGTCCACCCCCAAAGCGACGGCTGGGCCAAGCCCCACGACTGCCCGTTGACAGCGTACTAAGCTCGGTCGTCCTTTGAGGGCGCGGCCGTCGGTTTGACCCTGCTTAAAGGCGCCTGATACCTTGCGAGCCACCGTGCCGCAGTTCGACCTGATCATCCGTAACGGTAGCGTAATCGACGGACGGGCGCGCCGGTGTTTCTGGCCGACGTCGCCGTGCGGGACGGCCGCATTGCGCGGGTCGGCTTGTGTGGCGCACCTAGTAAATCTTCGTCAGCGAATGGGGAACGAATAGGCGAATGACGGCTCAAGGCGGCGGCGGTCCATGAAAGGCAGGGGCTAAGCGTGGGTATCGAGCGGGTGACAGCGGATGTCTACCGGATCGGGATGGGCTACGTGAGCGCTTACCTGATCGCGCAAGAGGCGGTCACGGTCATCGACACCGGCCTGCCGAAGCACCGGGAGATCATCCTGGAGGCGGCGAGCAAGGCGGGGCGCAAGGCGGACGAGGTGAAGCACATTCTGCTTACGCATCACCACGCGGACCATACCGGGTCGCTTGCGGAGCTGCTGGCCGCGACGAGTGCAAAGGCGTACATCCACCCGTTGGATGCCCCGATCGTCCGCGGCGAGAAGCCGGCGCCGGGGCCGAACCGGGACGTTCTCGCCGGCCGGGTTCTCGGCCCGCTAATGGCGCGCATAACGCCTACGCTGCAGCCGATCGAAGCGCTCGAGGAAACGAACGACGGCGATGAGGTACCGGCCGCAGGCGGTCTCAAGGCAATTCACACGCCGGGGCACACAGCAGGGCATCTCTCGTTCGTCTGGCCACAGAACGGCGGCGTACTGTTCGCGGGAGACGCAGCTGGGAATGTACTTAGCGGGCCGAGGCCGCCTGTCGGTGCGCTGGGCGGAATGTTTACGGAGGATGTCGCGGCGGCGAAGGAGAGCTTCCGGAGGCTGGCGGAATTAGAGTTCGAAGTCGCCTGTTTCGGCCACGGCGGGCCGATCAAGGGGAAGGCGCACACGGCCTTCCGACAGAAGGTCGAGAAGCTGGCGAAGTGAGCGAGGACCTTGAAAGCCTGGCTGCCGAAGCGTTCTGCTATCTCACGACGACCGGCCGCGTGACTGGACAGCCGCATACGATCGAGATCTGGTTCGCGCTGAACGGGCCGACGCTCTACATGCTGTCGGGGAACGGGCCGCGGCATCGCGCCGACTGGGTGCGCAATCTCATGAAGACGCCGGCGGTCAATGTCCGCATCAGCGATCGGGAGTTCGCCGGCGTCGGGAGGGTCGTCGAAGGCAGTGAGGAAGACGCTCTCGCGCGCCGGTTGCTTCTCGAGAAGTACGAGCCGACGTACAGCGGGGATCTCAGCGAATGGGGCCGGACGGCGCTGCCGGTGGCGGTAGACATTGCGGCCTGAGCATCAAGTGCTGGATGAGCGGATGGCCTGCTAGCGCTGGGTTAAGAGCTCGTCGCCTCGATTACAATCCTTCTTTCACGAGGCTATCGACGGCGAACTCGAAGTAGGTGATGGCCTCCGTGAAGCTGAACGTCTCGCGGTCGTAGATGACGGCCGGCCCCCTTCATGAGCTCCGGGTCGCGGCGCAGCATCTCTACGTAGGCGTCGGAGGAACGGTGAACGACGTCGGGGAAGTTACCGGACTTGAGGCTGGCCTGTGCGGTTGCGAGCGAGCCGCGGAGGGTCTCGTCCTTGATGCGGTCGAGTTTGGCGGGCATACTACCTTGACCCCATCGGCCCGAGTCGGGTGCGGATCACGAATTCATTGAGACCGTCCTCGGACGAAACCGTTTTGGGTAGTGTGCTAGCCTCCGCGGCCGCTTCGAGTTCGCCGCACAGCCGCTCATCTTCGCTGCGATGAAAACTAAGATCACCGGCGCTCTCCGCCCATTCCGTTCCATTCACCTTCTGGGCAATGAGATCGGGAACCTGTGGCAGCTTGTACTCTTCGTTCAGGCGAACAAGGTTTGCCTCGACCTCGCCGGTTCTCATGAGATGAATACCCGTAAGCAGGACGCGATAGACGTACAGCAACCTCTTCAGGCTGGGCTTCTTCTCGAGCAGCTTCCATTCGTTGTGTGCGAATCCCAAATAGTGCAGGGAATCGGCGGACGTAATGCAGCCGTGTCCTAGCCTCTTCAACTCCTCGTGCTCTGTTGTCGTGTGGATAACAAGCGGGGAGTATAGCTGCTCGAGGACATAGCCGTTCCAATTTAGAAGGAGCCGGACATACTTCCGAAGGTCGTGTGTGACTGTTTCGATCTCGAGCCCTGCCCTCCGGATCTTATTCTCAATCGTTTCGCGAACGGTCCGTAGACCGAGAACCTCTCTCGCGGGGACTACGTGGGCGCCGCGCAGGTCGAAGTCCGAATCGGCGGACGGAAAACCGTAGAGGTGCGCGCCGCTGACTGTAATGAAAATGAGGGGGTATGGGTGTGCACCGACTTCCTCGACAAGGTGAGCGTGGGCCCGCGTAAGCGGATCATCCCGGGTCAAAACACAGACTCCCATAAGACTGGGACCGCTAAATTGAAGAGTTGACCGGGTACTCCAAGCCTTCTAGCTGCTGGGCGCGCCAGCGCTGGTGCTGTTCGTGGCGCTCTTTGAACTCCGGGATCACCTTGGTACCCGCGCGGTGGATCGATTCCATGACGTCTTCGTGTTTGCGAGCGCCGCACTGGGCGACGAAGATCATCAGGTCGAGGTGCGATGCCTCGTACTTGCGCAGGGTGTCTTTGATGAACTCCGGGGTGCCGATGCAGCCGCCGCGCTGAGCAGCCCGCCATAGCGCGCGGGTGACCTCGTCCTTCGGCTCCTCGGTTATCGAGGCGCCCTGAAAGCCTCCGAAGCCGCGGAAGCCCTCACCGAGCGGGCCCCAGCGCTGTTCGGGCGGCGTGTCCATGAACCGTTTGTAAATGTTCATCTGCCCCGGCAGGTGGTTGCCGCCGGTGAAGGGGTTGTAGTAGTAGCCGAGGGAGTAGGCGAAGAACTGCGCGCCCTCCAGACCTTTGTCGATCGCCTCTTCGTCACTATCGAAGCAAGAAAGGACGGAAAGTACTGCGAGCGCCGGATTGAGAGCCTTGCCCATCGGGTAGCACTCCTCGCGGACGAGCCCGTAGTACTGATCGACGCGCTCCTCGAGCTCCTCCGGCGTCTCGAAAGCGAAGCCCAGCGAGCCCATGCCGAGGCGGGCCGCGACCATCGTCGTCTCGCGGCGTGAAGAAGCGACCCAGAGCGGGGGATGCGGCTTC
>VBJT01000106.1 GCA_005880075.1 Chloroflexota bacterium
CGCTGCGACCAGCTGATGTTGTTGAAGAAACCGTTGTAGTTATCCCAGATGCGTCGTGTCTCCGGCGTGATGGCGCTGTGCATGGTGGTTAGCATTCGCATGTCCGGGAGGAGATGCGAGATGGCGATGACCTCTTCGCCTGCATGGTTGTGAACGAGGTCGTAGTGATGAGCATCCTCAAGGGCCAGGGAGGCGTGCAGAGAAGAGTAGACGCTCTTCGCATAGAAATCTCCCGTTCCGCGGAGGCTGCGGGGGAAGCATGACTTAAGCCGAGCGGAAGTCCTCGAATCTCCCGAGGCCCACAGCGTGACGTCGTGCCCCTGGCGGACGAGTTCCTCGATCAGCAGGTGCACAACCGCCTCCGTGCCACCGTATGCGGGGGGTGGCACAGTTTCCCACAGAGGTGCAATCTGTAGGATTTTCATCCTTACCTCCTCCGGCATTTGTTATGTGAAAAGACGCGCGCGTGCGGGAGTTTCCTGCGCCACGCCCAGGCTCAGGGTCCGGCCTCGGGGGTGGCCGGACAGCTTATGGCCACTATATCGCGACAAGCCAAAAGGCGGCGCTTCCCGCGGTTGCATTTGAATAACAACCGTTATCTCTCGTTCGGACTCGCCGCGTGAAGTGCGGTCGGACTATGATGATCGAGTACACATATGCCGACGCTCGACCTTCGCTTTGCCTTCGACGAGAAGGGGATCAAGAACTTCGCGCCAAGTCTAGTGGGGCAGATGATGACTTACTGGGAGGACGATCGGCGGCTTGCCCGAGGGCGCGTCACCGCCGCCGAGGTGAAGCGGGACCGTTACGGAAATCCGTACGTTGAGGTCGAGCTCGAACCAGCGGCTGCTCCCGCATAGCCGGGCTCGGCGGCGCCCTAAGTAGCGCTAGCTAAGTCGCAAAATCAGGGGCGTCAGGATGACCAGGATCAGCAGCAGTGATACTGCGACGATGACCCACTGAGGGAACACACCCACCCGGCGCGACGGCTGCCAGCCTGCGTACCCCGCCGCTTCCGACAAGTCATAATCGGGGTCGTCTGGTCCCGGAATGTAGGAGCCGTCGTCCTCCTCGTCATGGTGGTAGTCCTCGGGCGTGTCGTCCTCGAAGTCCTCCGGGTTGTCCCAATCGACGAAGTCGCCGTGTTTCGGGCCGCTGATATCGCCTCGCCGCGGTTCCTGCATGGCGTTTTCAGTGTAGCACCGCCGCGGAAGGTGAACTGGAGACCGATGCCTATCCGAGTTCCTTCACCATCAGGTGACGGCCGTCGATCCGTGTGTAGCGTTTATAGGCAGGGTCCGTCTTCGTTGCCACGATGCGGAACCCGTTGCGCTCGTAGAGCCGCCTCGCCGGGTTCGCCGTCGATGTCGTAAGCGAGATGAGGCGATAGCCTGCCGCCCGCGCCTCCGCTTCGGCGTAGCCTAGCAGCGCGCCGCCAATTCCCTGGTTGCGATACGCCGGGTCCACGTCGATTTCCGCGAGGTGAAAGGCGCCATTCGGTATCTTCGGTTGAACACGCACCCGGGCGCGAAGGCGTGTTAACAGCCTGAGAATGCCGAGCGGCCCGAACGTCGCAAGCGCGAGATAAACGAGCCGTGGCGTGACCCGCACGTCCTTGCGGTCGCCACCTGCCATAAGGATACCAACGACACGGCCATCCAGCTCTGCGATGACGGTATGGCGCCAACTCTGGGGACCGTCGGGCAGGCGGACCATGCCGGTGCCAAAGGCGATTGCCTTGTCCCGACTGCCGGCAATCCCGCTCGCTTCCTCACCTGGGTCCCCGCCGAACAGCTCTGCAATTCGGTCGGTGTCGCTCACGATCGCCTTCCGTATCGCAAGCCCTTCCATCAGGAAGCAGTATAGCGACCCAATCCCCTATTTTCTGGGCACTAGGCAAGACGAGCACGCAGTTTGCGGCGACCCCAAACATCGCTCGATCGATGTTGCATATCGATCGCCCAATGGCCCTATTTCCATTGACACGCCGCGCGGAATTGTGCTTGAATTGGGTGTACCCTCGAAACTTAGTGCGCGCTAAGTAAGTCGCCTATGGCGACAAGGAAGGACCCGGTCATGGCGATCGACGTCGACACCCTTCAGAAGCTCCGGACTCCCATGGAGGTCGCCCCGCTAGACCTCAGCTGGCTCAACCTCAATGACGGCCATACCTACGGTCTGCGCGCCAAGCCCGGCAAGCGCGGCCTCACTCTCGACGAGATCGAGATCGGTCCGCCCGGCGAGGTCCCCGAGCAGTCCGACAACCGTTCAATCCGCGTCCGTGGTTCGCATCCGAGACCCGAGGCGCCGCGCGTGCCCGGCTCCTACGTCGGACGGGCCGATGTGTACTCCGATAATGCGCGCCTCCTGTACGAGGAAGCCGTGCAGCGTCAGTGGTCGTCCGCCACCGACATCCCGTGGAACGAGATCCAGCCGCTGCCAGACGACATCGAGCGGGCCATGTGCCAGCTCTGCACCTTCCTGACGGAGGTCGAGTTCATCGCCGGGGACACGCCCGGCCAGTGGCTACCAAAGATCAACAGCGAGCACCACGAGACGAAACTCTTCCTGCTAACCCAGATCATGGACGAGGCCCGCCACCTCGACGTCTTCCGGAAGCGGGCGTTCGCCAACGGCGGGGGGCTGCTCAGCTCGCTTCCTCAAGAGGGCTTGCGAGTGATCATCGAGGCGAAGGACTTCACTGAGATGTCTGCGATAATGCACGTCGCGGCTGAGGGCTTCGTGCAATCGCTGTTCCGCATGGGCGAATATATCGGCCAGAACGACGCCGAGAAGCGGATCTTCCGCATGTGCGGGCAGGACGAATCGCGACACCTGGGTTTCGGCGTAATGCACCTGAAGTACGTGATGGACAACGAGCCCTGGCGGCGTGAGGAGATTCACCATTATCTAGACCGTGTAGAGACGACGCTCGCGCCGGACCCAACGGACGATCCGGTCAGCTTCGCACTATTCGAGGCGCTTGCCATACTCATGGGCGGCGGCATCAAGAACATCGACAGCGGGATCAACATGTCGATGCAGGTGCAGAAGAAGCGCGTGAACGAGTACATGCACCGCCTGAACGTCGCCGGCCTCGGCGACCGGCGCGAGCGCATGAACCCGATGCTGAAGCAGTTCCTGGACAACTAAGAATCGCGGGTGTCCCCCGCGACGGCACAGCGCCCCGGCCGCCCCTCCGGGGCGCATTTGCTTCCGCCTCCCTAGACTGCCTTCTCAGTCCCCTGCTAGGCTAATTCTGAAGTGTATCGCCTGCTTCCCCTCGTCACCCTAGTTCTCGTACTTGCGGTTGCCTGCGGCGGATCCGGCGGTGCCGAACAGAACGGCAACGGGAAAGGCAGCGGCAGCAATGGCGGCGCCGCGCCCGATGGCCTCAGTCTGGTTGTCTACAAAGACACTGTTGCCAACGCGGCCTTCGCGGAGCTTCCTCCCGCTCAACGCTTCTGGCAGTTCACGGGAGAGACCGACAAAGACTTTCTGCTGGCCCTCTCGTGTACCAAGGATGGAAAGCGCGCCGCGTACTTGATGCAAAGCACGGATGGCGGCCTGCGCCTGAAGCTAAGCGACAGGTCCGAGGCGATCACGATCCCCGGGCAATCATCAGGCATAACCTGGGCCCCGGACGGCTCGAAGATAGCGTTGACCACCTTCGACACGAAGACCTCGGTCAATCAGCTAGAACTTGTCGATGCTTCGACGGGTCAGATCTCGACCGTCTCAACAAGCAAGGGCGCGATCGGACCGCCCCGCTGGTCGCCGGACGGCTCACGCATCGTTTTCGACGCTTCGGACGGTACGCTGAACCAGATTTTCGTGTACAAGATCGGTGATCCCGCGGCAAGTAAGCTCAAGGAACGTCCCGACAACGCGTTTGCTCCAGATTGGTCGCCGGACGGCTCGGCGTTGGTTTTCGTGGCGCTCGGCCCAGGCCAAATCCACCAGCTTTTCAAGATGAATGCAGACGGCTCCAATGAAACCCAAATTACGAGCTCTAATGTGACGAAAGCATTTCCACGCTGGGCCCCGGATGGCTCGCTAATCGCGTTCGCCGGCACGGTTGCCGTGCCCGTGGCTTCGGAGAGACCCGCGCTCGTCCACAACCTGGGTGTCTTCACCGTGAAGCCCGACGGTAGCGACGAGCGCAACTTGACAGACATCCAAAGGGATGCGCGTCTTGGCGGCTGGTGCATCAGCGGCCCGTGGCTTAACGAGAACTGGAACCCGAAGTAGAGGCGGCCGGCGCTAAGAAGCTGCCGGCGTTGAGATGGTGCCGGAGGCCACTTGAGTCTGCTCTACGACGCCCGGGTGATGGCGGCGCCAGAGTGCCCCGGCGAAAGCGCCGGCCACGAAGGGCAGGACGACTGACAGGAAGCGGTAGACGAGGACTGCTGCCACAACTCTCGCTTCGTTCCCGCCGAAACCGACCAGCGCCGTCGTTAGCCCCACCTCGACCACGCCGATACCGTTCGGCAGGATCGGTATCCCGCCGAGGATGCGGATGATTGACCAGGCGGCGAAGGACTCCGCGATGCTGACTTCGTCGCCGCCGATACCAACGGCTCTCAGGCTTACAAGCAGGACGAGGTAGACCGCCAGGTGGCCGCCGTAGGTCGTCACAGTCAGCCAGTGCCAGCGCTCACGCAGCAAACTGATTGCGTCAGCCCGAAAACGCGCGAACTGCTCGCCGGACCAGCCCACCGGGCCACGACGCACGAGTCGCAACGCCTTTGAGGCGATCGCAGCGCTTCTGTCGCCCAGTGTCCGGGCGACAGAAGCGCTGCGGAAGACGAGAAGCACAATGCCGATTCCGCCAAGCATCACGAGGACGCCCATGAGGGACAGGGTTTCCAAGAACGGATCGCTCTCGCCCGAAATCCAGAGAAGGACGAAGGCGATCGGCGGGAAGGAGAGCGTTACGAGCTGCGTCCAGACGGTCACCAGGCCGAGCGCCAGCGTGATCCGGCTGCGGCTGAAACCCCAGGCGCGAAGCATCAGATACGAAATTCCGAGGCCCACCGTCGGCCCACCGGGAGCTATTGTTGTCGAAGCAGTCGCGGCGAGAGTGGACGCCAGCGCGGCACGATACCGGATTCCCGGCAGGGCGGCCATCAGGGAAGGCCCGTAACTGAGGATGTTGATGACAGAGACGACAGCCAAGACGCTCAACTCGAACCAGGAGAGGCTTTTCAGCACGTCCCACAGATCGCCGTAGCTCACGAAGCGCGGCAGAAAGATGATCAGTGCGGTGATTATGAAGACGGTCAGCCCGAATGAGAGCAGGGCGGCGAGGAGCCGCGGTCGACGGCTGGCTGGGGTTGCGACCTGAGTGTCCGCCATACAGGACAAGTCTAATGGACTCAGCGAGAGTTCGAGTGCGTGACTTCTACGAGGCGGCGTGTTCGCGCAAAAGCGAGCGCATCTCGCCGTCCGCCGCAGGCGGCACGGGCGTCCCGTCGTCGCGTTTGCGATCGTTGTCGGAAAGCAACTCCATCGGCGTCTTGTTGGCCCAGCGCGCGCCGCCGACTTCGCCGGTGCGCGCGTCCGGCTGCGCTCCCGCCTCAAGAAGGATGCGGGCGCTCTCGACATAACCACTCGCTGACGCAATATGCAGCGGCGTCCAGCCGGCGTTGTCGCACTGGTTCACGTCCGCGCCGCGTTCGATCAGCAAACGGACGACCGCGCTCCGCTGCTGGTATACGGCCGCCGACAGCGGGCTGTTGCCCGGCCCGGCGACCCTGTGCCGGTTGCGAGCGTTGATGTCCGCGCCTGCGCCCAGCAGCATCGCGGCGATTTCTGGAGTAGCGGCGAGGTGAAGGGCGGTCCAGCCGTCGTCTGTGTACGCGAGCGCGAGTTCCGGGTCCTCGCCGAGCAGGCGGCGCACGCCGTCCCCGTCGCCGGCCGCGGCGGCGTCAGCGAGCTGCTGAATGCTCACAATGCGGCTCATGAAATCCGCTTCTCGAGGAACAGACTGAGCGGGTCTTCTATGTACGGCCCAAACGGTGCAACGCGGTGAAAACCGGACACCTCGTACAAGCCGATCGCTTCTTTCTGGTAGATCCCGGTCTCGAGCCGCAAGACGCGAATTCCATGACGGCGCGCGTAGTCGGTCAGATGAACGAGCATCTTCTTGCCGAGCCCGCGGCCGCGAAAGGCAGGACGGATATACATGCGCTTGAGCTCGCCGTACTCCGAGCCGTAGATCTGGACGCCGCCGCAACCCGCCGCCACCCCAGCCTCCCGGACGACGAAGAAAGCGACCTCTTCGCTGAGCAGCTTGCCGATGCTATACCCGGTGGCGGCTCTCGCTCGGATACAGGGACACAAGATCGGTTTCCAGCTCTTCTATGAGCGCCGAAGCGTCGATACTATCCGGCCGTTCAGCTTCGATTACCAGCATGGACAAGCGCGAGTCGGTGTGCAGGTTTGGCGTTTTCCTTGGCACTACGCACTTAGCACTCGGCACTACATGAACTCGTAGCCGCCCATGATGCCCGGCGGCTCCTGGTCCATGATCACGTTCACGCAGGCGGGCTTTCCGGAGGCGAATGCACGCTCGATCGCGGGACGGATTTCGTCTGGCTTGGTGACGAACTCGCCGTGGCCGCCCATGCCCTCGACGATCTTGTCGTAGCGGCAATTGTCGCCGAGCATGCTCGCCACGACGCGCTCCTTGCCGTACATCGCGCGCTGGCCGACGGTGATCTGACCCCACTGGCGGTCGTTTCCGACCACAGAAACGACGGGGATGTTGAAGCGGACAAAGGTGTCAAAATCGAAGCCGTTAAGCCCGAACGCGCCGTCGCCGTTCACCATCAGGATGCGCTTGTTCGGATAGACGCTGTGGATGGCCATGCAGAAGCCGGTGCCGACGCCAAGCGTGCCGAAGGGGCCCGGGTCATACCACTGGCCGGGCTGGTTGACCGGCAGGATCTTCGAGGCGTGGCTGACGATGTCGCCGCCGTCGCCGACGACGATGGTGTTTTCGTCGACGAAGTTCGCCATTTCGGCGCAGAGCCGCAGCGGGTGGATCGGCTCGCGGTCGCTGGCCATCCATTCCTCCATCTGCGCGCGCGTCTTGTCCTCCTGCTCTCGCAGATCGGCCAGCCAGCCATCGTGGTCGGCCTTGAAACCGGACAGCTCTGCGGTTATCGATTCGAGGAACGCCCTAGCGTCGGCCTCGATCGGAATGTCGATGTCGTGGTTGCGGCCGAGCTCGATAGGGTCGGTGTCGACCTGGATGGTCTTTGCCTCGGGGTTAAAGCGCTTGCCATAAGAGAGGCGGAAGTCCATCGGCGTGCCGATAACGACAATGGCGTCGGCTTTACCGAGTGCGCCGCGGCGGCTGCGGTTGTAGAACAGCTCGTGGTCCTGGTGCAGCGAGCCGCGGCCCATCGCGTTCAAGTAGACGGGCGCGCGGGCGAGTTCCGCGAAGTTGGGCATTGCGAAGGACCTCCGCCGCCTGGCGGACGACTTTAGGGTCCGGGTAGACGCGGCCATGCGGCCGGTAGCTCTGCGGGAAGTTGACCTCATTCTCCTCGACCTTCATGAAGAGCACGTCGGTCGGAATCTCGAGGAACGCGGGCCCCTGCCGGCCGGTCATCGCCGCGCGGAATCCCATCGAGATGAATTCGGGGATTCGCTTCGTCTCGTGGACGCACTTCGCCCACTTCGTGATCGGCTCGAGTATCTTTGTGTGGTCCATGTCCTGGAGCGCGCCCATCTCAAAGCGCGAAAGCGGGCTGCGGCCTCCGATAACGAGCATCGGCGACTTGTTGTGCCAGGCGTTGGCAATCCCTGTCATGCAGTCGGTCACGCCGGGGCCGGCCGTGACGACGGCGACACCACACCGCCGCGTCGCGCGCGACCAGCCTTCGGCCGCGTGGCCGGCGACCTGCTCGTGCCGCACGTCGATCACGCGCACGTTCTCGTCGAGGCACGAGTCGTAAATCGCCTGCACGTGCCCGCCGCAGAGCGTG
>VBJT01000268.1 GCA_005880075.1 Chloroflexota bacterium
ATCGGCACCGCCGGCCACGTTGATCACGGGAAGTCCGCCCTCGTGCAGGCCCTGACCGGCATCGACCCGGACCGGCTTCGCGAGGAGAAGGAGCGCGGCCTGACCATTGACCTCGGCTTCGCCTGGTTCACGCTCCCCGGCGGCGAAGAGGTTGGCATCGTCGACGTCCCGGGCCACGAGCGCTTCATCAAGAACATGCTCGCCGGCGTCGGCGGGATAGACCTCGCCCTGCTGGTCATCGCGGCCGACGAGGGCGTCATGCCGCAGACGCGGGAGCACCTCGCGATCATCGACCTGCTCGGCATCGAACACGGCGTCATCGCGGTGACGAAAGCGGACCTCGTCGAGCCGGACTTCCTCGAGCTGGTGAAGGCCGAGGCGGAGGAAGCGATCTCAGGCACGACCATCGGCGGAGCCCCGGTCGTCGCCTGCTCCGCTGTCACCCGCGTGGGCCTCGATGACCTGACGTACTTTCTTAACGCCGAGCTAGCGAAGACGCCGGCCCGGCGCGACAACGGACGGCCGCGCCTCCCGATCGACCGCGCCTTCACGATGCACGGGCACGCTGATCGATGGGTCGCTGCAGATGGGCGATGAGGTCGAGATCCTGCCGGGACGGCTGAAGTCGCGCGTGCGGGGACTCCAGACCCACGGCCGGAAGGTCGAGGTCGTACCACCCGGGCGCCGGACGGCAGCAAACCTTAGCGGCATCTCTGTCGACCATCTCGAACGCGGAATGGTAGTAGCGAGCCCGGGGTCTTTGAAGGCTGTGGCGAGCGTCGATGTGCGGCTGCTCGCTGTGCCGTATACCCGCCGCGCTATCAGGCACAACCTGTCCATCACGTTCCATACCGGGGCGGCGGAGGTCGAGGGAAAGCTCCTCCTCCTCAACCGCGATTCCGTCCCGCCCGGCGAGAGCGCCTGGGCGCAGATACGGCTCTCCAAACCCGTCGCGGCTATCAGGGGCGACCGCTTCGTGGTCCGCGACCCGAACGACACGCTGGGTGGCGGTTCCATCGTTGACGCGGATGTCAAGCGCCATCGTAGGCACCACGCCCCAACCATCGCCGGACTGGAGGCGTTCACTCGGGGCTCTCCCGAGGACGTGATCCTCGCCACACTGCGCCGGCGCGAGCCCACCGAGGCGCAGAGGGTCATGAACGAATCGGGCCTCGATGCAAGCACGGCCCGCGAAGCACTCGATATCTTGGTCGCTTCCGGCGATGTCGTATCGCTTTCCGGAGCAGGCCTAACTGGCGTACCGCTCCTGTACAGCGCCGAAGGACTCATGGTGATGACACTCCGCTTACGAGAAGTCCTCGGCGCCTACCATGAGCTATCGCCGCTGCGCCCCGGGATGCCGAAGGAGGAGCTGCGCGGCCGCCTCGGCCTGACGCCGCGCGTCCTGGACCCGCTTCTCGCCTACTGGACCGGCGCCGGAATTGCCAAAGAGATAGGCGCCGTCATCGCCCTAACCGATCACGAACCGCGGCTCGCTCCTCACGCGGAGGCGCGGACCCGGGCGTTCATCGAACAGCTCCGCGCGAGCCCATTCTCACCGCAGACGGACGCCTCCCTCGATGACGAACTGCTCGCTTACCTCGAAGCCCGTGGTGAGATCGTGTGTGTCTCCGATGGCGTCGCCTTCGCGACGGATGCCTACCGGGAGATGGTCGAGCGCGTCTCTGCGCACATCCGCGACAACGGCAGCGTTACACTCGCCGAAGTGCGCAACATGCTCTCGACAAGCCGCAAGTACGCCCAGGCCCTCCTCGAGCACATGGACGCGGAGCGCATCACCCGCCGGGTCGAAGACGCGCGCGTGCTGCGAAGGTCGTAACGTACGGATAGGCCTTCAGGCCTGTCCGCCGGCGCTCGGACACCGATGATCGTTCGCTGTTGGAGCCTTGTCGCTTGCGTGGCTTTAGCGGACGGAGCTGAAGCTCCATCCGTACGAAACCTGCCGGCTACCCAGTCGGCTCCGCCGCCGGCTGCAACCGCCGCGGCGCGAACCGTCGCCAGATCCGCGCGAAGTCGCCGTCTTCCCAGGCGACCAGGATCTGGCTGGCGATAAAGATCGAACTATACGTTCCCGCGACAATTCCCAGAAGCAATGTCAGCAGTAGCACGTCTATGCTCCCGCCGCCCATCAGCAGCAGTGCGAGGATTGTAAGGACCACAGTCGTCGACGTATTGATGGACCGGGCGACAGTCTCCGTGAGACTCGTGTTCACGACCTCATCGAAAGGCACGCCCGGGCTGGCGGAGACATTCTCCCGAATGCGGTCGAATACGACGATCGTATCGTGGACGCTGAACCCGATTACGGTGAGGACGCCCGTGATAAACATGCTG
>VBJT01000107.1 GCA_005880075.1 Chloroflexota bacterium
CGACCTAAGGGATTCGACTTCTCCCTCGAGGCGAGCGACCTGTTCCCTGAGCTCGCTTTCCGTGCGACTGCCGCTGTTCTGGTCTTCGTGGCCTGACATGTGCATGCAGCCTGCCGAGAAGGCTTTCTTCTCACCTCGTACCCGTCCGACCAGCCAGACGGTTCCGCCGATAGCGAGCATACCTAGCGGACATGCGAGGACGAGGAGTACGACAGCTATTGCTCCGAGTGTTTCCATGGCGTTTCTCCTTTCATTCCAATTCAATGATTCATCGCAGCTAATTCAGTGGTTCAGTACAGGCCCATCGCCATCGTCAGAGCCATCGACGCTCCAAAGACCGCTACGTAGGCACTGCCGAAAGCAAGTCCGTGTCGCCTAACGGTAACGACGAAGGCCCTCGGAGTGAATCCCTGGGGCCGAAGGGACCAGGCAAGACAGGCCAGCAACATAACAACGCTGAACCCGAAAAAGTACGGGATCGAGCTGTGAATGTAATTAGTGACGGCTGCGGCCGTGGCGAGGCCGGTCACAGAAGCAATTGCGCCGCTGACACAGCAGGCACCGGCGGCCAGGCCGCAGGTGCCGCCGGCCGCGGCAAACGCTCGCTGCCGGACCAGCCAGGTGAATGGAGCGAGTGCCGTCACCCGTGACAAGTTTGACCGACCCTCTTTGCGGAATTCCGCCGCTAATCTCGCCTTGAACTCCGCGCTCGGAAGGCCCCGAAGACCCGAGGCCAGACGTGCCAGAGCGTCGATTTGTTCATCTCCGCTTGAGGCGAATTCCCCGCTGGAGATAATCTTCTCTATCGAGCTGTCCAACTTTTCGTACCTTAGTTGCTCACTCATTCTGATCACCTATCCTCGCCCTCAGGCTCTCGATAGCCCGATGCTGTAGTGCTTTCACGGCCCCTTCGGTCTTGTTCATCCCTTGGGCCACTTCTCTAACGCTCTTTTCTTTCCCGAAGCGCATCTCGATTACTTGCCGCTGCTCTTTGGGTAGCCGGCGGACTAGCTCGAACAGGCGAGCTCTCGTTTCGACTTCGATCAAGCGGCTTTCCCAAGCGTCGTCTGTCGGACCAGGAGCTTCCGGAAGCGAGCCTTCACGAGAGGCGCGCTTGAAGTAGTCCGCCGCCGCGTTCGCCGCAATGCGAAACAGCCAGGCCGAGAACGGCACACCCCGCCACTCGAAGCGCGGCAGGTTCTCGAAGGCCTGCCGGAACGTCTCCGCCGTTATATCTTCGGCTGCTGTGCGGTCACCCGCTCGCGTGAGCGCGAAGCCATAGACACGCTCGAAGTACCGGTCGTAGAGCCGCCCGAAGTGACGAGGCTGCCGTTGAGAAGACTCGATAAGCCGGCGTTCGGCTTCCAGTTGCTTGGCGTTCAGCATCCGATCTTTTCCCACTTGGGTTGGTCTTTGAGCATAACCCTGCGATACCGCGAAGGTTACGGTCGACGCTCAGTTTTGTGGCCAGAAGTGTCGACCGGAACGCTAGTTAGAGCCTGCTTGCCACTTCTCGGCGCAACTCGTCCACTTGGACATACATGAGGCCGCCATTTTCCGGCGCCCCGTAGTCCTTGACCCACTGGCGGCCTACGTCGGGCTCAAGATCAATGTCCAGCCATTCAATGTGGACGAGCAAGCGATATAAACTCTTGACGTCGAGTCTGCAGAAGGCAGAGACCGGGCCGGTGGAGGACGGCGCCATCTGTCCATGCGTGCAAAATACCAGCGATGATATGCCGGTCAATACAGGCAGCGGTCGCTAGCCGCCACGTGGTCGTGACATTTCCCTCTTGGAGATCGCTTCCCGCTTGGGTTAGCGTGTGACAGAAAGGTAGGTGGATGAAGTGGCGGTGGTGGATTAGCACAGCGGCGAGGCGCCCCAAGTCCGGGTCGCCGGCGGCCGGTGTTCGCAAAACCACTTTTTTTGCAAAACAAATTCGCGATTCTAGATCAGAGGAGGATGATGAGGTGGCGGTGGAACGAAATAAGAGAAAGCGCGGCCCCAAAACGCCTGAGGGCAAGGCGCGGGTGCGGCTGAACCCGGTGAAGCACGGCGTGTTCGCCCAAACCCCGGTGCTCCCCCTCGTCGAGGACGAGAACGATTGGCTCCGGCTTCGTCAGGACGTGCTCGACTGGTTCGGGCTGGAGGGCGAGTTCCCCGGGTCCCTGGGCGAGCGCGTTGCCATGCTGATCTGGCGCCTGAAAAGGGCGGCCCGCATGGAGACGGAGGCCGTACGCCACTACCAGGACGACGTCCCAGAGGACTGGCGCGCCAGCATGCAGATGGCCGGAATGACGCGTGGAGGAGGAGTACCGCATGCTCATGGCTCGCCTCTTGCCGGGCGACGACATGATGGACAAGGTCCTGCGCTACGAGTCGAAATTGCACCGCTATTTGCTGCAAATGCTCTACATGATCATGGTGTTGAAGGGGCTGGTACCGGCGGGAACTTCACGGTTCTATAGCGCGACGGCGCTGAACCCGCCGGAGTCATCGCGCCGGACGGGGACTCCGCCGGCGCAGTAGAGGTGTCAGGTGTTCAATTGTGAGGTGCTGCGTTGGGTGGCGAGGAAAAGAACGGGCCGGCGGACGAATATGAGGCCCTTCGGGCGGAGTTGTTGAAGGGATTACGGCGTCAGCCGGCGGACGTGCGGCGCTTGATACGGAGCGCTGAAGGGCTTTCGCGGATGGAGGTCGCCCTCAAGCGGATGTCGCCGCGGAAGAGGGAGGAGCTTGCGGAGAACCTGGGGGCGATCCTCGCTCGCTTCGGGGACTTGATCGCGCCGCCGGACTGACCGCCGGGCGCGCGGATGCTGCGGCTGCTCGCTAGTCCTCGAAAGCCTGCGCGGCGATAATCGTAGCGGAGGTACGCCGCATGCAGGACTATAACCGGAAGATCATCGACGAGTTTCGGGGCAACGAGGGCAGGGTGGGCGGACCGTTCGCCGGAGCGCCGGTGGTGCTCCTCACATCGACGGGCGCGCATAGCGGGAGGTCGCACACCACGCCTCTCGTCTACCTGCGCGAGGACGACGCTACGGGCGGACGCGGCGACCGCATCTACGTGTTCGGGTCGATGGGCGGCGCGCCTAAGCACCCCGCTTGGTACCACAATGTGAAAGCGCATCCCGGCGCGACCGTCGAAGTGGGCACCGAGAGCTATCCGGTGAAAGCCGTGATCATGACCGGCGCAGAGCGCGACAGGCTGTTCGAGAAACAGGCGTCGCTCCGGCCTCAGTTCGCCGAGTACCAATCTCGGACGAAGCGCACGATCCCCGTCGTCGCCCTCGAGCGCGTGGGGTGAGCCGGTCCTTCCGGCTGGCGGACCCCCGCGCTGTATACTGGCCGCGCGGGCATATCCCTGCGAAGGAGGTCGATATGACAACGGCAACCGACGTGAGAATCGTCAAGGCCACACGCGAGCACATTCCGTTCGTTGCCTGGGTCGTGATGATGGCGAACCGGTCGCACCTCCCGAAGGGGATGTGGGACTTCAATATCGGCGGGACTGAGGAGGAAGTGCTGCGCTACCTCGAGCTGCTGGCGGATACGCAGCAGGTGCACTGGGGCCACTACTCGCTGTTCAAGGTAGCCGAGGTCGATGGGGTCCCGGCGGCGGGCATGTGCGGGTTCTTCGAGAACGAGCTCGGCCCGGTGTCGATGATGGCGGGCGCCGCAGAGATCAACCAGAAGACCGGCCGGACGCCGGAAGACATCGCCAAAGGCTGGGAGCGTTCGAACGCGATTATGGGGATCATCATGGAGCACGAGCCGCGGGCGTGGGTCGTCGAACACGTGGCGACGAAGCCGGAGTTCCGCCGCCGCGGCCTCGTCGAGCGACTGATACACGAGACACTGGAGACGGGCAGGGAGCGCGGCGCAAAGACAGCGGACATCGGCGTGCTGATCGGCAACGACCCGGCCCAGCGCGCATACGAAAAGTGCGGCTTTGAGCTGGTTATCGAGAAGCGGGACGCCGAGTTCGAGCGGGTGTACGGGTCGCCGGGCGCGCGTATGCTGCGGCGGGCGTTGTAGCCGCTGAAACCAAATCGTAATCAACTACTGACACGCCGCTGGCAGCCCGGCCGCTGGCGTATGAGATACTGGCGGCATGGAACTCCGCATGCAATACGCCACCAGCCGCGATGGCGTTCGCATCGCTTTCGGGACGGCCGGCAAGGGATCGCCGCTGATCGTGCGCGTACCCAGCCTGCCGTTCGTGCACAGCCAGCTCGAGTGGAGCCAGGGCAGCGAGTTCTTCGATCAGCTGGCCGAGAACTGGACCGTCGTCCAATACGATCCGCGCGGCACAGGACTCTCCGATCGGGACGTGGACGAATTCTCGATGCAGAAGCGGCTGCTGGACCTCGAGGCAGTAGCAGGAAAACTTGGCCTGGAGAGGTTCGTGCTGCACGGCATCGGCTGGGGCGGGCCCATTGCCGTGACATATGCGGTCCAGAATCCAGACCGTGTCAGTCATTTGATCCTGGACGACACGCAGGCCCGGACGGAGGACTTCTTCAACGTCCCGCAAATGCGGGCGCTCGATCAGCTCACAACGGATTGGGACGCATTCCTAGAATATCTGGCGTTCATGATCTACGGGGTTGGCAGGGAGGCAGCTAGGCCTGTAGTCGAGTTCTTTAGGGCTGGCGTCACGCAAGAGAAGGCCACCCTGATATCCGCTGGGGCCCGACAAGACGACGTGAACGAGCTCTTGCCGGCAATCAGTATGCCGACTCTGGTGCTTTCGCACTCCGCGGTATCGAAGCAGTACTTGGAGGCGGCCCGGGACATGGCCGCAAGAATCCCCGACGCCCGGCTGGGAATGCTGGACGGGTTGCCGACGGCGGACCTCCAGAAGGTAATCCGCGCGATTGGGGAGCTGGTGGGGACGGAAACTAGAGCCGCGGAGCGGGCCCGGAGCGAAGGGCGCCGCGAGGAGTCGGGGGTCCGCACGATCCTGTTCACGGATATGGTGGAGCACACGCCCATGATGCATCGTCTCGGCGACAAGGCCGGCCGCGACGTTCTGCGCGAGCACGAGAATCTCACTCGTGACATCCTGCGCGCGCACGGCGGATCGGAGGTGAAGTCGATGGGAGATGGGTTCATGGCCTCCTTCGCATCGCCGGCCGGCGCCGTAGAGTGTGCGATCACGCTGCAACGCGCGTTCGAGGAACTGCACCACGGCCCAGGCGCAGACCCCGAGAAGGAACCGATACATATTCGGATCGGCCTGAACGCGGGCGAGCCGATCGAAGAGGGAGGCGACCTCTTCGGCGCGACCGTCATCATGGCCTCGCGGATCGCCGCTCACGCGAAGAGCGGCGAGATCTTGGCCTCAGACGTCGTACGCGGGCTTTGCTCAGGCAAGGGCTTCCTCTTCGCTGACCGCGGCGAGAATGTGCTGCGCGGCTTCGAGGACGCCGTCCGGCTCTACGAGATCAGCTGGCAGCCGTAGAGAGCCAGAAATCGGCTTACGAAGTGAACACGACCGGGCTATCGACCCGGTCGTATTCTTATTCGGTTGTGATTGCTTCTGCTAGCCGAACTTCTCTTTGGCTCGGCCCTTCAGCTGTTCGGCCTTGCCCTTGGCCTGCGTCGAGCGCTTGCCGGTCACCTTGCCGGCTGTCTCGCGGGCCTTACCCTTGGTCCGGTCGATCGTACCTTTCACCTTCGCGTCTGCCATGACACGTCCTCCTTTCCTCTTGACTCGCTACGAGGCTTCTCCCCTGCTAGATCATCTTTTCGCGTGACTGGCGCGCCCGGGCGGCGCCGATGGCCGTCTTGACTTCCTTCTCCTCCTCCGGAGGCGGCAGGACGGCCTTCATCCCGAGGGACTTGATCCATAGCTCGCGCGCCCAGCCCATTGTGTGGTACAGGTGCTCGTCCTCCTGGTCTTCGACTTGCGAGTGCGCCTCCTTCAGGGCCTTTGCTTCCTGGCCCGAAAGCTCCCTGGCAAGCTCGCCGATCAGTTCCCAATTCTGGTGGTCCTTTGTCTCGGCAAGGACGACGCATTCGGCGGCGACGAGCTCGGCCAGCTCTCCCGGCACGGCCTGCTGAACCATCGTCATTGCCTTGATGAAGGACTCACCGAGGTGGCGGACGACTTCGCGGCCGGGCGTCTGGCGGTTGGCGTCGAGCCCGAGCTGATCAAAGATCTGGAGGACGATCCGCTGGTGGTTCTGCGTCTCTTCTAAGTATTTCCGCCATTCCTCGCGTAGCTCATCTGTCTGCGCGCACTCGATCGCCGTCTTGTAAACCTTCTCTCCGCCCAATTCGGTCTCGAGAGCTTGATACAGTAGTTCTTCGGCCTGCTTGTTCACTGAGTATCCTTCCCTTAACTCACCCCGTACCCGGAGTCGCTTGATGGCTGCTGTTACGTTAGCGGTGGCCGCGTTTCAAGCATGCGATGTTGCACATCAGCGCGGTATCGATTCCGTCTCATTTGGAGCGGATCGATTGAGGCCGGGCGCTACTGGGCCAGGGCTACGCGGGACAGTCAGTCTGCGCGCGCGCGGGCGAAGTGGGCGAGTGCGAGCCGTACCTTCTCCTCGATCGGTGCGTCGGCGGGCAAATCACTTCGTGCCACAGCATCCGCCGCTTCTGTCTGCGAGTAACCGAGGCCCATCAGCGCCGCGACCACTTCCTCGGACTCGACGCCCGGCACGCCG
>VBJT01000108.1 GCA_005880075.1 Chloroflexota bacterium
TGACATCGACGATAAGCGAGTCGGGGTTGCGGGCGGCGATTTCGCCGTGGATGCGGGCGATCATGGCCTTACCCCAACCCCCACCCCCGCATGGAACACGGAACAAGGAACAGGGAACAGCACAACACCGCCGTACTTTCCGAAGCTCATCGGGGCATGCTAATCGCCGATTGCTGTTGGCTGATGGCTGCCCGCTTTAGCGCGTGGCAGAGGGCGACGGCGAGTGCGTCGGCGGCGTCGGCAGGCTCAGGGGGTTGGCTGAGGTTGAGGAGGGCCTGGACCATCATGGCGACCTGGTCTTTGCCGCCGCGTCCGTAGGAGGTCACGAACTGCTTGACCTCGGACGGCTTGTAAAGGGCGGTGGACAAGCCAGCCTCTGCGGCCGCGAGAAGGGCGGCAGCACGCGCCTCGCCGACGGCGACCGCGGCGCGGACATGGCCGACGATGAAGTCCTCAACGGCGACTTCGTCAGGGCGGGAGTCGCGGATGACGTCTGAGAGGGCTTCGTGGATGCGGAGAAGGCGCTCGGCGATGGGTGCCTGCGGGGGAGGAGAGATGGCGCCAAAGTCGATGGCTTCGTAGCGGTTGCCGTCTGCGCGGAGAAGACCGTAGCCGGTGCAGGTGAGCGCGGGATCGATGCCGAGGATCGTGACTGGTGGGCTCATGCGATCAAGTGCTTAGCATTCGTTGGTGCTGAGTCGCGATGGTGGCGGACAGAGCTGAAGCTCTGTCCGTACGGATTGGCGCGACGGCGGCTGTTGTCACTAGCCGGCGGCGTACTCCATAAGGACGGAATCGGGGAACTCGGCGTTGGAATAGACCCGCTGGACGTCGTCGAGCTCTTCAATCTGGTCGAGGAGCTTGAGGGCCTGCGTTGCGACTTTGTCGTCGAGCGGGGTCGTGTTCTTGGGCAGCATCGAGAGTTCGGCGGATGCAATGGTCATGCCGGCGTCGGCGAGTTGACGACGAACGCGGTCAAGGTCGGTCGGGCCGGTGTAGACCTCGACGAAGCCGTCGCTCACGCGGACGTCCTCAGCGCCGGCATCGATGGCGACGAGGGCGATCTCTTCCGGGTCGATATCCCTCGCGTCAAGGCCGATCAGTCCCTTGCTGTCGAACTGCCAGGCCACGCTGCCCGACTCACCGAGAGTCCCGCCCCCGCGGGTCAGGGTGGTGCGCAGATCGGAAACAGTGCGGTTCCGATTATCCGTTAGCGTCTGCACGAGAATTGCGACGCCGCCTGGACCGTAGCCCTCGAACACGATCTCCTGAAGATTGGCCGCGTCGCCTCCGCCTGAGCCGCGCTCGATGGCGCGCTTGATCGTGTCCGCAGGCATGTTCTCGTAGCGCGCCTTGTCAATTGCCAGACGGAGGCGAGGGTTCATGGCGGGGTCGCCGCCCCCTTCGCGCGCCGAGACGGTTATCTCGCGCGAGAGCTTAGTGAAGAGGTTGCCGCGCTTGGCGTCGTTGCCGCCCTTCTGGCGCTTGATCTGCGACCAGTGAGAGTGCCCACCCATCGGGGGTAGTTTATCAGGTAACGGACGAATCTCACAGCGGATTCCAGGAACGGATAAACGATGGGCTTCAGCCACGGAGTAATGTAGGCTGGGTTCGTGCTTGTATTCGATCGAGGGGAGCAGCGGTTCTGCTACCGGGTGGCCGCGGTTATCACGGACCGCGGCCGCGTGCTGGTCCAGCTAGTCGAGGAGGGTCCGGACACGTCCGAGACGCCGTTCTATTGCCTGCCCGGCGGACGTGTGGAGTACGGGGAGACGGCGCTGGAATGCATCGGCCGCGAAATGCTGGAGGAGCTGGAGGAGGAAGTGCTGGTCGAACGGCCGCTCTGGCTGGTGGAGAACTTCTTCGACCATCAAGGGATGTCGTGGCACGAGATCGGGCTGTACTTCCTGGTCTCGCTCGCTAAGGGGTCTCGGTATCTGGCGAACGAGGGCCCGCACTGGGGCGTGGAGCCGGAGATAGGGATCAAGTTCCCTCTGGAATGGCATGATGTCGAGAGGCTGGATGGGGTGCGCCTGTTCCCGTCATTTCTGCGCGAGCGGCTGAAGTCGCTGCCCGAGCGGATTGAGCACGTAATCCACTACGGCGAGTAAGGGCGCCGTGGCTTCCGGGAGTCAGCGCGGCTTTCGGAGCATAGGGTATAGGGGCGGCGAGTCTGCTGTCTGGATTTCGCCGATCGCTTTGAAGCCATGACGTTCGTAGAGACGGCGACTGTCTGGACTTGTCGCCTCGAGGTAGGCGGGCAACTTGTCGCGGTCGACAAGCTGGAGCGCGTGCCGGAGTAGGGCCGAGCCTAAGCCCTGGCCCTGACGAAGTGGGTCCACTCCAATGAACGGCAGGTACCAGTGCGGCTCGGTCGGATGATATTCGCCCATCTGCCCCATGAAGGCGAAGACTTTTTCTTGATCGCGTTCGGCGACCGCTCGCTGAGCCAGCTCGGCCATGGCTTCGTAGTCCGAATGAACATTCGGCGGAAGCCATAAAGAAGCCGCTCCAAAATCATCGGTGTAATAGGCTCGGCCGTGGTCGAACGTGCCGGCAGCCATGAGCGGCACGAACTCGTTGAAGTAGGTTAGATATTGATGAGGCTCGGGCAGCACCCAGCGGGTGATCGGGTCGGATGTAAAGGCCGTGACGATGGTCGAGCCTATTACACCGAT